>JABDPT010000078.1 GCA_013042605.1 Paracoccaceae bacterium
CGATGGCACCGATCCGGTGGCCTATTTCACCGAAGGCCGCCCGGTCCCCGGCGATGCCGCGATCACGTCGGACTGGAACGGCGCGACATGGCGGTTTTCGACGCCCGAGAACAAGGCCGCCTTCGATACCGATCCAGAGGCTTACGCACCGCAATACGGTGGTTACTGCGCCTGGGCCGTGGCCGAAGGCTATACCGCCTCGACCGTGCCGGAGGCGTGGAAGATCGTGGACGGCAAGCTTTACCTCAACTTCTCGCGCCGCATCCAGCGCCGCTGGGAACGTGATATTCCCGGCAACATCGTCCGCGCCAATGGCAACTGGCCCTCGGTGCTCGCGCAATAAGGCGATTAACCCCTTGATCACGTTTTTGGGACCACGCCTTTGAAAGGCGCGGCAGCATCCCTATCTATTTAACATGGACGCGTGATCGGAACTCGCGCGTTCCACTTCACTGTCCCTCGTTCCGTGACTGCGCCCGGGTTTTGCTCGGGCGTCTTTTTTTGTGTTATGGCGGGCAGATGCGAAACCTGCTTGCACCGCCCGACGATGATTTGCGAGCGCTTCTGGCGCGTGTGCGGACGATTGCGGTCGTGGGCTTTTCGCCCAATCCCGCGCGGCCCAGCCATTTTGTATCGGCCTTTCTCTTTGAAGCAGGCTACCGCGTGATCCCGATCAACCCCGGTCAGGAAGGGCGGGTCTTTTTCGGTGAACCGGCGCGGGCCCGCCTGTCGGATGTGGATGTACCCGCGGACATGGTCGATATCTTCCGCCGGCCGGACCATGTGCCCGGTATCGTGGATGAGGCGCTCGCGGCCTTCCCGGACCTCGCACTGATCTGGATGCAGATCGGCGTGCGCAATTCCGACGCGGCGGCAAAGGCGCAAGGGCAGGGCGTCGCCGTGGTGCAGGACCGCTGCCCCAAAATCGAAATCCCGCGTCTTTTCGGGCCGGTTTGGCGGGTGGGGTCTGGAAACGAGCCAATAGTTGGATGATCTCGTTGATATTCTGCGGTCGAAGGGCGTCGCCTTTCGCGTGCTAGCCACCGGATCGCCGGACGATACCGCCGCACGCGACCACTTCGAAACCGCCATTCCCTGGCGCGTTGCGGCGCATGTGGACTGGACGCGAGCAACCTTGCGTGGCGGGGCAACGCTAACCGACTACGACCAGACGACCGCCGCCCTGACAGAGGCGCTGAACGCTGCGGAACAGGCCGGAGCAGGGCCCGGCGACAGGGTTCACGTGCATCCCGAAAACGGGGCAGATCCAACCTTGGAAATGGATTTCAACGGGCTGCGCGCGACCTTACGCGAAATCGCCGACGACGGTCTTTTCTGGGTTTATCTGCCCGAACGCAGGTTTTGCATCGAGTATCGCCACCATGGGGCGCTCGATTTCGGGTGTTTCCCGGCCGGCTAGCCGCCCGAACGCCCCGCCTTTTCGTCGATCCCCGACATCCCTTCGCGCCGCTCAAGCTCGGCCAGCACATCCGTCAGCGCCACATCCCGCGCCGCCATCATCACCAGCAGGTGATAAAGCACATCCGCCGCCTCGCGGGTCAGCGCTTGACGGTCGCCTTTCACCGCTTCGACGATGGCCTCTACCGCCTCTTCCCCGAATTTCTCGGCGCATTTCTCGGGGCCCTTCAACAGCAGTTTTGCCGTCCATGACCCGTCGGGATCGGCGGTTTTGCGGGCCTCGATGGTGGCGGCCAGACGGTCGAGTGCGCTCATGAAAGCCTCACGGGAATGCCCGCGGCGGCCATGTGTTCCTTGGCCTCGCGGATGGTGAAATCGCCGAAGTGAAAGATCGACGCGGCCAGTACGGCGCTTGCATGGCCTTCGGTCACCCCTTCGACAAGGTGGTCAAGCGTGCCAACCCCGCCCGAGGCGATCACCGGGATCGGTACGGCATCGGCGATGGCGCGCGTCAGCGGCAGGTTGAAACCCGCCCGCGTGCCGTCGCGATCCATCGAGGTCAGCAAAATCTCTCCCGCGCCTTTGGCCGCAACGGTTTTGGCGAACTCCACCGCGTCGATGCCCGTGGGTTTGCGTCCGCCATGGGTGAAAATCTCCCATTTTCCGGGGCTTACGGTCTTGGCGTCGATCGCCACCACGATGCATTGCGATCCGAACCGGTCGGCCGCACGGGCCACCACGTCGGGGTCGGCGACGGCGGCTGAATTGAAGCTTACCTTGTCGGCCCCGGCCAAAAGCAGGCTGCGCACGTCCTCGACCGTGCGAACGCCACCGCCGATGGTCAGCGGCATGAAGCATTGCTCGGCCGTGCGGGTCGCCAGATCATACATCGTGCCGCGATTTTCATGGGTCGCGTGGATGTCGAGAAAACAAAGCTCATCCGCCCCCGCCGCATCATAGGCGCGCGCGCTTTCCACCGGGTCGCCCGCATCGATCAGATCGACGAAGTTGACGCCCTTGACGACACGGCCATCGGCCACGTCCAGACAGGGAATGATGCGGGTCTTGAGCATGGGTGTTCTCTAGCGCGGTTCGGGGAATTGTGCCAGCCGCCGACCGGGCCTCACGCAACCGCCTGCGGGGCCGCCGCGACCCGGGCCAGCGCATTGCGGGCAATCATGATGTGAAATGGCATGATCGCGGCAAGATAGATGCGCCCGCCGAGATTATGCGGGTTCACCCACGTCGCCAGATGCACCCGGCCCCCGTCCCGCAGAACCGAGACACGGAACTCCAGATGCTTGTCATCGAACCCTGCGATCAGCTCTCCCTCATCCTCGCTTTCGACCGGAAAGATACCCACGCGGTCGGCGGCGTCGGGGCCGTCATTGTCAAGGCCGAAGGGGGCGGTCACCACCCGGCGGATCACAAGCAGAAACCTTGCCCAGCCTGGGAAATCGGTAATGATCTCTGCGGCTTGGCGCGGCGTCATCTCGGCATCGACCGCATAGAAATCGAGGAAATCACCCCGAACGCGGCGGGCATGAAGCGCACTGGCAGGCGGCAAGGGAACGGCGAAGACGTGCATCAGATTTCCTTCAAGGCAGCAAGGGCATCCGCCACGTCAAGACAGGGTTTGATGCGGGTCTTGAGCATTGCGCCGCGGGTTTTAGGTCAATCCGGCTGCAAGGACCAGCGCTGATTGTTCCCGCGCCTATGGCAGCCAACGGCGGCGATCCGCCGCTCGCGCAAGTGTGAGACCGGTGGCGCGGCAATGTCGTTAGTCTTTCGGAACATCAATCTCGGGGGACTCTTTCCATGATCCGCATTGTACTTTCCGCCATTTGCACACTCGTCGCGCTGCCCGCCTGGGCCGAGTTCGTACGCGTCGAGGCCACCGGGACGGTGGCCGAGGCCGCAGACCGCCTTGAGGCCGCGGTCACCGGGGCCGGCGCCAAAGTGTTCGCCCGTGTCGATCACGGGGCAGGGGCCGCGTCGGTGGATATGGAGCTTGCGGACGCCCAGCTTTTGGTCTTCGGCAACCCCAAACTCGGGACGCCCGCGCTGCAGGCCGACTTGCGGGCCGGTCTTGTGCTGCCGCTGCGGGTGCTGGTCTTCGACGACGGCGGGCAGACCGTTCTGCTTTACGAAGCGCCCGCAGATATGTTCGCCGATTACGACGTACCGGCGGATGCCGAGGTGGTGAAGATGATGGCGGGCGCCCTGGGCAAGCTGACGGCGGCCGCTGCGGGCAACTAGCGTCGGCGGCGCACCCGCCATTCAGCGGCTGCTGCGAAGACGGCGATGGCCGGTGCGGCAACGAGCAGCAGAAGCAGGAGTCCGAAGGACGTGTCGGCGATTGTGCGCAGCGCGCTCTCGGAAAACGGAGCGATCTGGCAATGCAGGTCACCCAATGGATCGTCGCAGTCGTTACGACGCAACCATGCCCGGAAAGCCCCGCGTGCAGCTTCGCTTAGAAACCATGCACTCGCATAGATCCAAAGGATCAAACGCGCCGCCTTCGATCGCAGGGCAAAGGCCACAAGCGCCACAGCAATCGGCCAGCCCAGCAGCATGAATCCCTGAATGAAGGCGGCGCTCATTCCGATAGCGCGTTCAGCGCCTCCGCCAGATCAATTGCGCCATCATAAAGCGCCCGGCCCGAAATCGCGCCAGCGATTACGCCGGTGTCCCGCAAGGCCAGAAGATCGGCCATCGACGACACGCCGCCACTTGCGATCACCGGCACATCCACCGCCCGCGCCAACGCCTCGGTCGCGGCGATGTTCGGCCCCCCCATCGCGCCGTCGCGGTCGATATCGGTATAGATGATCGCGGCGATCCCGGCATCTTCGAAGGCCCGCGCCAGATCGGTCACCATGACGTCGGTTTCCTCAGCCCAGCCCTTGGTCGCCAAGCGCCCGTTCCGTGCATCGAGCCCCACGGCGACCTGACCGGGAAAGGCGCGCGCCGCCTCGCGCACCAAATCGGGGTTTTCCACCGCAACCGTGCCAAGGATCACCCGCGACAGGCCCTTTTTCAGCCACCCCTCGATGGTGGCCATGTCCCGAATGCCGCCGCCCAACTGCGCCGGCACGTCGATCGCCGCAAGGATCGCTTCGACCGCCGCGCCATTCACAGGCGCGCCCGCAAAGGCCCCGTTCAGATCCACCAGATGCACCCAGTCGCAGCCCGCGTCCTGAAAGGCCCGCGCCTGTGCCGCGGGGTCGTCGTTGAACACGGTGGCGTCCGCCATCTCACCGCGCAACAGGCGCACGCACTGGCCGTCTTTGAGGTCGATGGCGGGATACAGGATCATGTCAGGGTCTTTCGGTATGTCGTCGCTGCCTTTTGCCCCGCTTGGCGGGCCTTGCCAAGGGCCGAGCGACCCGACGTCATGCTTGATGGGCTGGGCCGCTTGCGCAGTATGCCACGCCATCAAGGGAGGAGACCTTATGAGAAACGCAATGATCATGGCCGGGGCGTTCATGCTGGCGGCTGGACTGGCCCAGGCCGAACCGGTGCTGGGCACCTGGCAGACGCAGGCCGACGATAACGGCAACTTCGGCCATGTCGAAATCGCCCCCTGCGGGGCCGCGATCTGCGGCACGATCGTCAAGGCCTATAACAGCTCTGGCGCAGAGCGTCCGTCCGACAATATCGGCCGCCAGATGATCTGGGACATGAAAGCGCGCGGCGACGGCAACTATCGCGGCGGCAAGATCTGGGCGCCGGACCGGGACAAGACCTATAACTCGCGCATGACGCTTTCGGGCGACCAGCTCGAGGTGAACGGCTGCGTTCTGGGCATCTGTCGCGGACAGGTTTGGCGGCGCGTCGCCCAGTAGCAAATCGTGATTTGAGCGGCGCTCCACCCCGTGCTAATCAGCGCAGTCGTTAAATGGGTGGAGCCCGAAATGCGCGTTGCTTTGCTTGCTGTTCTGGCCCTTGCTGCCGGTCCTGCGATGGCCGAACCGGCGCTTGGTGTCTGGAAGACCGAACCGGATCGCAAGGATCTGGTGTCTCATATCGAAATCAGCCGCTGCGGACAGAAACTCTGCGGCACGATCCTCGAAGCGTTCAACCCGGCGGGTCAGAAAGTGACCACGCCCAATATCGGCAAGCGCCTGTTCTGGGGGATCGAGCCGAAGGGCAACGGGGCCTACGGGAACGGAACGGTCTGGGTGCCGCTGATGGACGTCACCGCGCGGGCGGACATGAAGCTTGAGGGCAACCGGCTTCGTGTGCGTGGCTGCAAGGCGATGCTCTGCGACGGGCAGACCTGGACGCGGCTGAACTAGGGCGGGTCCGGGGCCGGCGGGATCGTCTCTGACCCGTCACGGCGCCCATTTCAGGAAATTCGCGATCAGGCGAAGCCCGGCAGACTGGCTTTTTTCCGGATGAAACTGCGTGCCGATGCGCGTGCCGGTCCCGACGATGGCGGTGACCGGCCCACCATAATCGCAATGCGCCAGAAGCTGTGAGCTGTCGTTCACATCCATCTGATAGGAATGGACAAAATAGGCGTGGTCGCCCGTTGAAATCCCGTCCAGAACCGGGTGCGGTGCGTCGATCACCAGATCGTTCCACCCCATATGCGGCACCTTCAGCGACGGGTCATCCGGCACGATCCTGCGCACCTCTCCGTCGATCCAGCCCAGCCCCGGCACGGGCTCATATTCATGGCCCATGCGCGCCATAAGCTGCATGCCGACGCAGATGCCCAGAAACGGGCGCGCCTTGCCTTCCACCGCCTCGATCAGCGCGTCATAAAGACCCGAGCGTTCCGCAAGCGCCGCCTTGCAGGCCGGAAAGGCCCCGTCGCCAGGCAGCACGATCCGGTCGGCGCGCGCCACATCTTCGGGCCGCGTCGTCACCTGCACCTCGCCCGCGTCGGTTTCCTGCGCCATGCGCTGAAACGCCTTCTCGGCTGAGTGCAGGTTGCCGCTTTCGTAGTCGATCAGAACCGTAAGCATGGCGCCTAGAGCGTGCCCTTGGTCGACGGAACCGCATCCGCCTTGCGCGGATCGACCTCAACCGCGGACCGCAACGCCCGCGCCACCGCCTTGAACGCGGCTTCGGCGATGTGGTGGCTGTTGAAGCCGTGGATCTGGTCGATGTGCAGGGTGATGCCGCCATGGGTCGACAGCGCTTGAAAGAACTCGCGCACCAACTCGGTATCGAACGTGCCGATCTTCGGCGTCGGCATGGCGACATTCCAGACAAGGAAGGGCCGCCCCGACAGATCGAGCGCTGCGCGCACCTGTGCGTCATCCATCGGCAAATGGCATTCGCCATAGCGCCGGATGCCGCGCTTTTCGCCAAGCGCCTGTGCCAGCGCCTGACCCAGCGCGATGCCGGTGTCTTCCACCGTGTGGTGGTCGTCGATATGCGTGTCGCCGGTGGCGCGGATTTTCATGTCGATCAGCGCGTGACGGGCCAACTGATCCAGCATGTGATCGAAAAAGCCGACACCGGTCGCGTTGTCATACGCCCCGCTGCCGTCAAGATCGATCTCGACACTGATATCGGTTTCCGCGGTGGTCCGCGTGATACTGGCCGTGCGCATCTGCGCCTCCGTCTGACATTGCGCGCGGGTTATAGGCCCGTGGGCACGGGGTTCCAAGCCGGAACGATGGCCCGGACCGCCACCTGTCGCATATTTGCTGGCAATGGTTTGCCCGGCCGGTGGGACCGCGCGCTGGCAAAGATAGGTAGGCGCGCCTCGATAATTCCGCTATGACCGCACTAAGAAGATCAAAAAAGCAGGCAGATGTTCGATCAATCCGACCCGTCCCGGCCAACGCCAGACACGCGAAGCCCGCGCGACTGGGTGAAAATCCTCGCCACCTACCGCGAACCAAGCGCGATTCGAAGCTGGTCCGAACTGGCCATAACCGTGGGGCCTTTCGTGCTGCTCTGGGTCCTGGCCTGGGCCTCGCTCGACGTCAGCTATTGGCTCACGCTCGCGATTTCCGTGGTCAACGCAGCCTTCCTGCTGCGGCTCTTCGTGATCCAGCATGACTGCGGCCATGGCTCGTTTTTCCAGAACCGAACGGTCAGCGACTGGCTGGGCCGGGTTCTGGGCGTGCTGACGCTGACGCCCTATGATGTCTGGCGGCGCTCACATGCGATCCACCACGGGGCGTCTGGCGACCTCGGGCGGCGCGGGATGGGGGATGTTCACACCCTGACCGTTGCCGAATACCGCGCCTCTACCCCGATGAACCGCCTTCTCTACCGGCTCTACCGGCATCCGATCATTCTCTTCGGGCTTGGGCCGGGCTATCTTTTCTTTCTGCAGAACCGCCTGCCAATTGGGCATAGCGGGCTGCGCTACTGGGTCAGCGCGATGAGCACGAATGCCGCCATTTTCGCGGCCCTGGTGCTGATCCTCTATTTCGGCGGGCTGATGCCCATCCTGCTGATCTTCCTGCCCACAAGCCTTCTCGCGGCGACTGCGGGGGTCTGGCTCTTTTATGTGCAGCATCAGTTCGAAACGACCCACTGGGAGGAAAGCGAAAACTGGGACCTGCACGACGCGGCGTTCAAGGGCAGCTCGCATTACGTGCTGCCGGAGCCGCTGCAATGGCTCAGCGCCAATATCGGCATCCACCACGTGCACCACCTCTATAGCCGCATTCCGTTCTATCGCCTGCCCGAAGTGCTGCGCGATCACGCCGACCTCGCCGGCAGCAACCGGATGACCATCGGCGAAAGCCTGTCGACCGCACGCCTTCACCTCTGGGACGAAGACAGCCGAAGGCTTTTGTCCTTCGCACAGGCGCGCGCGCTGGATCGGTAGGGGCCGATATGTCTGGTAGTGAGAATTCTGGAGCGGGCGATGAGATTCGAACTCACGACCTCAATCTTGGGACAATGACGGGGCTCATGAGGCTGGCCATTCGGTCATCGCGGAGCCAGGGCGAAGAATAGGAGATTGATCATGAGACTTGACGATATCGTCAAAAGCCTTGCGTCCTTCCGGAACTTCACCGGCGGGCCAAATGATCGTTTCGCGGATGTGACATTCGCGACCTTTTATTCGCTCTGCATCCTTGGAATGACACCCAAGTCGCGCGTCCTTGATATCGGCTGCGGCGCTCTGAGGAACGGCTTTTTGCTGATGAATTACCTCGAAAAGGACATGTACTACGGGGTCGAGCCGAATACTGCGATGATGGACGAGGGGAAAGACAAGCTCGCCAAGCCCTTCCTTCAGGACAAAACACCGAATTTGTCGGATACTGATCAGTTTGACTTCAAGGGAAGCTTTGGCGACGTCGTGTTCGATTTCGCCTTCGCCCGCAGTGTGTTTACCCACACAAGCAAAAGCCAAATGGACTTGTGCTTCAAAGAGTTGGCGAAGGTTTCGCGACCGGGCACGATCTTCCTGCTTAGCTACAAACCGCCTACCGGCATCTTCGGCGGCGAGTACAAGGGCAAGAATTGGATCGGTCGCTCACACGAATCGTCGACGCCCGGCATCGCCCATTACAAGAAGGAAACCATCGTGGCCGCTGGCAAGCCACATGGTTTCAGAGAACTTCAGGGCTTCGATCATCGAATCCTGCAAGCGCTGCAGGAATGGCTTGTGCTTGAAAAGACCTGATACTGGCTGTGAACCAAGCGCTCTGCTACCACGTTTTCCCGTGTTGGATTAATCAAAAGAAAAAGTCGATCTGGCGCGGTTCCAGCCCAGAAGCGAACTGCTTTGCAGCCTCGAATGTCTCGAAAATTGGAGCGGGCGATGAGATTCGAACTCACGACCCTTACCTTGGCAAGGTAATGCTCTACCCCTGAGCTACGCCCGCGTCCATTGGGTGAGGGGGAGATATAAAGACATCGCCGTCTCTGCAAGGGGAAATTTGCGCAGCAGACGGGAAATCACCGATCAAATCAGGGCGTGCGCGAGAAGGCCAAGGGCGCTGAGGCCGATCATCGTCAGCGTCAGTCCCATCCCGACCGTGCGCAGCACCATGTTGGGCGGGCTGGCCGAAAAGCCATAGCCATGCGCCACCCGGCCCAGAAACAGCGTCAGCCCCAGCACATGCACCGCGGCACCCGGGGCGTCCGCCGCTTCGGTCAGCGACAGCAGGATCAGGCCGATGGGCGCATATTCCGCACAATTGGCCTGCGCGCGCATGCGTTTGAGAAGCGACTTGTCGCCCTCGTCGCCCAACCCTTTGCGCGTGGCGCGGCGATAGCGGATCACGCGGATGCTCAGTGCCAGAAAGATCAGGGCGATCAGGGCGGCATAGATCGAGGTGATGGCAAGCATGGCGGGGTCTCGTTTGTTCGCTCGAACGCTGGGGTGGCATAGGCGCACCTGTCAACGCTGCCGTGGCGGCAGGGCGGCCCACGAAAAAGGCCGCCCCGATGCCGGAGCGGCCCCATTACCCAAACGGGCAGGTCTGGCTTACATGCCGTGGATCATGTTGTCGGGGATATCGGCCCCGGCATTTTCCTTGAACCACTTGGCGGCACCGGGGTGCCACATCAGCACGCCGTTCTTGTCCCAGTTCTCGGGCAGGGTCGAACGGGCGGCGCGGTGAATGTTCACCATGCGGTCATTGTCCGACATCACCACGTCGACCACGGCTTCCACGAAGGTTTCCGGCAGGTCGCAATTGGCGATGGCGAAGTTCCACATCGAAACCGAACGCGCGTCGCTTTCCAGCGTCGAATAGGTGTCGGCGGCGATGTTGAACTGGCTGACCGGGAAGGCGTTCAGAATCTTGGCCTGTTCCTCTTCGGTGAACTCGATGATGTTCACATCCGTCTGCACTTCAAGCTGGCTGACGGCGGGAACCGGCACACCGGCGGCGAAGGCGATGACGTCAAGCAGGCCATCCTGAAGCTGACCGCCAAGGTCCGACCAGCCGCCATTGCGACGCTCGAAGTTGACGCCAAGCTCTTCCATCATGCGCGGGAAGTACGTGTCCGAGGTCGAGCCCGCAGGGCCAAAGCCGATGCGCGCGCCGTCCGGAATGTCGGCAATGCTGGCAATCCCCGACGATGCCAGAGCGGTCACCGAGAAGGGCGTCTGATACATCGGGAACATCGCACAGGCGTTGTCCATCTGAAGGCCCGGGGCAATGGGGTTCGTACCGCCCAGCGATTCCGCCGCGGGACCCATGGTGGTCATGCCGAAGGCGGCGTCGCCGGTGTGCACAAGCGCCATGTTCTGCATCGGGCCGCCGGTGACTTCGCCGCCGCCCGACAGGCCAAGCTCTTCGGCCACAAGGTTTGCCCAGCCAGAGCCATAGGCGAAATAGGTGCCACCCTGCGACGCGGTGCCCACGGTGAAGCTTTCGGGCCAGCCGGTGCGGTCAAGGTGACCCGCGCCAAAGGCGGTGGATGCGGAAACAGCGACCGCGACTGCGGCCGTAAAGGTCATGGTTTTCATGGTCTCTCCCTGAGTGGGGCCGGTAACTCCGGCCTTCAACTGTCTCAGAGGTTTAGCATTTGTTGCGCCAAGGGCAACGCATTCCGCCATATTTTAAAGCAGAATCGCGCTGCCCGCACCGCGAATCCGGTCTATTAGCGCTAACATTCCAGGCATCCCGCCCGCATTGCGCGGGCGGAGACGTTGCTATTGCTTCAGCTTGCAGGTCGAGATGCCGAAGATCGAATAGACCGGGCAACTGCCCAGAAGTCCGGTGGCAAGCGGCACGATGCCCAGCAACAGCACCCAGCGGTAGCTCAACTCGGGCATGGCGAAAAAGGCGACCAGCAGCGCGGCCCCGAAAAGAACCCGCAGCACGCGATCGACAGTACCTTCGTTTTTCGTGAACATCTTAAGTCTCCTTGATGTGCGTTACGGTGTGATACTACCACCAAGACGGCGAAGTGTTCGTGACATAGTCACACAGACATGCTTTCGCTCATTCGTTTCAGCGCACCGGCATCAAGCACCTTCAGCTTGCCACGCTCGACCGCGACAAGGCCGCTGCGCGCCATCGCATCCAGTCGGCGAGAGACAACCTCGCGCGCACTGCCGATGGCCCGGGCCAGATCCTGTTGGGTCATGCTCACCTGTCCTGTCGCATCCGCCTGCGCAAGGATATAGGCGGCCAGCCGGGCCTCGACCTTCTGAAACGCCACGCGTTCAAGTACCTGCATCAGCGATTGCATCCGTTCGGCGAAGGCCGCGAAAACCATCGCGCGGAACTCGGGCGAGTTGCCCAAGAGGTCGAGGAACGCCTCTTTGGGCAGCAGGACGATCCGCGCATCGGTCTGGGCCACTGCCTCGGCGCTGTAATCCTCGCCGCCCAGAAGCCCCAGCGTCGACTGGATACAGGATTTGCCGGGGGTCACGTCGTAAAGAAGGATGTCACGGCCCGTCGCGCCGACCAGATTCACGGCGATACGGCCTTCCAGAACAATGACATAGCCCTGAACGGCGTCGCCCGGCTGAAAGAGCACGCTGCCCTTGGGGACCCGATTGACGGCAAAGGCATCAAGGCGGCGTCGGGCCTCTGGCGCCAATGCGCCAAGCGGTCCAACCTCTGCCGTCCACCCTGTCATGCGCGCCCGCGTCCTTCGAACCGGGGCAGCATCGCCGAGAAGTCGCGGCCCTTGCCGTTCTCTTCCTCGACGAATCGCTCGTAAAGGTCGCGCGCGGCCTCACCCATCGGCGTATCGGCATCCGCCGCTTCCGCCGCCTGTTGCGCAAGGCGCAGGTCCTTCAGCATCAATTCCGCCGCGAAGCCGGGCTGATAATCATTGTCGGCCGGGCTTTTGGGGCCGATGCCGGGGGCGGGGCAATAGGCATTCATCGTCCAGCTATAGCCTGACGAGGTGGACACGACATCGAACATCGCCTGCCGATCAAGGCCCAGCTTGTCGGCCAGCGCAAAGGCCTCGCACGTGGCGATCATCGTCACGCCGAGGATCATGTTGTTGCAGATCTTGGCCGCCTGACCATTGCCCGAGGGGCCGCAATGCACCGCCTTCTGGCCCATCACCTCAAGCAGGGGGGCGACGCGGGCGAACCCGGCCTCGCTGCCGCCGACCATGAAGGTCAGCGTCCCGGCGGTCGCCCCGCCGACACCGCCCGACACCGGCGCATCCAGCGCCTCAAGCCCCGCATCCGTCGCCAGCGCGGCGACATCCCGCGCGCTTTGAACATCCACCGTCGAACAATCAAGCAGCACGGCCCCCTTGGTCATCACCGGGATGACCTCGCCGGCGACCGCCCGCAAGATCGTGCCATCGGGCAGCATCGTGATCACCACATCCTGCCCGCGCGCGGCGTCCTTACCGCTCTTGGCCTCTGTCACGCCCTTGGGGAAGGGGGCAATCGGGTCATAGCCTGTCACCTCATACCCCGCCGCCGCAAGGTTGGCGGCCATTGGCCCGCCCATATTGCCCAGTCCGATAAACCCGATTTTCATGGCGTCAGTCTCCGAAGGTAAGCCGGTCCGCCCCGAGCGGCATCAGCATCTTTGCAACTTCCTGAACCGTGACGTCTTCGGGGCCGTCATGTCGCCAGTTCGGGCGGCGGTCCTTGTCGATGATGGCGGCGCGAATGCCTTCAAGGAAATCGCTCTGCTCACCGGCGCGGTAGGTAAAGCGATACTCCATCTCAAGCGCGCGGCGAATACCCCTGGTGCCGCGCACCCGCCCGATCATCTCGTAGGCACAGGCCATTGCCAGCGGACTGCCTTGCAACAACGCCTTGCGCGCGGTGGCGGAAAACGCATCATGATCATGGTCGAGCGACCGCATCACATCGCCCAGCGTCGCCCCCTTGAAATGCCGGTCGATAGCGGCCTGCATGTCCTTTAGCGGGGCAGGGGGCGCGAGTTTTGCGGCGCGGTCGACCTCGGCCACGTCCCCGCTTTCCTCCAGCGTGCCGATCAGCGCAGGCCAGCTATCCTCCGGGACGAAATAATCCGCAAACCCGGCCAAAATCGCGTCGCTCGGGCCCATCCGGTAGCCCGTGGTGCCCAGATATTCGCCCATGCGCCCCGGCGCCTGCGACAGGATCATGCTGCCGCCCACATCCGGCACCAGCCCGATGGCGCATTCCGGCATGGCGATGCGGCTCGACGTGCCGACCACGCGGTGCGAACCATGGCACGACACACCAACCCCGCCGCCCATCGTGAAGCCCTGCATCAGCGCGACATAGGGTTTCGGAAACTCGAACACCTTGGCGTTCATGCGATACTCATCCGCCCAGAAGCCGCGGCCATAATCGAAATCGCCCTCGCGGCCCGTACGGTACATCTCGGCGATATCGCCGCCCGCGCAAAACGCGCGCTCCCCGGCGCCGTCGATGATGACAAGCGCCACCTCGTCATCCGCCGCCCAGGCGTCAAGCGCGCCCTCGATGGCAAGGCACATGTCCCATGTCAGCGCATTGAGCACATCGGGCCGGTTCAGCGTGATCCGCCCCGCGCGCCCGGCTTTCCGAATCTCGATATCACTCATCGCGCGGTCATCTGCCGGGCAACGATCAGGCGCATGATCTCGTTCGTGCCTTCAAGGATCTGATGCACGCGCAGGTCGCGCACGATCTTTTCGATGCCGTAATCCGCAAGATACCCATAGCCGCCATGCAATTGCAGGCACTGGTCGGCCACCTCGCTTCCGGTTTCGGTCACCAGCTTCTTGGCCATCGCGCAAAACCGCGTCGCATCCGGCGCGCCGGTATCAAGTTTCCACGCCGCCTGTCGCAGGAAGATGCGCGCCGATTGCAACGCGATCTCCATATCCGCCAGCCGGAATTGCAGCGCCTGAAACTGGTCGATGCTTTTTCCGAAGGCCTTACGTTCGGCCATATAGCCCAGCGTGGCGTTGAGCGCGGCCTGCGCGGCCCCCAGCGAACAGGCGGCGATGTTCAGCCGCCCACCATCCAGCCCCGACATCGCATATGTGAAACCCTGACCCTCTTCACCCAGCAGATTGCCAGCCGGAATGTCGCAATTGTCCAACTGGACCTGACGCGTCGGCTGGCTTTTCCAGCCCATCTTCTCCTCCAGACCGCCAAAACTCAGCCCCGGCGCTCCGTCTTCGACGACCAGAGCAGAGATCCCGCGCGGGCCATCCTCGCCGGTGCGGGCCATGACGATGTAAGCGTCCGAATAGCCGCCGCCCGAGATGAAGGCCTTCGTTCCGGTCAGGCGATACCCCTCATTCGTGCGCGCCGCGCGGGTCTTGAGCGCGGCGGCATCCGAGCCCGAGCCGGGTTCGGTCAGGCAATAGGAAAACACGCGCCCCATCGTCAAAGCGTCGGGCAGGAACCGCTCCTGCAACTCTGCCGATCCGAACCGGTCAATCATCGCCGCGCACATGTTGTGGATCGACAGAAAGGCCGCGACGCTCGCGCAGGACATCGACAAAGCCTCGAACACCAGCGTCGCATCAAGCCGGGTCAGGCCGGATCCGCCATTGTCTTCAGACACATAAAGACCCCCGAACCCCAACGCGGCCAGCTCGGGCCACAACTCTTTCGGGATCGTGCCGTCCGCCTCCCATTGCCGCGCATGGGGCGCGATATGCTCGGCCCCGAAGGCGCGGGCCATGTCGAAAATGGCCGTTTGTTCTTCGCTCAGCGCGAAATCCATCACGATATCCTTTCGCTGCGCATCTTGCGCCAGACACGGCGCGCATAGGATGGGTCCAGAAACCGATGCCAGCGGTGCCCGCCGCGCGTCGCCCGACCGGGCGCGATGGTGGATTGGCCCAGTTCGACGCGCGGATGGTGAACGATCTGCGGATCGACCACCATTGCCGGCAACCGTGTGATATCGGCGGGCCAGTCCGCCGTTCCGGACACGGGCCGGGTGCGTTCGAGAAGCCATTCGGCCCCGCCGCGCGACAACGTATAGGCGGTGGCGCGAAAGCACGGCACCGCCAGCGGACGCAGGTTCAGGGTCTCTGCGACGCGCGTGCCACTATGGGGCAGAACGCGCGCGCCCAGATGATGCAACAGGACAAGTGGGGCGGCGGTATAGCCCTTGGCATCGAGGAACGCGATCAGGTCCGGCGTCGGCACCGCATCGTCTTCAAGTATAAGCGCGTGTTCATGCGCGCTTGCCAAAAACCGTTCGTAGACAAGGACATGGGACAGCGCGGTGGCAAGCTCTGCATCGCTCATCGGGCGGCCAAGATCGTGGGCTGCGGCCTGGCGATCGACACAAGGCTCTTGATCGGCAGGCAAGCCGGATCGTCCATCCACGGCATCGACGAATTCGAATGCCAGTCCAAGCCCGCCAAGCGCGTCCGAGATCGCGGCACGGCGCGCGTGGCTGTCGGGAAGCGAAATGACAAAGACGGGCAGGGGCATGGAGCGATGCTTAATTCCAAGACTGCGATGTCAGTGAGTTATCAGTGCGCTCGCCGTTTTGGCAAGGTTAACCGACCGCCCGAAAACGCGAAATGGCGGGCCCCTGTCGGGACCCGCCATCTATTGTGACCAATGCTGTGCTTGGGGCGATCAGGCCTTGCGGCGACGCGCCGCCATGCCGAGCCCACCAAGGGCAGCAAGAAGAAGAAC
>JABDPT010000099.1 GCA_013042605.1 Paracoccaceae bacterium
CGCGCACCCTTGGTGGGCTTGCCCCAGGGCGTGACCGGGTGACGGCCACCCGAGGTACGGCCTTCGCCGCCACCATGGGGGTGATCGACCGGGTTCATGACCACACCGCGAACGCTTGGGCGGATGCCCTTGTGACGGTTGCGGCCGGCCTTGCCGAGGTTCTGGTTCGAGTTGTCGGGGTTCGAGACCGCGCCAACCGTCGCCATGCATTCTTGACGGACCATGCGCAATTCGCCCGACGACAGGCGGATCTGGGCATAGCCACCATCGCGGCCCACAAACTGGGCATAGGTGCCAGCGGCGCGGGCGATTTGACCGCCCTTGCCGGGCTTCATCTCGATGTTGTGGATGATCGTGCCGATCGGCATGCCCGAGAACGGCATCGCGTTGCCCGGCTTCACGTCGGCCTTGGCTGCGGCGACGACCTTGTCGCCCACGGCCAGACGCTGTGGTGCGAGGATATAGGCCTGTTCGCCATCGTCATAGCGGATCAGCGCGATGAACGCGGTGCGGTTGGGATCGTATTCGATGCGCTCGACGGTCGCGGAAACGTCCATCTTGTTGCGCTTGAAATCGACCACGCGGTACAGACGCTTTGCGCCCCCACCACGACGACGCATCGTGATCCGTCCGGTGTTGTTCCGTCCGCCGTTCTTGGTCAAACCCTCGGTAAGGGATTTGACCGGGCGGCCTTTCCAAAGCTCCGAACGGTCGATCAGCACCAGCCCACGCTGGCCCGGCGTCGTCGGTTTATACGACTTGAGTGCCATGCTTGCTCTCTTCCGTTTGCTTCGCGCCGGGTAAGTCCCGGCTGTCTGTGTCAAGGGCCCCGAAGGTCCCCGGTTTTGCTTGGCTTGCGCCAAAAGATGACCACCCCGGACGAATCCGGGGTGGCGGGATGGGGGCTGATAGCAAGGTTGGGATGGGGTGTCTAGCGTTTTACTGAGGTTTGCCGGGGATGCCGACCCTGAGGCTTTTGTACGGACCATCCGCCCCGCCAGCCGGGCTGGTCGGCGGCCCGTGGGGTGGCGACGAAACACCTCCCCCGACGCGCTTTATGGCAGCAAGGTGCATCTTCCAGATCCGCGCCGCACGCGGCAGGCAAAATCGCCGACCCGTCGGGACGGGCCGCCGATCAGCCCGGCGGCCTGCGGCCTTGACTCCGGTCTGGATGGTGCGCGGGCTGGAGTTTTGCCATGCCCGAAAGGCGGAAGCCTCCGCCCCCAGTGTTTACCCACTCGGTGGGCTGAATCCCCGCACTACTTTTCTTGGTCGCAGATTCCAGCAGGAGGACTTTCGCCCTCTAACCCGGCAGGCGGACGAGAGTATGGACATGTTGCCCAAACCAGGTCCCGCGCCCTGCCACTCTGAGCCGATCACCAGGAGACAGCGTTGCAAGGAAGTCCCTCGAGAAGTTGCAGATTCGCCGCTCTCTCCCATGAGCTCTCACTCTCAGTATACCTCTGCAATACCGATAGCTGTCATGTGGTTCGCTCGAGATCACTGATACAATTGTGGTCGTCTCCTCTCCCCGGATCTTTACCGCGGCAAACGGAAGAGCGATCGCCAGGTTCGCCCAAGTGCTTCCGATGGATAGAACTGTAATAATTGCGACGACGCCGAAGACCTTGGATTTCGGCTTCCATTGGGATGGGGCTGGTCTAACGCGATAAAACGGCCAGATGAAAAGGATCGCAAGCGCCACACCAACCACACCGCTCAGCCAGAAAGACAGGTCCACCCAATGCAGAGACGGCAATATGTTTGGCCAGATCATGTACCAAATAGCACCGCTTAGCACAAATAGCATACATGCGACCTACACCCAGCGAAGCGCAGAGGGTGCCTGCACCAAGTACGCCCTTGCGGCATCACTCCAACTGGGCAAATCAGACATAGTCTATCCTCTTCCGCGAGCGCAGATGACCGCCGAAGTTCATATGGCCCAGCACGTATGGACAAACGGCAATCAAGGGTCTTCGTGATCCAAGAATGAGAAAGAATAGAACTCTATATATCGCCGGGAGGAGAAACTACAAAACGCGCCGATTACATAATCCTGTCGGCATCCCCCAAAAAGAAAAGGCGGGGCAAAACCCCGCCTTACTCTCGCTTATCCAACGCGGCTTACAGCCCCGTCGTCACGTCAATCGTGTTGCCCTCTTCGAGCGTCACATAGGCTTTCTTAACGTCCCTGCGTCGCCCCGGCTGGCCGCGGAAGCGCTTGGTCTTGCCCTTGGTGATCGTCGTGTTCACCGACTTGACCTTCACGCCGAACAACGCCTCGACCGCATCCTTGATCGCGGGCTTGTTGGCCTCCATCGCCACCTCGAACACCACCGCGCCATGCTCGGACGCCATCGTGGCCTTTTCGGTGATGATCGGCTTGCGGATCACGTCGTACTGTTCTGCTTTCGCGCTCATTTCAAACGAGCCTCCAGTGCTTCGACACCCGCCTTCGTGATCACCAGCGTGTCACGCTTGAGGATGTCATAGACATTCGCCCCCATCGACGGCAGCACATCCAAGCCTTGGATGTTGGCCGCGGCGCGGGCGAAGTTTTCGTTCACGTCCGCGCCATCGATGATCAGCGCACGCTTCCAGCCCAGTTCCTTGACGGCCTTGGCCAGCGTCGCGGTCTTGGCGTCCTTCATGTCGATCGAGTCGATCACGACTAGGTTGCCTTCGGCCTGCTTGGCCGACAGCGCGTGCTTGAGGCCCAGCTTGCGGAACTTCTTGGTCAGGTCGTGGCCGTGGCTGCGCGGGGTCGGGCCCTTATAGACACCACCCTTGCGGAAGATCGGCGCGTTACGGGACCCGTGGCGTGCGCCGCCGGTGCCCTTCTGGCGATAGATCTTCTTGGTCGAATAGCTTGTCTCCGACCGGGTCTTGACCTTGTGAGTGCCGGCCTGCGCATTGTTGCGCTGCCAGCGTACGACGCGGTGAAGGATATCGGCGCGCGGCTCGAGCCCGAAGATCTCGTCATCGAGATCGACCGAGCCCGCCTTCTTGGCGTCGAGCTTGATCACATCAGCTTTCATTGTCGTCGCCTCCCTCGGGCGCGGCGTCATCCGCCGGGGTCTCGTTTGCAGCTTCGGCCTCAGCCGCCTCAAGGGCTGCTTGTTCGGCTTCGGCGGCGGCCTTTGCGGCCGCTTCCTCTTCCGCGGCAGCCGCGGCTGCGGCTTCCTCGGCCAGACGCTCAGCTTCGGCGGCGGCCGATTTCAGCGCGGCGGGGTAAATCACGTTCTCGGGCTGCGGTTTCTTGACCGCATCCTTGATCGTGACCCAGCCACCCTTCGATCCGGGCACAGCGCCCTTGACCATGATCAGGCCACGGTCGGCATCGGTGCGCACGACCTGCAGGTTCTGCGTGGTCACGCGGGCCGCACCCATGTGGCCGGCCATTTTCTTGCCCTTGAACACCTTGCCCGGGTCCTGACACTGTCCGGTCGAGCCGTGCGAACGGTGGCTGATCGACACACCGTGCGACGCGCGCAGACCGCCGAAGTTCCAGCGCTTCATCGCGCCCTGGAACCCTTTACCGATCGAAGTGCCCGAGACGTCGACGTACTGGCCTTCGAAGTAATGGTTGGCGGTGATTTCCTCGCCCACGTCGATCAGGTTTTCCGGGTCCACCCGAAACTCCGCGATCTTCCGCTTAGGCTCTACCTTGGCCACGGCGAAATGGCCGCGCATCGCCTTCGACGTGCGCTTTGCCTTTGCCGAACCCGCGCCAAGCTGAACGGCCGAATAGCCGTCTTTCTCGGGTGTGCGGTTGGCGACAACCTGCAAGCCGTCAAGCTGCAGAACCGTCACCGGAACCTGCTTGCCGTCTTCCATGAACAGCCGGGTCATCCCGACCTTCTTTGCGATCACTCCAGAGCGCAACATATCCGATGCCCTCCCTTAAACCTTGATTTCGACGTCAACGCCGGCGGCAAGGTCGAGCTTCATGAGCGCGTCCACCGTCTGCGGCGTCGGGTCTACGATATCGAGCAGGCGCTTATGCGTGCGGATCTCGAACTGGTCACGCGACTTCTTGTCGACATGCGGACCACGCAGAACCGTGAACTTTTCGATATTGTTGGGCAGCGGGATCGGGCCGCGCACCTGCGCGCCGGTCCGTTTGGCGGTGTTGACGATTTCCTGCGTCGAGGCATCCAGGACGCGGTAATCGAAGGCTTTCAGCCTGATCCGAATATTTTGGCTGGCAACTGCCATGGTCGTGTCCCCTTCAAGGGTCTTTGAGATTGAGAGGAGGATTGGCGACCACCGCCAACCCTCATCGAACCTTTTGTTTCGGCGCCACGCGCCCCGGATCAGGTCCGGGGCCTCTGGCGGGAGAGGTCCCGGTGCGAATCCGGAACCGGTGATCCCTGCTTAGTCGAGGATTTTCGACACCACGCCGGCGCCGACGGTGCGGCCGCCTTCGCGGATCGCGAAGCGCAGGCCCTGCTCCATCGCGATCGGCGCGATCAGCTCGACCG
>JABDPT010000102.1 GCA_013042605.1 Paracoccaceae bacterium
CGTGTCCAGCGGGCAAAAGCCGCACACCCCACCCCGCCCGACGCAAGAGCGCCGCCTCGACGAAGTCATGCGAAAGGATCAGGTGCTGCCTGCCCCGCGCGCCGCGCAACTTCGGCAAGCCGGCCGCCGCGGCGAAGGCACGGGTGCGAATGATCGCGTTATGACCCCAGTAGTTGGCCGCATGCCCCGACCAACGCGCCAGCCCACGCCCCATCAGCGGGGAATAAAGCGCGGTGGCGAATTGCTGCATCCGGCCATAAAGGCTGACCGAGCGGATGAGACGCGGCTGGCTCTGGATCAGTCCGGCCGTGGGATCATTGGCCAGCGCATCGGCCAATGCGACAATGGCCTGCGCGCTCATTACGCTGTCGGCGTCGAGCGGCAGCATCGCATCCCACGCCCCGCCCCATTCCTGAAGCCATTGGCCCAGATTTCCGGCCTTGCGGTCGCGGTTGAGGCTGCGCCGACGATAATAAACCGGTAAATGCTCGGGCTCGTCCTGCACGAATTCGGCCATCGCGAGCTCTTCGCTTATCGTCGCGTGGGCCGACCGGCTGTCGCTGAGCACGAAGAAGGCAAAGCTGTGGGCCGTGGGATATGTGGCCAATTCGGCCCGCATGGCGCGGATATTGGCAACGACCCGGCCCACGTCTTCCTCATAGATCGGCACCAGAACCGCTACGCGCAGCGGATTTGCTGGAGCGCCCCGGGTCTCGGGCCGGTCCCGGCCGGGCAAAAGACCGATGATCGCAGTGGCCAGCGCATGGGCGATCCAAAGGATTGTCACGCCCGCCAGCAAAAGCAACGCCGCCTCAGAGACCATCACCCCATCTTGCGCGAACCACGTGGTTAACAGCGCCAGAACCGGCACCACGATCGCCACCACGAGGGCCAGCACCAGCCGACGCCACGCCCGCGTTGCCCCCGACGACCGCGGACCCGGCGCCGCAGGATCGCGGAATGCCGTGCGAAAGTCTTGCTCGGGAAAGGCCAACGGCGCGGGTGGCGGCATGACGGTGAGCGGGCGCAGGGGTTTGGTCATGTCGGCGTCCACCGATAAAGCCAGACCTCGGAAGCCGGTGCGCCCGCTTTGCGCAACTGTGCGCGAAACTCGATCAACGGCGCGCCTTCGGGGTCAAACGAAAACGCCAGCCGCGGCCCGCCGGTTTCCGGGTTCTGCTGGATCAATCCGTCAGAGACCTGCCCCGCCGTGGCCGATACGGACGGCGTCAGATCGGCCAGATCGCCCAGACCGGGATGCGGCGCGAAATCGATGGTGGCGATATACCCGCCACTGTAGCGCCGCCCCATACGCGTATCGACCACCTGCGCCAAAGGCGCGTCCCCCGGTGGCGTCTCGCCCCAGTCCATCGCATAGCTGTGGCTGTGCAAAACCCCTGGCTCAAGGGCCGTTTCGGGTCGCCAATAGGCGACGATGTTGTCATAGATCTCGCGTTCGGTCGGGATTTCGACCAGCGTGACCGCGCCCTTGCCCCAATCGCCTTCGGGCGTGATCCACAGGCTGGGACGCCGGTGATATAGCGCTTCGAGATCCGCGAAGTCCGAGAATTTGCGCGCCCGTTGCATCAACCCGAAGCCCCGGGGATTGTCGTCGATGAAGGCCGACACCTGGAGTGTTTTCGGATTGGCCAATGGGCGCCACAGCGTTTCGCCCCGCCCGTTGCGGATCATCAGACCATCGGAATCGTGCACCGCCGGACGAAAATCGGAAAACCTGTCGCGATTGGTTCCGTCGAACTGGAACATGCTGGTCAGCGGGCCAAGCCCGACATGGGTCAGGCGGCGGCGCGGGATAAGACGCGCCGTGACCCGCATCCGCAGGGGCAGTCCATGGGCGATCTCGAAGCTGTAAAGCCCGGCGACGCCGGGACTGTCGAGAATGGCGTGAACGTTGAACACGCGCGCCCCGGCGGCAGGGCGTTCGATGTAGAACTCGGTGAAATCGGGGAACTCTTCCCCCTTCGGATCGGCGGTATCAATCGCGAGACCCCGCGCCGAGATGCCGTAGATCTGGCCTGTGCCGATGCCACGGAAATAGGTTCCGCCCTGCATTACCAGAAATTCCTGAAAAATCCCCGCGCGCTCGGTCTCGGCCCGCAGGCGAAAGCCCGAAAAGCCCAGCGTGTCGTCGACCGGAAGATCGGGAAATTTGTCGGTGGTATCGAAATCGTCCAGCGAGAACGGCACCTGCGCAGCGACATCACCTTCGACCGCGAACACCTTGATCGCGCGCGGGAAATAGAGCCCCGGGGCAAAGAAATCGACCTTGATCGCGCTGTCTTCACCGGACCAGAGCGCGTTGCGTTCGGCGAACCAGATCTTGCGGTATTGATCATAGGTCAGATTGCGCCAGGCTTCGGGCACCATCGGGCGGGGGCGATAGCGTTCGCGGGCCATTGCACGCACCCGGTCCATCAGCAAATCGGTTGAAAACGGCATCTCCGCGCCAACCGCCCCGGCCCGCACCGGGGCGGTGGCCGTCAAGGCCGCAAGGGCCGTCAGGAAGTCACGCCGCAGCATCGCCCTAGCCCCACATCCCGGTCACGCCGCCGGTGGTTGGGCCGCTGCGCCGCGCGCGGCTGCGATCATTGCGAACCGCGCGCTGGCATAGGTGTCTTCGGCCCCGCCCCGCCGATTGGTCCGGGCCCGCAGCACGCGTTCGGCATCGTCGATCTGTCCGGCACGAATGCCCGCATCGATAGTGATGCGCTCGAAGACGTCGCGCTGCGCGTGGCTGCCCCCGGCGCGCGACATGTGCGGCCAGGCGGTGAGCAACCCGTCAAAGGCGGTCCGGTGATCGCCTTCGGCAAAGGCGCAAAGCCCCGATATCGCGGCGCAACCTGGCGTCGCGTACCCGCGGGCGATGTCACCGGCATCAGACGCCCGGGCTTGCGCGGTGTCCGCCAAGGCCACGCTGGCGGCACGCCGCCCGGTCTGCAAAAGCGGCATGAGATAGTGCAAATCGGCAAAGACCAGCGATCCGTCGTCGGTATGGGTTTCCGCCAGATCGGCCAGTTCGTCCCATCGGTCACCGACACACACGCCCTCAAGCTCCAACCGCATCAAAAGCGAGGTCGCGTTGGAAATGTCGCGGTAATCATCGGTCTTCTCGGACCGGATCTTGTGATCGTACAAGTCGAACACCGTCTCGACCTCCCCCAGATCAAGATGCAGCAGGGCCTTGTGCCACCACACGTGAAAACGGAAGTTATTGCAATGCGCCCACGCGTTTTCATGCGCATCGAGCCAGCCAAGCCCCTTGCGGCTTTGCGCCGTCATATCATGCACATGCGTGACCGCGTGCAGGCCCCATGCATCATCGGGGGCGAGCGCGAGCGCGCCGTGACCCGCGATAATGGCGTGGCTATAGGCCCCGGTCTCTTCCAGTGCGAAAGACAGGCAGCCCATCGCATAGCCGCGCGCGGGATGGGACACGTCATAGCTTGGCAGCACACGCTCGACCGAGGCCAGCATGCCCGCCGCATCGCCCAGAACAAATCGGATCGCGTGGCTCAGCTTCATGGCCAGCGCATCTTGTGGGTGGGCATCTAGCACCGCCTCCATCTCGGCAATCGCGCGGGCGGGGTATCCAGAAAGGTAATGCCCAAGGGCGGCGATATAGCGTCGTTCGCGCCGCGTCGCTCCGGCGTCGCGCGCAAGAGCGCGGGCAAGATCATGCGCGGCAGTCGCGTCGGTCAACAGGGCGCGCCGCCCCAGCAGGACGAGAAACAGCCCCTTGATCGCATGCGCCATGGCGAATTCAGGTGACTCGCGCAGCACTGCGCCCAAATGCTCTGGCGTGCGTGCGTCATGGGCCAGAAAGGCCCGTTGCGTCGCGTTCCACGCCTCAAGCGCACGGCCCGGGCCAAGCGATGTTTCGCTTCCAAAGATGTCCTGCGCCACGCCACACTCCCTAACCGCACAATCCATCGTCAACGTTCTGGCACAGCATACGCGCCACCGCATCCTGCGAAGCCGCACCTTGCGGCAACGTGATCTGGCGTGATTGAAATCGAAGCCGAATTGCCGCCAAAACGGCTAGTCGCCCTCCGCATCACCCAGAATTTCGGCCGTATCCTGCCCAAA
>JABDPT010000077.1 GCA_013042605.1 Paracoccaceae bacterium
GGCCGACGGGCCCGATTGCGCCATCCGCATGTCGAGCGGGCCATCGGACATGAAGGAAAAGCCGCGCAGGGCCTGGTCAAGCTGCATCGATGAGACGCCAAGATCGAACACCACCGCATCGACCGGCTCGTCGACCGCATCGTCAAGCGCACTGAACGTGCCTTCGACAAGGGTCAGACGGTCGCCATATTCCCCGGCCCAGTCTTGCGCCATGGCGAACACCGCCGGATCGCGGTCGATGGCCGTGACATGGGCCGCCCCCGCATCAAGCAGGGCGCGGGTATATCCGCCGGCGCCGAAAGTGCCGTCAATCCAATGGCCTGTGACACGTGGCTCACCTGTTGGCGGGGCCACGCGCAGAATGGCGTCGATAAGAACGGGGACGTGCGGGGGATCAGACGGGGTCACGCGCGCGGTGGCCGCCATCGCCTAACCTCCCCTTTGATCGAGCAGGGTGAGCGGGTCGAAATCGTCGGGGAACTGGTCAAGCCATTCCTCGGTTTTCGCCAACTCCTCGGCTTCGAATGTCTCTGGTTTCCAGATCTGGAACGTGTCGCCGGTGGCGATGAAATAGGCCATGCCGTCAATGTCGATCTTGCTACGCAGCTTTGCGGGCAAGACGATGCGGCCGGTATCGTCGATGGTGGTTTTCAGCGATTGACCGTTGAAGAGCCGCTCGAGCATTCGCCGCTCGATCGACCCGCGCGGCAGGTCGGCGATCTGTGCGTCGACCTCGTTGGCGGCGTCGATGGTATAGCATTCAAGGTAAGCGCGGCGGTGGTCGCCATAGACGATGACGAATTCGGGGACCTTGCCGTCTGTCCAGGTGGGATCGCCCGCTTCCAGTACGCGACGGAAATCAGCCGGGATCGATACCCGGCCCTTTCCATCCACCTTCTGGTGGAACTCGCCTCTGAATCTGCGAACCACTGTCCCGCGGCTCCCTTACCTGTTTCGCCCCTTGCCGGGGCCTGAGACGGAAACGGCGGGTTGAGCTGCTGCCACTGCTCAAACCCGCCGCCCGTGTCCCGTTTCCGGGTTAGTCCAGCTGCGCGCGCCACCTGGGGGGATGTCTGCTCGCCCGCGCGCCGGATCTCGTCGTTTGATGAAGCGGGGTGCCTGTATGAAACCTGCTTGGGGGGTTTTGGGATCTAACGTCCCTTTCGTCCCGTTCATCGCAGTTCATGGATGCCATGGGAAATCATGGGAAGCAACAGAAATTTGAGGGAATTGTCACAATATCTGGTTTCAGAAGGGGCTTGAAAACAAGGTATAGTGGGAGAATCTCACAAGCTGATACTAATTGTTGTATATAGTCTATGAGAAATACCTAAATATTGATAATTTGCACGATAGACTAAAAATCCCATGAAATCCACGAGATCAGCGGTAATTCGCTGCAATTCGCGTCTCACTGCCCACTGGAACACGAGAAAACAAGAGAAATTCCCACGAATCCGCTGGAATGATTCGAAATGGGCACAGTCTTGGCCATGAAATCCCACGACCGACCACACGGCGAGCGATCCTGCCCCGCGACCGCGGCCCAGTCAGAACCCATC
Organism: Paracoccaceae bacterium; assembly: GCA_013042605.1. Classification (GTDB taxonomy): domain Bacteria; phylum Pseudomonadota; class Alphaproteobacteria; order Rhodobacterales; family Rhodobacteraceae; genus JABDPT01. The sequence goes on from JABDPT010000077.1 coordinate 1,563, forward strand.
AGCTGAAATTACGGGGGTGTCGCGCCCTCAGGCCATGCCGCCATCGACCAGACGCTTGGCCAGCGCGGCATAGGCATCGGCCGCCGGCCCCTCGCCCGCCGCGATCGGCGTGCCCGCGTCACCCGCAAGCCGCACGTCGAGGTCGAGCGGCAGCTCGCCAAGGAAGGGCACGCCCATCCGCTCGGCTTCCGCGCGCACGCCGCCCAGTCCAAAGATCTGGTGCGCCGTCCCACAGCTGGGGCAGATGAAGGTCGACATGTTTTCGATCAGCCCGAGAATGGGCGTTTTCAGCGTGTTGAACATCGACATCGCCTTGCGCGCATCCAGAAGCGCCACGTCCTGCGGCGTCGACACCACGAGCGCACCGGTCAGTTCGGTGCGCTGGCACAGGGTCAGCTGCACATCCCCTGTCCCCGGCGGCAGATCGACGATCAGGATATCAAGCTTGCCCCATTCCACCTGCCCCAGCATCTGTTGCAGCGCGCCCATCAGCATGGGGCCACGCCAGACGACCGCCTGATCTTCCTGAAGCATCAGGCCGATCGACATCATCGTGACGCCATGCGCCTGAAGCGGGATGATGGTCTTGCCGTCCGGCGATGCGGGCCGTTTGGACACGCCCATCATGCGCGGCTGGCTGGGCCCATAGATATCGGCATCCAGAAGGCCGACACGCCGCCCCTGCCGCGCCAGGGCGACGGCCAGGTTCGACGATACGGTCGATTTGCCGACCCCGCCCTTGCCCGACCCGACGGCGATGATCCGGTCAACGCCCGAAACCTTTTGCGGCCCCTGCTGTTGTGTCGGGTGGCGACCGATCTTTAGGCTGGGCGGCGCATCGCCGGGGGGCGGGGCCGGTTTCGCGGCCGGCCCATGCGCGGTCAACGCAACGGCGGCACTGGTCACGCCTGCAACCCGCTCGACCACCGCCTGGGCCGCGGCGCGGACGGGTTCGAGCTTGCGCGCGGCCTCCGGGCTTTCGGCCTCGAGCACGAATCGCACCGCCCCGTCGCTGATCGTGAGGGCACGAATCAAGTCGCGTTCGACGATGTTTCCGCCATCGGGAAGCGTCAGCGCCTTCAGGGCGTCAAAAATCTCGTCGCGCGTTACTGCCATGCGTCCTCTCCGAGCCTATTTCCACGGCATTACTTGTCAGCTTTTGCGCCAGAGACAAGGGAGCCTTCTGCAAGCGCCCGAAAAAGCGCCGCAATGCCCGAAATAAGGTCAGCATCACATATGCATTTGCCGCATAGCAGCATTGCATCCAAAAGGGTTTGTGCAGGTGCAGCATCGGCCTATGTTAGGGGTAACACCGCGACGGGCGATGGTCTGGCGCGGATGGAAGATCAGACGGCCCCTCCTCCTCCCTGGGTCATCTGTATTTGGCGGTGACACCTTCCTCCTCCCTGGTGTCACCGCCTTTTTTATGTCTGCGCACACGAAAAAACCCGCTGTCCCCCCCTCAAGGACAGCGGGTTCTTTACCCCCTCGCGCGTGGTCGGTTCAGCGGCTGACGCGCGCCCAGATCCCTTCGACCTTGACCGAAACCGGCTCACCACAGTGAAAGCGGGTATAGGTCATGATCTCTTCAGGTTTGCGGACGACGCCCGGGCGGCCCAGCAGGCTTTTCGCCTTGTGGAAGTCCGAGGTCAGGCCCTGACGGCCAAACGATATCTCTTGTTCCGGCGAGACGATCACATCCGCCTTGGGCAGGCCATTGCCCAGCGCGCCCGCACGGATCAGGATCGCGGTCGCGTTCGGCGCCTTGCGCATGAAGCCCTGGTCAAGCTTGACGCGGTCGACCCAGAGAACGGGCTTGAGATTGCCACTTGCGGTGCGCACCATATCGCGTTCGCGCAGGACCTGCGCGTGGACATCACCGAAAGACGTGGAAATGCGGGTCATCGGACCAAAGCCCGGCAGCGTCCAGTTGATCTCTTCGCTGACGTCTTCGGAGGGGGTCGGAGCCTTCGGCGCCGTGCCGACTTGTTCGAGAATGCTTTGAATATCCATCTTACTACTCCACTCATTAACGTCACAAACACACCTGCCGGAACGCGCGGGGCTGAAGAAACCACGGGGGCAAACAAAACACCTGCGAGCGGCTTCTTTCCGACGTGGCCAGGGCTGAACACCAACCTTGGCTAACTTTAGGTAAACCCAATCTTAAAGCATGGGAACCCGGATCGGGGGCGATGGCGGGCGACCAATTGTGGCAAAACCGGTAGAGCCGAGGGGTGCGCGCCCGTGGCGAAACATTCCGATACCCGCATATTCGCGACAATCCTCACCTTCGGGCATCCACCTCCGGGTCTAAAACACCTTTTTTTATTGGAAAACTGATCCCGTTTTGGAAACGATACTCACGATAGTCCGTGCGGAAATACTCGCTTTAAAGGTTAACAAACCCCCAAAATACCGGTCTTCAACAGTCTGTTGTTAAAATTTGCTAAACTGCATGTCGGGAACGATCGATTGCAATACGCCGCACTGTTCGCAAACCACGCTTGAATATGGGCGAGAAAAGATACCTCAGAACGGCACGTCGTCAGCGCGATCCGCGGCGACGATGAACTTCGCGACGACCTTTTTCGCGCCCGCCTTCTCGAACTCGATATCAAGTTTATCGCCTTCGACCCCCATCACATAGCCATAGCCGAATTTCGTATGGAACACGCGGTCGCCCTGCGTGAAGGCCGAGACGGCATCGAGATCGATCACCGAGTTGCGGGTTTCGCGGGGCTGGCTCATCGGGCGGGATGATCCGCGTTCCTGCAACCGCCGCCATCCGGGTGAGTTATAGACGTTCGCACTGGCCGCCGCGTCTTCGAGCGTCGATCCCGCGGCCATGCCCGCCGCGCCATACCCGCCGCCATAAAGGCCGGGCGGGGTCAGGACGTCGACATGCTCTTCGGGCAATTCGTCGATGAAGCGCGACGGCAGGGCCGATTGCCACTGGCCATAGACCCGGCGGTTGGCG
>JABDPT010000107.1 GCA_013042605.1 Paracoccaceae bacterium
GTTGGCGGCACCTTCACTGACCTCGTCGCTTTTGAGACGGCTGCCGACGGAACCACGCGGATCGTAACGGCGAAATCCGACACCACTCCGCCAGACTACGAGACGGGCGTTCTCAACGTGCTTCGAAAGGGCGATATCGCGCCTGCCGACGTTGATTTCATGGCACATGGAACCACCGTGGTGATCAATGCCCTGACGGAGCGGAAAGGTGTGAAAGTTGGGCTGATTACCACCCAAGGCTTCCGTGACGTGCTTGAGATCGCGCGGGGCAACCGCCCGGACTTTTTCAACCTGCACTATGTGAAGCCGGAGCCTTTCGTGCCGCGTCATCTGCGGGCCGAAGTGCCGGGCCGTATGACCTATGGCGGCGAGGAGCGTAGCCCCCTTGATCTCACGGGCGTATCCGCGATCCTTGACCGCTTTCGGTCCGAAGGCGTGGAAGCCGTGGCGATTACCCTGCTGCACGCTTATGCCAATACGGTCCATGAAGAAGCCGTTCTGGAAGAGGTGCGCCGCCTGTGGCCGGAGGTCTCCGTCGTGGCGTCCCATCAGATCACCCGCGAATGGCGGGAATATGAACGGACCAACACCACCGTATTGTCAGCGTTCGTGCAACCGGTGGCGGCGCGCTATCTTGGGCGGCTTGACGACGGGCTGAAGGCCCAAGGGCTCCAGAAAAGCCCGTACATCATGCAGTCGAACTGCGGGGTCGATAGCCTCGCGGCGACCTCTGCCGTGCCCATCACGATGGTCGAGAGCGGCCCGGCCTCGGGGTTCTGGGGCGCGGCGGAACTCGGCAAGCTGATCGACGAGCCCGATATCCTTGCACTCGACATCGGCGGGACGACCGCAAAATGCTCGCTCATCGAGGGCGGCGAAGTTCGGATCATGACCGACTATTGGATTGGACGCAGCCGAAAGTCCGCTGGCTACCCCATCATGGTACCCGTCGTCGACCTTGTGGAGATCGGCAACGGCGGTGGCTCGATCGCCTGGGTCGACGACTTCGGAAAGCTGCATGTCGGCCCGCAATCGGCTGGCGCGGTGCCTGGGCCGGCCGCCTATGGCAAGGGTGGCACAGAGGCGACAACCACGGATGCCAACCTTTGGCTTGGCCGGATCAACCGCGACTATTTCTGCGGCGGAGAGGTGGTGGCCGACATGACCACCGCCGAGGCCGCCTTGCGGGCGGTGGGGGACAAGCTCGGCGTGACCGTGGATGAGGCCGCAGAGGGTATTATCCGCATTGCCAACAACAATATGGTCAACGCCTTGAAGCTCGTCAGCCTCAACCGTGGCCATGACACCCGCGATTTCACCTTTTTGGCCTTCGGCGGCGGCGGCGGGATGCATGCCGTCGCTCTGGGGCAGGAGTTGCAAGTGAAGAAGGTCGTGGTGCCCAATGCTGCGTCGGTCTTTTCGGCTTGGGGCATGATGATGTCGGACCTGCGGCGCGATTACTTCGTGACCCAGCTTGTCGACCTCGACGCGGGCGCGAGCAACGTGATTGAAGCGGTTTTCGCGGAGGCCGAGGCCAAAGCACGCGCTACTTTCACCCAAGAAGGCGTCGATCCGGGCCGGGTCAGCTTCTTGCGATACGGCAAGTTCCGTTACCAAAACCAGGAGCACACCACAGAAGTGCCGCTAGAGGGCCCGGTCACGGACAGCGACCTTACCCGCATCGCCCAGGATTTTCACGCCCTTTATGAAAAGGAATACACCTACCGCCTCGATGCGCCTGTCGAAATGGTCGGCATTCATCTCGTCGCCCGAGCTGAAGTTGGGAAGCTGGAGATGGTGCCGGCTGACCTGGGTCCATCCGACGCCAGTCCAGCGCGAAAGGGTCGGCGAACGGTCGACTACGCACCAGAGGGGACCCATGAGGCCGACATCTACGACGGCGAGAAATTGATGCCTGGCATGGCGTTTATCGGCCCAGCCATTGTTGAAGATCCGGGCATGACGGTCGTGGTGCACCCCGGCAACCAAGTCCACATGGATGCCTTCCGCAACCTGCACATCTTGCTGGGAGGCCAGACATGAGCACCGATCCGATCACCCTGGAAATCATCCAAAACTCGCTCCAGGCCGCTGCCGACGAGATGTTTGCGGCGATGCGTAAGACGGCGATGTCCTCGATCATATACGAAGTCCTCGACATGGGCACAGGGATTACCGATGCCGCCGGGCGCATCGCATCATCAGGCGCGGGGATTCCTGCATTCATTGGCGTTCTGGACAAGTCGGTGCAGTTTATCCTGGCCAAACATACCGATATCCGACCCGGCGACGTGTTCATCACCAATGACCCATGGCACGGCGGGGTCACGCATCTGAATGACTTGGTGCTAGCGATGCCGGTCTATGCAGATGGTCGCATCATCGCCTGGACCGCCAACATCGCCCACAACTCCGACGTGGGAGGGATGGCGCCGGGTTCACTCTCCGGCGAGGCGACGGAGATCTTTCAGGAAGGGCTCCGCTTGCCGTCGGTAAAACTCATTCGTGAAGGCGTCACCGACGAAGCCGTTCTCGACATCATCACCAGCAATAGCCGGATGCCAGATTTCCTCAAAGGCGATGTCTGGGCGGCCATCGCCAGCGTCCGGGTAGGTGCACGGCGGCTGGAAGGATTGGCCGCGAAATACGGAGCCGATACGTTCATCGAAGCGATGGACGGGTTCATGGCATTCGGTGAGAAATCGGCCCTGGCTGAGCTTGCGCATCTGCCGAAGGGCACGTTCACGTTGAGCGAAGAGCAAGACGACGGACGTATCTTCAACGTCGCGGTCACGATATCTGACACCGAATTTGTCGTCGATCTACGCGACAATCCTGATCAGGACACCGGCCCAACGAACACGAGCCGAGACGGCACGGTGATTTGCGCGCAGATGGTGTTCAAATCCATCACAGACCCGGAGACGCCCGCCAATGACGGCAGCTTTCGGCCGCTGAAGGTGCTCACCCGCGAAGGCTCAATCTTCCACGCTCAGGAGCCCGCCGCCATTGGCTTTTATTTCGAAACCGAAGTGCGGGTCTACGATCTGGTCTGGCGCTGCCTAGCGCCGCATATCCCTGAACGGCTTCCCGCGGGGCACTTCAGTTCGATTTGCGGCACGTTCATCGGTGGCATTCACCCGGACACCGGCCGCCAATACACAATCATCGAGCCGCAGGTCGGCGGATGGGGCGCTTGGGACGGGCGCGACGGAAATCCCTGTATCTTCTCCGGTTTCCACGGCGAAACCTTCAATACTCCTGCGGAAATCTCAGAGGCACGCAATGGCTTATTGGTCGACCGCATGGCGTTGAACGAGGCACCGGGCGGCGAGGGGCAATTTGTGGGCGGGCGGGGGCTCATTTTGGAATATAGGATCCGCACCGAAAAGGGGTTTGTCACCGTTGGCTACACCCGTACGCGGATCAAGCCGTGGCCGCTCAAGGATGGCCACGAAGGCACCGGCAACTACGTCGAGGTCATCAAAAACGGTACAACGGAGCGGCATTCCTTCGTCTCTGGCCTCGACCTCACCACCGATGACGTGGTGCGTGTCGTCACCTCCTGCGGTGCGGGCTACGGCGACCCGGCCAAGCGCGCTCCCGAGGCCATCGAGGCCGACGTCAAAGCTGGCCTTCTCACCCCGGAACGCGCTTCGTTCATTTATGGGAGACCCTCATGACCGACCCTCTGAAGATCATGTATCTAAGCCCCGTTGGCAACGCGCTCGACGATCCGATTTTCGCCGAAGCGTTCAAATCGCAGCGCCGACCGGGAACTGAAATCCACGTCACTTCGCTTCCGGCCGAGGACGGCGCATTCACGAATATCGAATACCGCGCCTACGAAGGCAGGGTGACAACAGGCATTATCCGGGCGGTGCGGGCGGCGGCGCGCGAGGGCTTCGACGCCTTCGTGATCGGCTGCTTTTACGACACCGCACTGCACGAGGCGCGTGAATTGTCGAGCAGCATGCTTGTGACGGCGCCTTGCGTGGCGTCCACCGAAATTGCCATGTCACTTGCCAACCATTTCGGGGTGATCGTAGGCCGCCGCAAATGGGTGGGGCAGATGAAATCGAACGTCCTGTCCTATGGCCACCGCGACGCCCTCACCGGCTTTTATCACGTCGACCTCGGCGTCAACGACTTTCAAACCGACCATGACGAAACCGCCCAGCGCCTGTTGGACGCAGGCCGAAAGGCCGTCGAAGAGGATTATGCCGAGGCACTCATTCTCGGTTGTACCATGGAAATCGGGTTTCACCGGCGCATGGAGGAAGTGCTTGGCGTTCCGGTGATCGATCCGGCCATCGCAGCGCTGAAACGGGCGGAATACGGCGCGGCGCTGCGCCGTGATTGTGGCTGGATCCCATCTCGGAAATGGTCTTGCGAGGCCCCACCGGAGGAAGAGATGGCCCGCATTGGCGGATTTGACGTGAATGAGCCGTTCGGCAACCGCCTTGTCCTGGCTGCGTGAGGAGTATGAGATGCCCGATCGATTGACTAAGCTGCGCGGCCTGATGGCGCAAGAGGGTGTGGATCTCGTCGTCCTCGCGCCCGGCGCCCATATGGATTGGGCTCTTGGCGTTCGCCCACATGCCGACGAACGGCCCGTCCTTGCCTTCATCACAGCGAGCCATGCGAGCTTTCTGATCCCGGTATTAGAAGCAGAGAGCGCGCGAAATCAAACGGACCTGCCCTTCTACACATGGGCGGATGACACCGGGCCCCATAAAGCGCTGACCCGATTGTTGTCGGAGACCGGCGCTGAAACCGCGCAGTCGCTGGTGCTTGACGAGGCGATGAGGGCCGATCACGCGGCGCTGGTCCAGGATGCTCTGCCCGGCGCCGCCCGGAGCTTCACCGAAGCCACCGTCGGGCGCTTGCGGATGACGAAAGACGCCGAGGAATTCACTCGGCTGAAAGACAATGCTCGCATTGCCGATCGGGCCATGCAGGCCGCTTGGGCTGCCATGCGGCCCGGTATGACGGAGACAGAGGTGGCGGATGTCGTTGCCGAAAGCTTCGCGGCGGCGGGCGCGGCACCTCTTTTCCGCATCATCGGGACGGGCGGAAACGGTGCCTATCCCCATCACCACACCGGCAGGACCAAGCTCGCGATGGGCGATGCCGTGGTTATGGATATCGGCGCCGGAAAGGACGGGTTTTCGAGCGATATCACGCGTATGGCCGTCATCGGCGCACCGCCCGAAGGCTATGCCGAGATCCACGCCATCGTGGAACGCGCCGTGCAGGCCGCGATGGCGGCAGCCCGGCCCGGCGCAAAGGCGCATGAGGTGGACGATGCCGCCAGAGGCGTGATCACCGAGGCGGGCTACGGCGATTACTTCGTGCACCGCACCGGGCACGGGATGGGTGTCGAAGTGCACGAACCGCCATGGATCACCGCAACATCGCAAACACCGCTGGAAGTAGGCATGGTCTTTTCGATCGAGCCCGGCGTCTATTTGCCGGACCGCTTCGGGCTGAGGCTGGAGGACATCGTTATGCTGCGGGCCGACGGCCCCGAAATCCTGTCCGACTTGCCGCGCGACGTTCGCGTAATCGATGCTTGATACCTTCACATCGACGGTCATCCAGGCGGGGCTCGATGCTGCAGCACAAGAGATGTTCGAGGTTCTGCGTAAGACAGCGATGAGCCCGATCATTTATGAGGTGTTGGACGTCGGGACCGGTGTGACCGACGCCGACGGCCGCTTGGTCAGTTCCGGCGCCGGGATCCCGTCCTTCGTTGGCGTCCTCGACAAATCCGTCACAGCAATCCGCGCCCGGTATGGCGACGCCATCGCGGAAGGCGACGTCTTTGTCACCAATGACCCAAACCACGGCGGCGTGACACATCTTTGCGATGTGGTCCTGGCTGAGCCGGTGTTTCATCACGGTGTCTGCGTGGCGTGGGTCGCCTCCATCGCACATTGGAGCGACATCGGCGGAAAGGTCCCAGGGTCCATGCCGGTCGATGTCACCGACATTTGTGCGGAAGGCCTGCGCTTGCCGATGGTGCGGCTTTTCGAGCGCGGGGAAAAGAACGCGGCCGTGTTCGACATCATCGCATGCAACTCACGGCAACCCGACGTGGTCGCGGGTGACCTATGGGCCCAGGTCTCGGCCGGGCGCCGGGCCGCGACGCTGATCCGTGGGATGTGCGCGCGCTACGGGTCGGCAGCGATCCACGAGGCAGTGGCCGAAGCGCTAGACGTGGGCACGGCGCGCGCCAGGGCTGGCCTCGCCACGCTCCCGGAGGGCCGCTGGGAAATTGAGGAACCACAGGACACTGGCCCGCCCTGGCGCGCGGCCATCGAGGTTGGCGGTGGCAAATTCACTGTCGATCTGCGCGCGGTGCCCGACGCCGCGGCGGGACCACATAACACAAGCCGCGACGGAGCGGTAATAGCCTGCCAAATGCTCTTCAAAGCGGTGACCGATCCGGAGCGATATGCCAATTCCGGCTCCTTCGAACCATTGCAGGTATTGACGCGACCGGACAGCGTTTTCGACCCCGGTCCAACTGCCCCTCACGGGTATTACTTCGAAACCCGGATGCGCCTCTTCGACATGCTGTGGCACTGCCTTGCCGGCGCTATGCCAGAACGAATGCCCGCCGGGCACTTCGCCTCGGTCTTCGGCACCGTCATCGCCGGCCGGCATCCCGACACCGGGCGCCGCTACACCATGGTGGAGCCGCAAATGGGCGGTTGGGGCGCCACCGCCAGCCGCGACGGTTTGGACGCCATGTATTCGACGAGCCACGGCGATACCTTCAACTGCCCGGTTGAGATCGCAGAGGCGCGCTATGGTCTATGGGTCGAAGAAAAGGGCCTCACCGAGCGTCCGGACGTCGACGGTGCCCACGCCGGCGGTCGTGGCGTGCGCACTCACTATCGCTTGCGTGGGCCTGCGATGCTCTCGGCGGGGCTTAGCCATACGCGCGTGCCGGTCTGGTCCATTGGCTCGGATGTGTTGGGAGGGCGCAACAGGCTGGCTGTACGACACCGCGCTGAACCATTTGAGGCGCATGCGCAGGTCTCAGGATTGGTGCTAGCAGCGGGCGATGATGTCCTAATCGAGTCGGCCCATGGCGGCGCCTACGGAGGAAAACCGAGGGCTGCAACTCATTCCTTGCCAGACACGAAACCGACCGAAACCGATCGCAAGGTGTGATCGAACTGCACGCATCCCGCGTCGGACCCAAGGTGTCTGACGTCAGCGTCCGGATTGCATGGGGACAGCGTCGAAAGGACCACAGGATCGGTCGAGGCATGGTCAACATGTCTTGGATCATTGGGTTACTGTAAGGTTATTAAAGTTTGCACGCAAAACCGAAGCCTGCAGGTGAGCTTCAAAACGGCAAAAGAATGGCCACTTCGCTCCCTAGCGCCGACCTCCGCTCTTTGTCCATTTATGCAATCGCAGCGAATGACGGCTCTTGCGGGCCGCAGCGCAGCGGCGAGGCCCTTAGGTCAACGGCGGCAGTGGGCCGTTCCCCGCCGACGTCAATGTCGGATTCCTGCCGTTGGCAGCCTCTTGCACTTAGCGCAGCATTTGGAACTTTGGGCTCGTTGCTGCCATTCGCGGCAGGTCCAATGAAGGTCCGCTCTGCGGACAAAGCCGACCTTGGTGTCTTTTGCTTCAAAGTCTGCTACTAGGCATCTTGCACTACTGTGTTACGCATTAAAGAAATGTTCGGTGCGTCTTGTTGCCACTACGCCAATCAGTAAATTGGTCGAGGTTAAGAATGACTACAAGAATTGACTTTGCCGGACAATTGGGAGGCAAGGATGCGCAACCGTTTTTCCTCCCTCACTTTAAGGCACTGAAAAGAGCTTGTGTTGAGTTCACTGTGCGAGGACTGAATGTTATCGAGTTAACCTACATTTTGAGAATTGACGGGGAAGTCTCAACATATGGCGGATCAGGCGTGGGCCCGATAATCATTGACCGCAACGAAAATAGGATCTCTGTCGATATTGAAATCTCGATTGATGAACGACAACATTTGGAAAAGGCAATCCCAACCTATCTCAGTGCCTCGGTTACGGCCCTACAAGAGCAAATAGATGATATGGATGTTGGTCTTTTTGAGAGCGACCTCAAAAAATTCACAAGCAACTATCTGCATGCGCTGGCGTCACAAGACCGCACCTGAATGCGCCAAAACGCAGATAATTGGCAA
>JABDPT010000116.1 GCA_013042605.1 Paracoccaceae bacterium
ACACCGGCGGTGGCGACGGAAGACGCGCTTTCGCCAAGGCCCATGGGCATCGCGAAATAGTCGCGCAGCAGCGGGCCGACGGTGATCAGCGCGAAAAGCCCGTAAACGATGGTGGGGATGCCGGCGAGAATTTCGATCAACGGCTTGGCGACGGCGCGCATCCTCGGCCCGGCGTATTCGCTCATGTAGATGGCCGCGAAAAGGCCGATGGGAACGGCCACTAGAAGCGCGATGAACGAGATATAAAGCGTACCCCAGAGCAGCGGGATAATGCTGAGCGATGAGTTTCCGCGGAAATCGGGCGCCCATTCAAGGCCAAAGAAAAACTCGGTCCAGGAATACTGGGAAAAGAAGTTGCGCGTCTCGAAGAGCATCGAAAGGACGATGCCGAGTGTCGTCAGGATGGCGATAGTGGCCGCAAGGATCAAAATCGCAAGGATGATGCGCTCAACCGTGTTGCGGGCCCGGAAGTCCGGCTTGGTAATCATGATGGACGATACGAAACCGAAGGCGGCAAGACCCAAAACCGCAACCGTCATCCACATGTTGCCGGTCGCGGTCATCTCGCGAAACTGTTGAGCCGCGACAAGCACCGAACTTTCCACATTTGAGCCGAGCGCGACGCCAACCTCGCCGAGCCGCTGTCGGACGTCCGTAAGATCGGCGCGAATGCTACCGGCCTCCTCGGCGGTCATCGCCCCTTCCGCAACAGCCGTATCAAGACCATCCGCTACTCGGCGCACATCGCTCATCACAAGTGACAGCGTACTGCTTTCGCCAATGGCCGTTTCCGGGATCAGACTTGATACCCAGTTCTCGATCCAGGCCGGTTGGATCAAAAGCCATAGCAGCAGAAGTCCGATGGACGGGATCAGCACGGCGAGCGATACATTGGCGCCGTAATAAGAGGGCAGAGAATGCAGCACGCGACCGTCGCCGCCGGATAGTTGCCGCGCACGTTGGCGTCCAACGACAAAACCAACAACCGCCAGTATCAGCACGATCGAGACAAGCCAAATCAGCGGCATCGGTTCCCCCGCGAGTGTATCTCTGACCCTTGACCAAAGATGGGGACGGCGCGAACGCCGCCCCCTCGTGTTGATTTTACATCGACGAGTTCATGACATCTTCGTTCATGACGGCCGACTGCGTATCGCTCAACGCCGGGTCGGCAACAAGACCATACTGGGCCAGAGGGCCGTCGGGGCCGGCGATTTCGTCGGAGATGAAGAATTCAGCGAATTCCTTCAAACCTGGGATCACGCCGATATGCGCCTTCTTGATGTAGAAGTAGAGAGGCCGCGACACCGGATACTCACCGGTCGAGATCGATTCGGTGGTCGGGACCACGCCTGACATCGTCGCAACCTGAAGCTTGTCGGTGTTGTTCTCATAGAAGGCCAAACCAAAGACGCCGATCCCGTCCTTGTTGCTGTCGATCCGGGCCAGCGTTTCGGTGTAGTCACCGTCGATATCGACCGACCGGCCATCGGTGCGCACGGCCATGCATTTGTCTTCTGCGGTGTCTTCATCGACACCCGCCGCCAGCATCGCGTCAAAAAAGCCACCCTGCTCGCACCCGGCAAGAAGCACCTTTTCCTCGAAGACTTCGCGGGTTCCGTGCTTGGTGCCCGGAATAAAAGCCTGAATTTCCTGTGCGGGAAGCGCGGGGTCGACCTCGTTCCACATGGTCAGAGTGTTTTCGACCAGAGCGCCGTCGATGAAATGCTCGGCAGCCACCGCTTTGTACCAATGCTCGGGCGTATATTCGAACGAATTGCCGTCGATGTCGCTGGCAAAGACGATGCCGTCATAACCGATGCGCACTTCGATGATGTCGGTCACGCCAGCCTCGGCACAGGCGGCAATCTCGCGGTCGCGGATCTTGCGCGACGCGTTGGCGATATCGATGGTGTTTGGGCCTACGCCTTCGCAGAAGCGCTTGAGACCGGCCGACGAACCACCCGATTCTACGACCGGGGTCGGGAAATCGAAGTTTTCGCCAAAGGCTTCGGCGACGATCGTGGCATAGGGAAGAACGGTGGACGAGCCGGCGACCTGAACATTGTCACGCGCGGCGGCAGCGGTTGCGGAAACGGCAGCGATCGCCAGCGAAGAGGCGGTCAGTTTCACGAAAGACATATGGTTGCTCCTGATAGATTCCCAAGGCGCACCCCTGCGCCCGATGAACGCGTCCTACGTTCACCGCGCTATGCTTTTGTGACAGTAACGTAACAGTTTTATGACAGCGCAAGTGTTGCGGTGAAAGTAGTTGCCGCGGCTTTCACGCGACCGGCAACACCACCGAAAACTGGCTGCCTTTCCCCGGTGTACTGTGCACGCGCAGACGGCCCCGGTGGCGGTTCACAATGTGCTTGACGATGGCAAGGCCAAGACCCGTCCCGCCCATATCGCGCGACCGATGTGTATCAACACGATAGAAGCGTTCGGTCAGCCGCGGGATGTGCACGGGATCGATCCCCTCGCCCGTATCGCCTACGGTGACGGTGGCGGCGGCCCCCCGGACCACCGGCTCATGCTCGGTCTGAACGAGTTCAAGCGTCACCCTGCTGTCCTTGCCCGAATACTTGATCGCGTTTTCGACGAGATTGTAAAACACCTGCGTAAGCTGATCGGCGTCGCCGGGCACGATGACATCCGTGTCAGGCGTCATCTTGACGATCTCGACTCCTGCCTCATCCGCAAACGGGCGAAGCGAGGACAGCACCGAGGCCAGAATACCGGTAAGGTTCACGGATGTTTCCGGGCGCACCCGTTCCTGTGCCTCGACCCGGCTGAGCGACAAGAGATCCCGTACGAGCCGGTTCATGCGCCCGGCTTCTTTCTCCATTATTCCGAGAAACCGGTCGCGCGCCGCCGGATCATCGCGCGCTGCACCGCGAAGCGTTTCGATGAACCCTATGAGCGCGGTAAGCGGGGTGCGCAGCTCGTGGCTGACATTCGCCACGAAGTCGCGGCGCATCTGACCGGCTTCCTGAAGATCGGTCGTATCGACGAAAGACAGCAGGATTGCCCGTTCCTCCGCCAGCGCAACCTGCGAGACCGACACCTGATAGGATGTTTCGCGGGATCGTTCGGTGGCAAGGTATGGCGCCGTGGCGCTTGCACTCCGCCCCGAATGGACGTTTTCGATGCAATCCAGAAGCGATGGCTGCCGCAAGGCTGTGATATAATGCCGCGTCTGCAATCCGCCGCCAAACAACCTTTCCGCACCTTCGTTCAATGCAACAATACGCTCGTCAGCGCCAATCAGCACTAGGGGAATGGGCACCGCATTCAGTATGGAAGAATAAACACTTAGCACTTTTTTAACCAATTTGAGAGGGTGCGTTTGTCTGAGAACGCGGCCCCGGCTATGTCGGCGTATAACTTGCATCTTGACGAACAGCAACGAAGCATAATGCAACTATAAGAAGAGCTTCTACACAGCAAGAATCGAAAATAGTGTGCGTTTGGGGTGTCTTGCGCGGCCTACGAGCTGGTTACCGGATATCAGATTATTTTGCTTGGGTTTAGGGACGGTCTTTGCAAATGAAAGATAGACCTTCTGGCGCACCTCACGTGCGGAACACGCCTCTCAAATCAGCGGCACCGCGACGGTGATCGCCATCGGTGACATGCGACAATGGCGAGAATTGGGGGGCACGGCGATCATCCGAAAAGACGTGGCCTTTGCCGAGTATTTCGAACTCGACAGCACGCTTCTTGAACTCGTACAGCCCGAGATCGTTCTGTCACCGGTCTTCTCATCGAACTTCGACTGCGCCGATCTGTCTTTGCGGCTAAGCGATCTCGGCTTTACCGGCTCATACCGGGCCCTTGCGACCGAGCTTCCCCGCCCGGCAATGGTCGAACGCGAAATTCGGGTACTGTGCCCGACGCTCGACTTCGCAATCGCGGACCTGCACGATCTCTACCGCAGCGTATGACCGGTTAGATCCCATGCGCGGCCGCGATCCCGCCGGCGAAAAGCGAAATCAGAGTGTCGGGCTCTTCGCACCCAACCGACACGCGGAAGAATCCTTCGGTAATGCCGATCTGGGCACGTCCTTCCGGCGTCAATCCGCGATGCGAGGATGTGGCCGGGTGGCTTAGCGTGGTGCCGATATCCCCCAATGTCGGCGCAAAGGGAATTTCGGGCATCGCGGCGACAAGCGTATTGGCCGCCTCGCGCCCACCGGCAATTTCGAAGCTCAGCATATGTGATCCCCGCGCGCCCAGAAGCGCCTGCGCCCGATTGTGATCGGGATGGGTCGGATGCGTCGGATACAGTACGCGGGTCACACCATCGAGATCGGCCAGCGCATCGGCAAGGCGTTTGGTCGTCGCCTCAGCCCGATCATAGCGGAGCGGGAAGCTCAGCAACCCGCGCTCGGCCAGCCAGCAATCGAACGGGCTGGGGGTGAGGCCCGTGGTGACGCAAAACGTATTGATCCGCTCGCGCAGTTCCGGATCGCGGGCGGCGACATAGCCAAGGGTGGCGTCGGAATGCCCGGCGAGAAGCTTGGTGACCGAATGAATGACGATATCCGCGCCGTGGTCGAAGGGGCGAATGCCGCGCGGGGTCGTAAAGGTGTTGTCGACCGCAAGCAGGATGCCACGCTCTTTCGCCAAGGCGGCAATGCCGGTCAGATCGGCAACGCGGATCGTCGGGTTCGACACGACCTCGATCAGGATCAGCTTGGTTTCCGGGCGCAGCGCGGCCTCCATCGACGCCACATCCGTCGGGTCGGCGGTTGACGCGGAAATGCCCATTGCCGGCAGGGTTTCGTTCATCAGACGCAAAGAACGGCCATAAAGCTGATCCCCGCCCAGCACGTGATCGCCCGCCCGCACGGCCCCCAGAATGCCGGCCGTGACGGCGGCCATGCCCGACCCGGTGACAATGCCGCCCTCCGCGCCTTCCAGACCGTCGATCATGCGGGCCAGAACATCGGCGTTCGGATGACCTTCGCGGGCATAGGAATAACCGCTCAGGTCCCCTGCATATTGCGCATCGAGCATGTCGGGGCTGTCGCTGGCATAGACGACCGAGGGTTGCAGCGGCGTGACGACCGGGCGCGAGGCGCTTTGCGGCCAGGGCACGCGGTTGATCGGAGATTTCGCCATGGTTTGAGCGCCTTATGCCATCGTCTGAAGACCGGCGCGGAACCGGCGCATCTGCGCCTGATAGCGTTCCGCCGAGTCAAGGTTCGCCACGATCTCCTCGGCGCTCAGGACCCGGGCGACCTTGCCCGGCGCCCCGATGACAAGGCTGCCATCGGGAATGTCCTTGCCTTCGGTCACCAGCGCCCCCGCCCCGATCAGGCAATTCCGCCCGATCTTCGCACCGTTTAGAACCGTCGCCCCCATCCCGATCAGCGTCTGATCGCCAATCGTGCAGCCGTGGATGATGGCAGCGTGACCGATGGTGCAATTGGCACCTATCACGACCGGGAAACCCATATCCGTATGAAGGATCGCGTTTTCCTGGATATTGGTGCCGTCCCCGACCGTAATCGGTTCGTTATCCCCGCGCAGCGTCGCGCCGAACCAGACCGAGGTTGTCTGCCCCAGAACGATCTTGCCGATCACATGTGCGTCCGGCGCGACCCAGTAGTCGCCATCGGACGGAAGCGTCGGGGCGACCCCGTCAAGCGTATAGAGTGGCATCAGGTCTCCTCGAATTCGCTTTGCAGTCCGCGCACGTGATCGATCAGCCCGGGTTGCTGGCTCCGGCGCAGGCGTTCGGCGGTCACGATGGTGCGCAGCTTGTCCTCGGTCGCGTCCAGATCGTCATTGATCAGCACGTAGTCATAGCTTGTCCAATGGCTGATCTCGTCCCAGCTTTTCTGCATCCGGCGCCCGATGGTGTCTTCGTCATCCTGCCCGCGGTCAATCAGACGGCGGCGCAATTCGCCGATCGACGGCGGCAGCAGGAAAATCGAAAGAACGTGGTGACTTAGCGCGCTTTCGGTCACCTGTTGCGCGCCCTGCCAGTCGATATCGAACAGCACGTCACAACCGCTGTCGATGGCGTCTTGCACCGGGCCTTTCGGGCTGCCGTAAAAATTGCCGAAGACATGGGCGTGTTCGAGCATATCGCCATCATGGACCATGCGTTTGAAGCCGGCGTCATCGGTGAAGTGATAGTCCTGCCCGTCCACCTCGCCTTCGCGGGGGGCACGGGTCGTGGCCGAAACCGAAAAGCGGATCGTCGGGTCCCAGGTCCGCAGGCGGCGGGCCAGGGTCGATTTGCCCGCACCAGACGGCGAAGACAGGATGATCAAAAGGCCGCGTCGCGCCATGTCTACTCCACGTTCTGGACCTGCTCGCGCATCTGATCGATGGTATGCTTGAGGTCAAGACCAACCCGGGTCAGTTCGTTGAACTGGGCCTTCGAACAAAGCGTGTTGGCCTCGCGATTGAATTCCTGTGTCAGAAAATCAAGCTTGCGGCCCTTGGGCCCATCGCCGGACAGAAGGTCGCGCGCGGCCGAGACATGGGCGTCCAGCCGGTCAAGCTCTTCGGCAAGATCCGCCTTGACCGCGATCAGCGCCAGCTCTTGTGCCACCCGGTCGGCATCCGCACCGTCGGTGGCTTCCATCACCCGCGCCAGCGCCTTGGCCAGCGTTGTGCGCTGATACGCGCTGCGGTCGTCGACAAGCCCGCGGGCGGTGGTGACACTGCGCTCGATCTCGTCGATCTGGGCGGACAGCACATCGGCAAGTGCGGACCCTTCGCTGTCGCGCATCGCATTGAAATCGGCGATCAATCCGGTGAGATCGTTCGAAAGCGCCTTGCGCAGGGCATCCGTGGCCGCGTGTTGATTGCCCGCCTCTGTCACGCCGCGCAGGGCCAGAATGTCCGCGGCCGATGACGGGGCAATCGAAAGATCCCCGTCCGCCGCCGCATCTTCGATCTTGCGCAACATGGCGATGGTGCGGGCAAGGCCCGCGGCATCAAGGGTCAGCCCGCCCTCGCCCGCCTCGCGCGCAATGCGCAGAGACAGCGTGACATTCCCGCGTCCGATCGCCTTTTGCAGCGCCGCACGCACCGGTACTTCCAAACCGTCGATCCAGTCGGGCAACCGCAGCCGGATGTCGAGGCCGCGCCCGTTGACCGCACGCAAATCCCAGCTCCAGCTCCAGCCGTCAAGCTGACCTTCGGCAGAGGCAAAGCCGGTCATGGATCGTGTCATTCGCTGTCCCCTCCGCGCCTTGGCGGCATTAACCATTTGGTTACTTTTTACCGGATTTTCCGGCAATTCCGTGCCATATTAAGACATAGGTAACGATTGCTGCGCCCAGGCGCTTCAAGCGTTACCAGAACGCCGCCGAACCGACAATCGCACAGGTTCGCGGCGGTGGGGAAAGGGGGTTTTTCGATGGATGATCTGGACGCAGAATCCGCAAACGTCATTTCGCTGATCCGGGCGCGCAACACGCGCCCCGATCCCGCATTGCGGGACGTAGAAGCCTATTGGGAGGCGCTGCGTAACGGCCGCGCCGTGCCGCCGCGCGCCGAGGTGGATCCGCGTGGATTGGCCCATGTCCTTGATAAGACGTTTCTTCTTGAACGCCTTGCGCCCGGTCTTGCCCGGTTTCGCGTCGCCGGACGCGCGATCGTCGCGACCATGGGGATGGAATTGACGGGCATGCCGATTTCGACCTGTTTCCTGCCCGAAGCCCGGCCCCGTCTTGGTCGGGCGCTCGATCAGGTCTTCGAGGGCCCGGCCTTGGCGCATCTTAACCTCGATGCCCCTCGCGGCTTCCGCCGGGGCGCGTTGACCGGGCAAATGCTGCTTTTGCCCCTGACGGATCAGGACGGCGCCACGACACGGATATTGGGGTGCCTGGTGACCACTGGCCGGATCGGACGCAAACCGCGACGGTTCGAAATTGGTTCCGCCACCGCGCGGCGGATCGTCGGATCGGAACGCGAAGAGGCCGCGCGAACGTCCCCAATGCCGCAACGGCCAACGGCGGCGGATCGACCGGCGGGAAAGGTCGTTCCCTTCCCCGCCCTCGTCGATCACTAGGCTCAGACGGCGGCGACCTGCTCGGCCTCGCCGCGACGGTTCGACAGCTCTTCGGCCACCAGAAAGGCCAGTTCCAGCGCCTGACTTGCGTTCAGGCGCGGGTCGCAGGCGGTGTGATATCGGTCTGACAGGTCTTCATCCGTCACCGCACGCACGCCACCCGTGCACTCGGTCACATCCTGACCGGTCATCTCGAAATGCACGCCACCCGGAATGGTGCCTTCGGCGTTGTGCACCGCGAAGAATTCCTGAACCTCGCGCAGAACGCTTTCGAAGGGCCGCGTCTTGTAACCCGTCGAGGATTTGATGGTGTTGCCGTGCATCGGATCACAGGACCAGACGACATTGGCCCCCTCTTCGCGCACCGCGCGAATGAGACGTGGCAGGTGTTCAGCCACGCTGCCCGCGCCGAACCGCGCGATCAGGGTCAGACGCCCCGCCTCGTTTTCCGGGTTCAGCTTGGCCATCAGAACCTTGAGGTCTTCGGCGGTGGTCGTCGGCCCGCATTTCAGACCAATCGGATTCTGAACGCCGCGCGCAAACTCGACATGCGCGCCGTCGGGCTGACGCGTACGGTCGCCGATCCAGATCATGTGGCCCGAGCCCGCAACCCACTTTCCAGAGGTCGAGTCGATGCGCGTCAGCGCCTCTTCATACTCAAGCAACAGCGCCTCGTGGCTGGTATAGAAATCGACCGACGAAAACTCATGCGTCGTCGCCGCGGTGATCCCGGCGGCGGCCATGAAGTCGATCGTGTCCTGAATGCGCTTGGCGATATCGCGATACTTCTCGGCCTCTTCCCGGTCGGTGAACCCAAGCGTCCAGCTATGAACATGGTGCA
>JABDPT010000117.1 GCA_013042605.1 Paracoccaceae bacterium
TGCACCATGTGTCATAGCACGCTTCGCCATGCACGATCTGCTGTGCAAGCAGCCAGCCATGCCCGCCGCCTTCCCCAAGCCCCGCACGCAAACCGATAATGCAGAATGCATTGCGCTTTCCGGGGATTGGGCCAACGAGGGGCGCGCCATCGATGGTATAGGTGATCGGACCGTTGACCACGGCGCGTACCCCGGCCTCCATCAGTGCGGGCATCCGGGCGAACGCCCCTTCCAAAACGTCCGTCACACGATCCAGGTCGTCCGGGCAAAGCGCGTTGACGAAATGCGGGTCGATCCCGTCCATGCCCCAGGTCTTGCAGTCCTGCTCATAAAATCCGAGCAAAAGACCGTTCTTTTCCTGACGGCAGTAATAGTCGCTTATCGGACATCGCAAGAGAGGCATCCGGTGGCTCGCGTCCTTGATGGCCGGAATGTCCTCGGTCAGAAAGTACTGGTGTTCCATCGACGCGACCGGGTGGTGCACCCCCATCATCGCGCCGATCTCGTTCACCCTGTAACCGCCTGCATTCACGATAATATCGCAGTCGATGTCGCCCTTCTCTGTATGAACGGTCCACGTATGATCCTTGCGCTGGGTGAGCCCGGTGACCGGCGTGTTTCGATAGACCTCTGCGCCCGCCTTGCGCGCGCGCCGTGCCAGCGCCTGACATAGCTGCGCGGGGTCGATGTCGCCGTCCAATGGATCCCAAAGGCCGCCGATCATGTTGTCCGTCGAAATCAGGGGGTGTCGCCGGGCGCATTCCTCGGCATCAATCACCTCGAAATGCACGTCCATGCCCCGCGCCATGGATGCGAAATGGCGATAGCCCTGCATCTGCGCTTCGGTGTTCGCCAGCCGGATGCCGCCGTCGGCGTGATGGTAGTTGATGGGGTATTCGGGATCCTCGGATAGTTCCTTGTAGAGGTTGATGGAATGGGTCTTGAGCCCGACCATCGTCTGGTTCATCCCGAAATTCGTGACCTGAGCGGCGGAATGCCAGGTCGTGCCGGACGTCAGTTCATTGCGTTCGACCAGCACCACATCTGTCCACCCCTCCTGCGTGAGGTGATAGAGCGTCGAGCATCCCGCAATGCCACCGCCGATGACGACAACCTTGGTGCGTGATTTCATTTGTGTTTTCCCCCGCGCGTATCTGAGCGGCGATAAAAGAGTGTTTCACCTGCGTACACAACTGCCTCACTCTGGTTTTCGGGAAATAGGAAATAAACCTCGCTGAATTCGCTGTGATATTTGCGCATTGCCTTTTCTGCGGTCTTGGATGTTCATTACGGTACCACGTGAAACGGGAAGCGGATGAACGGGCAGCGCGCTACCAGAGGCGGCAGAAAAGCACGGCTTGCACAACGCGCCGCCAAACCCGTCATCGACCCGTGCCCGCCCGGCCAGATCGGAGGAATGTACAAGCCTCTGACGGATGATGAGATGCGCCGCATCTATTCTACGGCGTTGGATTTGCTGAAAAATCTCGGGATGGGAGAGGTGCCCGCGCGGCTGCGCGCCAACCTGATCGCGGTGGGCGCGACCGACAACGGATCGGGGCGGATGCTCTTTCCGAAAGCGCTGGTCGAAGACGCCATCGACAAGGCGGCCAAGTCATTCATCCTGCACGGGCGCGACGACAGCCGGTCCATCGAGGTCGGCGGCGACCGGGTGCATTTCGGCACGGGCGGTGCCGCGGTTCAGACCCTTGATCTCGATACCGGCATCTACCGCCCGTCCACCTTGCGGGACCTTCACGATTTCACCCGGCTCCAGGACACGCTGGCGAATGTAAGCTGGTTCACCCGATGCTGCGTTGCAACCGACGTGCCGGACAATTTCGACCTCGACATCAACACTGCTTTCGCGCTGGTCAAGAATACGACCAAGCCAACGGCGACGTCCTTTTCGCTTGCCAGTCACGTGGCCCCCATTGTCGAGATGCTGGACATCGCAGCGGGCGGCCCCGGCGCCTTTTCGCAGCGGCCCTTCATGAAGGCGCATATCAGTCCGGTCATCTCTCCGATGCGCTATGGCGAAGATGCCGTCGATGTCGTTTACGAATGCATCCGCCACAATATCCCGATGTCCTGCATCACCGCCGCGCAAGCCGGTGCAACGGCCCCGGCGACACTGGCAGGATTTCTTGCGCAGTCGCTGGCCGAAACCCTTGCCAGCCTGGTCATGGTCCATGCCATTCAACCGGGCTTTCCGATGGTCTTTTCCAACTGGCCCCTGGTCGTGGATTTGCGCACCGGGGCGTTTTCGGGCGGCAGCGGGGAAACGGCCGTACTCAACGCGGCGTCAGCGCAACTGTCGAACTGGCTCGGGCTTGTGTCCGGGGTCGCATCGTCGATGACCGATGCCAAGGCCATCGACGCGCAATACGGCATGGAAAAGGGTATAACGTCATTGGCGGCCGCCCTGTCCGGTGCGAACCTGATTTACGAAAGTTCCGGCATGACCGCGTCTCTTCTAGGGGCCAGTTTCGAAGCCTTCGTCCTCGATGATGAAATGCACTCTCATACCTACCGGACGCTGCGCGGGATCGAAGTGAACGACAGTAATCTCGGCTATAAAGCGATTTGCGACGCGGTGTTGGGCGAAGGACATTTCCTTGGCGGCGCGCATACGCTTGAGGCGATGGAACGCGACTATTTCTACCCCGCACTGGCCGACCGGGATGATCCGAAAAGCTGGTCCGACAAGGGCGCCGTCGATGCATGGTCCCGCGCGCGCATCCGGGTGCGCGAGATACTAGGGGCAGAGATGCCCGACTATCTGGACCGGAAATCGGAAAAAGAGATCTGTCGCCGGTTCAATGTTTTATGAGTTCCGGTCCAAAGGTATAGGTCCGCACGCCGCGCCCATCTGGTCCTATATTTGGGCCGCTTCTGGCCCTATCTGCGCCAACTGATTGACCGCACGCTTGCTCAGTTTTTCGCACACCCATCGAGGACCCCATGAACACCGCCTTCAGCCCCAATGATCTTTCAGCCGTGATCGAGGCTGATCGCGCTCATCTATGGCATCACCTGCTACAGCACAAACCCCACGAAACAACCGATCCCCGGATCATCGTCGAGGGCAAGGGCCTGCGCGTCT
>JABDPT010000122.1 GCA_013042605.1 Paracoccaceae bacterium
GGCTGATATTGGGTGCGGTGAAGGTCCCGAAGGGGGTTTCAAAACTGCGGCCACCGGCAAGGATCGGCGGGCCTTCGCCGTCCTGTGTCAGGGATCGGTGACATGACGCACAGCCCGCGGCGTGAAAGGCGAGCTCGCCCCGCCCGAGGTCCGCTTCGACCGCGTCAACCGCGGCGGCGTCCACCGTTGCGGGAAGCGTCAAGAACCAGCCCGCCCCGACCGCAACCGCGATCAGGGCGAGCAGTGTGACAAAGAGACGGCGCATGCGTCTTTATTCTTGGGGCTTCTGATAGTCTTCGTGGCAGGCGTTGCAGGCGTTGTTCAGCGGCGTGAATCCGGCCCGCAGCGCGTCGATCCCATCGCCCGCACTTGCCGAAAGGGCGACGGCGGCCTCGGACATTGCATTTGCCTTGGCGATGACGTCGGGGATGTTTTCCCAGATCGCGGGCAGGGCATTGGATTCCGCCACCGCATCGCTGTCGGTGCCCGGCGCCCAATAGCTTGACTGATTAAGTTTCGATAGTGCGGCGATATTGCCGGCATGGGCCGACGCGCGCTCTGCGTCGTAATCGGCCGAACCGCGGATCATCTGAACCATCGGGATCAGGTTGTGCAGATAAAGCTGCATGTGGGACTGACGCGCCTTGACGGCGGGCGGCGGGCCCCCGGCATGGCTTCCGGCGAATACGGGAACGGCAAGGGCGGTTGCGATAACCGCGCTGAGGGCGAGCTTGGAGAGGTGAGGCATTGAGAGGGATCCTTTCGACAGTCCTACACCCTTGACGATACCGTTTTGAAAGGGTCTGAAAAGTAAAACCCGCGACATCTTGTCCATATATGCGCAGGTCACCTGTGCAAAAACGCACATAAAAAAGGGCCACGCTGCGATGGCATGGCCCTGATTTTCTTTGAATTTTAAGCCTATTCCGCGGCGATCTTGATAACCGGCTCCATGCCCGCCAGCAACTCGTCCGACAAATGGCACTTGACCTGATGGTTGTCCCCGAGATTGCGTACCTTCGGCACCTCTTTCTCGCAAAGGTTGCCCGGCACTTCCGATTTCCAGCGGCAACGCGTCTGGAACGGACAGCCCGGCGGCGGGTTCATTGCCGATGGAATGTCGCCTTCGAGCACGATGTGCTTTTTCTCGATACTGGTATCGGCGATGGGCACGGCGGAAAGCAGCGCCTCGGTATAAGGATGATAGGGCGGGGCAAAGACCTGATCGGTGGTGCCCATTTCGACCACGTGGCCCAGATACATGACCATCACCCGGTCGCTGAGATAGCGCACGATGCTGAGGTCGTGGCTGATGAAAAGAAGCGTGGTCTTTTCGTTGCGCTGAATTTCCATCAAGAGGTCGGTGACCGCCGCCTGCACCGAAACGTCCAGCGCCGAAACAGGCTCATCCGCCACCACGATGCGCGCGCCACCGGCAAAGGCGCGGGCGATGCCGACACGCTGTTTCTGCCCACCGGAAAGCTGGCGCGGCATTCGGTCGGCAAACTCGCGCGGCAGTTTCACCAGGTCGAGCAGTTCAAGCATGTGCTCGCGCCGCGATTCCTCGGTCTTGCCGATGCCGAAGATCTCAAGCGCGCGAATGATCTGGCGTCCGACGGTCATCGACGGGTTCAGCGTGTCGAACGGGTTCTGGAAGACCATCTGAATCGAGGAGACTGTCTTGGTATCGCGCTCCTCGATCGGTACTTCCTGGATTTCCTGATTATCCAGCAGGATGCGGCCCGAGGTGGCGGTTTCCAGCCCCATCAGGACCTTCGCGAAAGTGGACTTGCCGCAGCCGGATTCGCCCACGATGGCCAGCGTTTCGCTTTCGCGCGCCTCGAAGCTGAGCGTTTCATTGGCCTTGACGACCTTCCGCTCACCGCTGCCAAACAGGGCGTTGGCCGAAACCTCGTAGTATTTCTTGAGGTTCTGCATCTTGAGAACGACCTGTCCGGGTTCGTTCTTTTCATGCTGGACCCCGGCCTTGATCGGAGCGTTCCAGTCGATCTCCTGATACTTCAGACAACGCGTGCCGTGGCGGTCGTCGCCGGGCACATCGGCCATCCGAATATCGCCGACGTCACAGCGCCCTTCTTCGAAGTAATCGCAGCGCGGGCCGAAGTTGCAGCCGTTGGGGCGTTCGTGGGGCAGGGGGAAGTTGCCCGGAATGGCGACCAGCGGGCGCGAATTCTTATCGGCCCCCGGCAGTGGGATCGACCGGAACAGCGCCTGTGTATAAGGATGCTGCATCTTGTCGAAGACGTCCTTGATAGACCCGGTTTCCACCGCCTCACCCGAATACATCACGCAAATCCGGTCGCAGGTTTCCAGCACCAGCCCGAGGTTGTGACTGATGAACAGCATCGATGTGCCGTATTTCTTGCCCAGATCCTTGACCAGTTCGACCACCGCGGCCTCAACCGTCACGTCAAGCGCGGTGGTGGGTTCGTCGAGGATCAGCAAGCTTGGATTGGCCATGAGCGCCATGGCGATGACGATGCGCTGCTGCTGACCGCCCGAAAGCTGGTGCGGATAGCTGTCGAGCATCCGCTTGGGGTCGGGCAGCTTTACGTCCGTGACCACTTCGAGCGCGCGGTTGAAAGC
>JABDPT010000126.1 GCA_013042605.1 Paracoccaceae bacterium
TGCACATCTCTTGCGTGACATCGAACATATCCGCGCCAAGGTCGTCGTCGGGCAGGCCGGGCAGGCGGCCGCGGGCGTGGCGATCTCCGAAGGCGGTGCCGTCTTCGATGGTGAGTTGATAGAGGGATAGATGGCCGGTCGCCAATTCCAGGGCCTGACAGAGTTCCGTCTTCCAACCTGCAAGGCTTTGGTGCTGGCGTGCGTAAATCAGATCAAAGCTGACACGATCGAATTCCGCCTTCGCGATATCAAGAGCGGCATGGGCTTCTTCAACCGTGTGCAGGCGCCCGAGCCGTCGCAGGTCATCGTTGTCGAGTGCCTGGATCCCAAGGGATACGCGGTTCACCCCGGCGGCGCGATACCCGGCAAACCGCTTCGCCTCGACCGAGCTTGGGTTGGCTTCCAGCGTGATCTCGATGTCATTGGCCATCTGCCAACAGGCCCGAACCTCGCGAAGAATGGCATCGACAAGCGAGGCATCCATGAGGCTTGGCGTTCCGCCACCAAAGAACACAGAACGCAGGATGCGCGACGGCGTCTCGGCGGCAATACGCCGGATTTCCAACAGATAGGCGTCTTGCCAACGGGTCTGATCAATTGACGCCGCGACATGGCTGTTGAAATCGCAATAGGGGCATTTTGCGGCGCAATAGGGCCAATGCAGGTACAATCCGAACCCGGCATCGGGGCCGCGATCAACCAAGGCAGGCCGCGATCAATTGGGCGAAGGCGTCGGCGCGGTGCGACATGGCATGTTTGCGCGCAGGGTCCATTTCGCCGAAGGTTTCGGTTTCTCCGATGGGTTGGAACATCGGATCGAATCCAAAGCCGCGATCCCCGCGCATGGGCCAGACAAGGCGGCCTTCGACGCGGCCTTCGAACACGGCGTCCGTTCCATCAGGCCACGCGAGACACAGAGTACAGCAAAATCGTCCCGTTCTGGGTTCGGGGGCGGATTGTTCTTCCAAAAGCGACCAGACGCGGCGCATCGCCATGGGAAAGTCGCGGCCTTCGGGCGTTTCGGCCCAATCGGCGGTATAAACACCCGGCGCACCGTCCAGCGCGTCAACCATCAGGCCGCTATCATCCGACAGCGCAGGCAAGCCCGAGGCTTTCGCCGCATAATGTGCCTTGATCCGGGCGTTGCCGGCAAACGTGCTTTCTGTCTCCTCCGGCTCGTCAAATCCAAGCGCGCCGGCAGAGGTCACCTCGACCCCGAAAGGGTGCAAAAGCGTCTCTATCTCTGCCAATTTGCCCGCGTTATGCGTGGCGATGACGATCTTGGGTTCGGTCAGGCGACGGGTCATGCGACGGCGGCGTTCTGTGCCGAAACAAGCTCTTGCACGCCCTGATCGGCGAGGGTGAGCAAAGCGTCCATTTGTTCGCGCGAAAAGGTGGCACCTTCGGCCGACATCTGCACCTCGATCAACTGCCCGGTACCGGTCATGACGAAATTCCCGTCAACGCCCGCTTCGCTGTCTTCGGGATAATCGAGGTCAAGCAGCGGTTGCCCGGCATAGATCCCGCAAGACACGGCGGCCACATTGTCGGTGATCGGGTCGGAAATAACATCGCCGGCCTTGATCAGCTTGGCCACGGCAAGTTTCAGCGCGACCCAGCCGCCGGTAATCGACGCACAGCGCGTACCGCCATCCGCCTGAATCACATCGCAGTCGATGGTGATCTGGCGTTCGCCCAGCGCAACGCGGTCGATCCCGGCGCGCAAAGATCGGCCGATCAGGCGCTGGATCTCTTGTGTGCGCCCGGATTGCCCGTTCTTGGCCTCACGCCGCATCCGGGTATGTGTCGCGCGCGGCAGCATGCCGTATTCCGCTGTGACCCAACCCAGGCCCGAGTTTTTTAGAAAGGGCGGAACACGCTCGTCCACCGACGCGGTACAAAGCACATGGGTGTCGCCACATTTGATCAGGCACGATCCTTCGGCGTGGCGCGTTACGCCTGTTTCGATTGAAATCGGGCGCATTTCGCTTATCTGTCTGCCGGACGGGCGCATCTGATATCCTTCCTGATGATGGCTGGCGTGATACCTGTCGGCCGCCAACAGATGCAAGCCTGATTGACCCCGGCCCCGATCGCTTTTTAATGGGCTTGAACCAGAGAATGAATCATGGGCGACGGCAGCAAAATATTCGACCAGATGAACGACCGCAGCCGCGAGGTGTTTCGGCGCGTTGTCGAAGGTTATCTTGAAAGCGGTGATCCTGTCGGATCGCGCACGCTGACGCGCAGCATGTCGGAACGGGTGAGTGCGGCGACCATTCGCAATGTCATGCAGGATCTGGAGTTTCTGGGACTTCTGGACAGCCCGCACATTTCAGCGGGCCGAATCCCGACAGAGCTTGGTTTGCGCATGTTCGTGGACGGCATCCTGGAGATTGGCGATCTGACGGATGACGACCGTGGCAAGATCGACGCCACGCTTGGCACGAACGCGCCGGATGTGGCCGGTATGCTGGACAAGGTCGGCTCGGCGCTGTCCGGATTGACCCAAGGGGCAAGCCTTGTGCTGGCCCCGAAATACGAAGCGCCGATCAAGCATATCGAATTTGTGGGTCTCGGGCCGGATCGCGCGCTTGTCGTGCTGGTTTTCGCCGACGGCCATGTCGAGAACCGCGTTTTCACACCGCCGCCGGGACAAACCGCGTCATCCATGCGCGAGGCCGCGAATTTTCTAAGCGCGCTTGCTGAAGGTCACACGCTGTCGGAACTTGGCGGCGTGATCAAACGCGAGATTTCGGCGCGGCGGCAAGAGCTTGATGACCTTGCCCGCGATCTTGTCGAAAGCGGTGTGGCGATTTGGGAAAATCGTGGTGAACGTCACGAGCGTCTGATCGTGCGCGGGCGATCGAACCTGATCGATGCGACCGAAACCGAACAGGATCTTGAGCGGATCAGATCGCTGTTCGATGACCTTGAGCGCAAGCGTGACATCGCCGATTTCCTCGAACTCGCCGAAGAGGGTGAGGGTGTGCGCATTTTTATCGGCTCTGAGAACAAACTCTTTTCACTTTCGGGTTCCTCTTTGGTCGTCTCTCCATATATGAACGCTGACCGAAAGATCGTGGGTGCTGTCGGGGTCATCGGCCCGACGCGTCTGAACTACGGACGGATTGTTCCGATTGTGGATTATACTGCGCAGCTTGTCGGAAAGCTGCTGTCGGAAAGAAGTTAGCGGGTAGCACATGAACAAGGCAAAAGCAGAAGACGCTCTTGAAGACCCCCAAACCCTCGAAGAGCTCGAGGAAGAAGTGGTCGAACTCGACCCAGAGCTGGATCTCATGGATGGCAGCCCCGCCGAGCTTGATGAGTTGCGGGCCGAGCGGGACGAACTTCGTGATCGGTTCATGCGGGCCTTGGCCGATGCAGAGAACAGCCGCAAACGCAGTGAGCGTGATCGCCGCGAAGCCGAACAATATGGTGGGTCCAAACTGGCCCGCGACATGCTGCCGGTTTTCGACAACCTGCGCCGCGCGCTTGACGTCGCGAAGGAAGAAAAGCGGGCGCAGGACAAGGCGCTGATCGAAGGCGTGGAACTCACGATGCGCGAGCTTGTGAACGTGTTCAAGAAGCACGGCATCGAGCCGATCGAACCCGAAGTGGGCGACACATTCGACCCGCAGACGCATCAGGCCATGTTCGAGGCACCGGTTCCCGGAACCAAGGCGGGCGACATCATTCAGGTGATGGCGAGCGGGTTCATGATTCATGATCGGCTGCTTCGCCCGGCACAGGTTGGCGTGAGCTCGACACCGAAAAGCTAAGCGTCAGGGAACAAGACCGGGGGCCGGCTGCATATGCCCGGCGTGGATACCGCTTTTGCTAAGTATCGGCGCGCGCATCCGGCCCGTCACCGTCGGATGATCGGGCGGGATTGCGCCGAAGCGCACCAGCATGGCTAAAACCGCAATCAGCGCCCCGCGCTTTGCCCCGTCTTCGCATTTGATCGCGATGCCAAGCCGTTGGGCGGGTAGCGTGGCGACATAAACCCCTTCGGCGCCGAACTTGACCACCGTTCCGCCGGTTGCGGCGCGCATGATCTCGGTACAGTCGAACCCGTCGCCGGCGATCATTTCCGGGCGCGTCTGAACGGCGTGGATGATGCGGCGCATGGCCTTGCTTCGGGCGTGGTTACCCGAGGGTGAAGAAAAGGCCGCCATGGCGCGGGCAAGACCGCGCATTGTCGTTGCAAAGTTGGGCGCCGAACAGCCGTCGACGACATGGCCGGGCGACGTGGTCTGTGTAAGATCCTCAATCGCGGTCCGCATGGCCAACTGCACCGGGTGGCCGATGTCGATATACTCTGGACCACCCCCAAGATGCTGAGAAAGCGTAAGAAAACCGGAATGCTTGCCCGAGCATGTGTTGTGGTACCGGCAGGGTGTTTGACCGTCGACAGCCATCGCGCGTGCGGTGGCGGGATCCTCTGGCCATCGCGGTCCACAACGCAGATCGTCATCGCCAAGGCCCAGCGCCCTCAGCCAGCTTTGCACCGCATCGGTATGTATCTTCAGCGCCTCGTGTGAGGCACAGGCCAAGGCGATCTGGCGATCGGTCAGCCCGAATGCATCCGCCGCGCCGCTTTCGATCAGGGGGATGGCCTGAACCATCTTGCAGGACGACCGTGGCAAGATCGTCTTGTCCGGATCACCAAGCTCAAAAACGATGTCGCCGGATGCATCGCAGACCACGATGTGACCCAAGTGCTGCGATTCAAGGATGTCACCACGCCAGATTTCGGCCAATGGTCCGGGCGGGATCATCCCCGAAGTCTCTGATACAGGGTGAATTTCATTTCTAGGGTTTCACAAGCCCGCGGTCTGACGTTATTAATGGCTCACAGTAAACGGTGATTTCGCGCGACACGCCAGACAGAAGATGGCGGCAGCGGCGCCGGAGGCAGAGACAGTTGGAGGCTGCGTGACAGCAATGACAGGGCGTATTATCGCGGGGCTCATTACAGCAACCGCACTTCTGGCCGGAACGGCCGCGTTTTCACAGGAATCCTCGAACCGGGTGGCGGCAAAGACCGACTGGTCGGTCTTCGTCGAAACGGACCCAACTGAGTGTTGGAGCGTGTCGGCCCCGAAAGAAACGGTGAACACCCGCGATGGCCGCGTGGTCGCAGTGCGCCGCGGGGATATCCTTCTCTTCGTGACGCATCGGCCCGGATCGGATGTTTCGGGCGAGGTGTCGTTTACGGGGGGCTATCCGTTCGCCAATGGATCGACCGTGACGCTTGAAATCGGGGACGAGACTTTCGAGCTCTTCACCGAAGGCGAATGGGCCTGGCCCGCATCGCCCAGCGATGACACCCGGATCACCAACGCGATGAAGCGTGGCACGTTGGCTATCGCCACCGCACGGTCTGCGCGGGGGACGGTTACGAAAGACACGTTCTCGCTTCTTGGGTTCACTGCAGCGGTGGACGAAGCGGAAAGCCGCTGTTCGAACTGACCGACGCGCGTCCGATCTGACGAAAGCACAGCCGCCTCGGCGGCTGTTTCTTTTTGCGAGAGAATCCTATATCTGCCCCATTCGCCCAGGAGCAGAGACCATGACGCCGACCGCACCGATCACGCAGGATATGCTGACCATCACGCGCAAACTGCCAGACGGGCCGACGAACCTTGTCGGTCTGACCCGAGACGGATTGCGCGATGTTCTGATTGCCGCGGGCACACCAGAAAAACAGGCCAAGATGCGCGTCGGCCAGATCTGGCAGTGGATCTATCAAAAAGGCGTGCGCGATTTCGACGCGATGACGAACCTGTCAAAATCTTACCGCGCGGAACTGGCCGAGAAATTCGTGATCGAAGTGCCTGAAGTGGTCAGCCGTCAGGTGTCGGCCGATGGCACGCGCAAGTACCTTGTCCGCATTGCCGGCGGGCACGAGGTTGAGACCGTCTATATCCCCGAAGAATCCCGCGGCACGCTTTGCATTTCATCGCAGGTCGGGTGCACCCTGACCTGTTCCTTCTGTCATACCGGCACGCAGAAGCTGGTGCGTAACCTGACGGCGGGCGAGATTATCGGTCAGGTGATGATTGCCCGCGACGATCTGGGGGAATGGCCGGAACCGGGACGCGCGCCCAAGGATGAAACCCGGCTTCTGTCGAACATCGTTCTGATGGGCATGGGCGAACCG
Organism: Paracoccaceae bacterium; assembly: GCA_013042605.1. Classification (GTDB taxonomy): domain Bacteria; phylum Pseudomonadota; class Alphaproteobacteria; order Rhodobacterales; family Rhodobacteraceae; genus JABDPT01. Next base: position 6,167 of record JABDPT010000126.1, read on the forward strand.
CTCTATAATTTTGAAGGGGTGCGTGACGCGATGAAGATCGCGATGGATGGTGAGGGCATCAGCCTGAGCCGACGCCGTATCACCCTGTCGACCAGCGGCGTTGTGCCCGAGATTGCGCGCACCGCAGAAGAGATCGGGTGCCTTCTGGCCGTATCATTCCATGGCACAACAGATGAAATCCGCGACAAACTGGTTCCGATCAACAAGAAATGGAACATCGCGGCGCTTCTTAATGCATTGCGCGAATACCCCCGGCTGTCGAATTCAGAGAGGATCACCTTCGAATACGTGATGCTGAAAGGCGTAAACGACAGTGACGAAGACGCGCGGCGTCTGGTCAAACTGATCAAGGGCATCCCGGCCAAGATCAATCTGATCCCATTCAACGAATGGCCCGGCGCGCCCTATGAACGGTCGGACTGGGACCGGATCGAAAGCTTTGCCAACATCATCTACAAGGCAGGCTATGCGTCCCCCATTCGCACACCGCGGGGCGAAGACATCATGGCCGCCTGCGGTCAGCTCAAGTCCGAAACCGAACGGGCGCGCAAAAGCCGAAAGGTAATCGCGGCCGAGGCTGGCCTGACCTAACGCCCCGGTATCTCACCGCGCTTTTCGCCCGCCACTTCCCAGGTATCAATAAGCTTCACTGCCTCTTCGGCGGTCTCGACGAAGCGGAAGAGGTCAAGATCTTCGGCCGAGATCGTGCCTGCGTCAGCGAGCGCGTCCCAGTTGATGATGCGCCGCCAGAACTCTTCACCGAAAAGCAGGATCGGCACCCGCGCCATGCGCCCGGTCTGAATCAGCGTCAGCGATTCAAAAAGTTCGTCCAGCGTCCCAAAACCGCCGGGGAACACCGCAATCGCCCGTGCACGCATCAGAAAGTGCATCTTGCGGATACCGAAGTAATGGAAGTTGAAGCAAAGAGACGGCGTCACGTATTCGTTCGGCGCCTGTTCATGCGGCAGCACGATATTCAGACCGATGGACACACCGCCCGCGTCGGCGGCCCCGCGATTGCCGGCCTCCATCACGCCTGGCCCACCGCCAGTGACAATCACGTCTTCGCGGTGATCATTCTGAACCGATCGCAACGTCATCAGCCGCGCAAACTCGCGGGCCTGATCGTAATGCGCGGACAGGTCGGCCAGTGTTTGGGTCCGCGCCGTGTCTTTTTTTGCAGGTTCGGGAATACGCGCACCACCAAACAGGACAATGGTCGATTCAATCTTGGCTTCGCTCATCAGAAGCTCGGGCTTCAGCAACTCCAGCTGAAGTCGGACAGGCCGCAATTCATCGCGGCACAGAAAATCCGGATCGTCGAAGGCCAGCCGATAGGCCGGGGCGCGGGTCTGTTCGGTATCGGGAATACCATGGGTTTGCCGGATATCCTGATGCGCGTCCGGGAAGCGGCGGCTTTGATCGTCTTTCATACTCTGTCCGATGCATTGATTGCGTGGCCTCACCATACGGCTTATAGCCTCGCCGAACCCGAAACCAGACACGATCGAAGGAGTGTCCGATGTCAAACGCCTCGCTTGAAAGTGCTATCGAAGCCGCTTGGGAGGCGCGCGATCAGATCACGCCGGCCACCACCGGCGAAACTCGCGAGGCGATCGAAGATACGCTGAACGCGCTTGATGGTGGTGGGTTGCGTGTTGCAGAGCGGCAGGATGACGGCACCTGGCATGTGAACCAGTGGGCCAAGAAGGCAGTGCTTCTTGGGTTCCGGCTAAAAGACATGGAACGACAATCGGGCAGCGCGCAGGGCGGTGCCTGGTGGGACAAGGTCGACAGCAAATGGAAGGACTGGGGTGACAATCAGTGGAAGGCCGCCGGGTTTCGTGCCGTTCCCAACTGTGTCGTGCGCAAGTCCGCCTATATCGCGCCGGGTGTTGTGCTCATGCCGTCCTTCGTGAACCTTGGCGCCTATGTCGATAGCGGAACGATGGTCGATACCTGGGCCACCGTCGGGTCCTGTGCGCAAATCGGCAAGAACGTGCATTTGTCGGGGGGCGTCGGGATCGGTGGCGTTCTTGAACCGATGCAGGCCGGGCCGACGATCATCGAAGACAGTTGCTTCATTGGCGCGCGGTCCGAAGTGGTCGAGGGATGCATCGTTCGCGAAGGCTCGGTGCTTGGCATGGGCGTCTTCATTGGCCAGTCCACCAAGATCGTCGATCGCGAAACCGGAGAGGTCATGTATGGCGAGGTGCCGCCCTATTCCGTGGTCGTCGCCGGATCGATGCCATCCAAGAACGGAATTAGTCTGTATTGCGCCGTAATCGTGAAGCGTGTCGACGAACGCACCCGTTCCAAGACCGGAATCAACGATTTGCTCAGGGATTGAGAGAAACGTACTGTTTCCCGGGCCGGTCGGATCGGCCCAGTTCTCTCCCTCGTTTGGTCGGATTGCCGAGGCAATATTTGCCTCATGGTACCGAGTATTGATGTAACAGTAGACTTCCGTACGGCTCAGGCCGTGTCGGATCTGCGCGCGGTGGCGCGTCGGGGCACACCGGCAACACTTGAGCGTGTGACCGCCGGGGCCCCCAACAAGGACGCGGCGGGTGATCTTCACCGGTTGATCCATGACGGCGGATGCCGGATTTCCAACGATCTTTCCGAAAGCCTTCATTCCGCGCTTATGCTTATGGCGACCTTGCCGGATGACGATCTTGACGGTTTTGTCGTGGCGACAGCCGTCCTTCTTGCTGATCGATTGCAGAATGGGCGCGGAAAAGATGATCTTTTCTGGCATTGGGACGCGTTTCGCCAGCATTACGCACTGGCCCCGTCCGATAGCCGTGCGGCGATCATGCAGGGTTATCTTCAGGCCAACCGTCTTGGCCTTGTCGCCCTGTTCGATCTGCCCGAGGAAGGCGACCTGATTTCACGCCCCAAGGCTTCATTGCTCAAAGCGCTCGCGTTGCCGCCCGCAGGGACGACCCGTGGTTTTCGCGGAGTGATCCAGGAGGTTCTGACCGGTCAGGCCGAGATGAGCATATCCGAAGACATGTGGCGGGATCATTGGCAAGAAATCCTGAGCTTTCCCGAGCCGCAGGGCACCCGCCTTTTGCTTGGCCTGCGCCACCTTTACGAAACGAACCCGGATTGGTCGCCCTTCGGGGGCCGCAAGTTCAGCCTGTTCGACATGGCACTGCCGCTGCTGCCATTTGACCGCGACCTGATCTGACCGCCTTGCCCGCACCGGGTAAATCTGCCACTTGGCGAATATGCCCCGCGAAGCCCGCAAAAGCGATGTCTATACCCTGTTGGTTCAGGTTGGCCGCAAGGCCGATGACGGGCTGCCCAAGGGCGCAACCGGCGCGGCCCTTGTCTGTTACGCAAGCGGTGTCGATCAGGATGAGGCCGTGCGCGAAACCGTAGCCATCCTGAAACAGGCCGGTCTGGCCCCGCTGGATGTGACGGGATACGGCACCCGAAAGATGCGGGAAGACATGGGGCATGAGCTGGCCGAAGAAGAGCTTGCGCTGATGCAACGTGCCGCCGACGAAAACGCCGTGATCGTGGCCGAGATGGAACCGCTTTTCGACAAGGGTTAGGTCGTGGGCGAGATTGCGCATCTTCTCGCCGGGCGGTATCGCTTGGCCCATGACAGACCCGGTTGACCTTTCCGCCCGATTGATCCGATGCAAAAGCGTGACCCCCGAAGACGGTGGCGCGATGTCCGTGGTGCAAGAAGTGCTTGAAACGGCGCGCTTTGACTGTACCCGCGTAGACCGGTCCGGCATTGCCAATCTTTTTGCGCGTTGGGGGCCAAAGGGGCATGCGCGCACGTTTGGCTTCAACGGGCATACCGATGTGGTTCCGGTGGGCGATGTGGCCGACTGGACCGGCGACCCGTTTTCCGGCGACATTCGCGACGGCTGCCTGTGGGGTCGTGGCGCGGCTGACATGAAGTCTGGCGTGGCCGCCTTTGCCTGTGCCGCGGCCGATTTCGTTCGTGAAACGCCCCCCGATGGCGCGGTCATCCTTGCGATAACCGGCGATGAAGAAGGCGACGCGAAGGACGGAACTGCCGCGCTGCTTGACTGGATGGCGGCAGAGGGCGAGGCGATGTCCGTTTGCCTTGTCGGCGAACCCACCTGTCCCGAAACCATGGGCGAGATGATGAAGATCGGGCGGCGCGGGTCGATGAGCGCGTTTTTTACCGCCACAGGTGTGCAAGGGCACGCCGCCTATCCGCACCGCGCGAAGAACCCGGTCGCGGCCATTGCCCAGCTGACGCATCGGCTAAGCTGCGAAACGCTCGATGACGGGACCGAGCATTTCGAGCCATCTTCTCTTGTCGTCACGACCATCGATACCGGCAACGCCGCGACCAATGTGATCCCGGCGACGTGCCGTGCCACGGTGAATATCCGCTTCAACGATTTGCACGACTCAACCTCGTTATCTGACTGGCTGCGGGCGGTCGCCGCCGCCGTCGCCTCCGAAACTGGGACCCAGATCGAAACGCGAATATCCGTGTCCGGCGAAAGCTTTGTTACCCCACCAGGCGCGTTGACCGATCTTGTGGCTTCGGTGGTCGAAGCAGAAACCGGTCTGCGCCCGGTGATGTCGACGACCGGCGGCACATCTGACGCGCGCTTTGTCAAAACTCACTGTCCGGTGGTCGAATTCGGGTTGGTCGGCCAGACGATGCACAAGGTCGATGAACATGTCGAGGTTGCGCATATTCATCAACTCAAGGCGATATACGGCCAGATCCTGCGTGCCTATTTCGCCTGAATACCGGCCACGGCTGGTCGTCATGGTTAAAGAGCCACGGCCGGGACGGGTCAAAACCCGTCTTGGCCGGGACATCGGAATGGTTGCCGCGGCGTGGTGGTTTCGCCATCAGACAACGCGGCTTCTTCGGCGAATGCGCGATGGGCGATGGGACCTTATCCTTGCCGTCAGCCCCGACCGCGACGGCATGCAAAGCCGTGTTTGGCCCGCGGACCTTTCGCGTATCCCGCAGGGGCAGGGGGACCTTGGTGACCGCATGGCGCGGATTTTCCGAAACCTGCCGCCCGGGCCGGTGGTGATCATCGGTGCCGATATTCCGGCCGTCTCGTCCGCACATATCAGTCGCGCCTTCGCCGCGCTGGGCCGAAACGATGCCGTGATCGGCCCTGCGCCGGACGGTGGATATTGGCTGATCGGTCTTTCACGCGTTGGGCGCATTTCGGCAAGCCTTTTTCGTAATGTCCGCTGGTCTGGCCCGCATGCCCTGTCTGATACCGTCACAAGCCTTGGCGCGCTGCGCATTGCTCGCACCGATACGCTGCGCGATGTGGATGACGTGACCGATCTGTGAATTTGCGCCAACCTGCGCCTTTGCGCATGACGTCCGGCTTTGCTCATGCTAGCCCAAAGACATGGCGCGTATTCCCGGCAAAGACGAAATTCTCGCGTGGATTTCCGACAACCCCACCCAAACGTCCAAGCGGGACATCGCCAAGGCCTTTGGCATCAAGGGTGCTGCGCGGATCGAGTTGAAAAAAGTGCTCAAAGAGCTTGAGGCCGAAGGCCATCTTCAAAAGCGCCGCAAGACCTATCGCGACCCCGAAAAGCTGCCGCCGGTTTCGGTGCTTCAGGTTTTGCCGCCGAACCGTGACGGTGATCTTTTTGCCCGGCCGCTTGAATGGAAGGGCGAGGGGCCGGAACCGGCCATCCTTCTTGTTGCGCGCGCATCCGATCCCGCGCTGGGCGAAGGCGACCGCATTCTTGCACGGCTGACCGAAACAAAGGGGGAAGACCACGCCTACGAAGGGCGTCTTATCCGGCGCATCGGGACCAACCCGAAGAGGGTGCTGGGGGTTTTTCGCAGAACCGCCGAAGGCGGGCGCATCGTACCTATCGACAAGGGGGTCGCACGTGAATGGCGCGTGGCCACCGATGCCATGTACGGCGCGCAGGACGGTGAACTTGTAGAAGCGGAACAGTCTGGCCCGAAAGACCGTCTTGGCCTTCCCCGCGCGCGCATCGTGACCCGGCTGGGCGATCCGTCCGCCCCGCGCGCCGTATCGCTGATTGCCATTCACCAACACGGTATACCCGACGAATTTCCCGACGATGTGATCGCCGAAGCCGACACGATGAAACCCGCCGATCTGGCGGGCCGTCGGGACCTGCGTGACCTTCCGTTGATCACAATCGATCCGGCGGATGCCCGCGATCACGACGATGCCTGCTGGGCTCATGCCGATGACGACCCCAAGAACCCCGGTGGTCACGTGATCTGGGTCGCCATCGCCGACGTCGCCCATTACGTCCGACCGGGCACAGCACTTGACCGCGAGGCACGCAAACGCGGGAATTCAACCTATTTCCCTGACCGTGTCGTGCCGATGTTGCCCGATCGCCTGTCCGGCGATCTGTGTTCCCTTCACGAAGGGGTAGAGCGCGCCTGTCTTGCCGTGCGTATGCAAGTGACTGAGAGCGGCGAAAAGATTGGTCACAGATTCGAGCGCGGGCTGATGAAATCGCTCGCTTCACTAAACTATGAAGAGGTTCAGGCCGCCGAAGATGGTGCGCCCAACGACGCCTGCGCCCCCTTGATGGATGAGGTTGTGACCCCGCTTTACGCGGCCTACCGCGCCCTTGCCAAGGCCCGCGAGAAACGCCAACCGCTTGATCTCGATCTACCGGAACGGCGCATCGTTCTGGATGACGCGGGCACGGTACGGTCGGTCGATTTCAAGGACCGGCTTGATGCCCACCGCATGATCGAAGAGTTCATGATTCTCGCTAATGTGGTGGCGGCGGAAGAGTTGACGCGTAAGAAAACGCCACTCCTCTTCCGCGTCCATGAAGAACCCGCGCCGGAAAAGCTTGATGCCCTGCGGGAAACCGCCCAGTCAGCGGGCCTTGTTCTGGCCAAGGGGCAGGTCCTGCAAACCCGCCACCTGAATGCCCTTCTTGCGCAGGCGGAAGGCACGGACCACGACGAGCTGATCAACCTTTCAACCCTGCGGTCGATGACCCAGGCCTATTATTCGCCGGACAATCTGGGTCACTTCGGCCTTGCCCTGCGGGCTTATGCGCACTTCACCTCGCCCATCCGCCGATACGCTGATCTCGTCGTGCACCGCGCGCTCGTCGCGGCCCATGACATGGGCAAGGACGGTCTTGCGGCAGATGAGATCGAGCGGCTCGACGACACCGCGCAACATATCTCTGACACCGAACGCCGGTCGATGACCGCCGAACGCGATACCACTGATCGCTATCTCGCGGCCTTCCTGTCCGAACGCGTCGGAACCGAGCTCACCGGGCGTATTTCCGGCATCGCGCGTTTCGGGGCTTTCGTGAAGCTCGACGAAACCGGCGCCGACGGGTTGATCCCAATCCGCTCGATCGGACGCGAGTTCTTTCATTTCGACCGCGAGAAGCAAACGCTCATGGGGTCCGATACCGGGCTTGAGATCGGGATTGGCCAGCGTGTGACCGTGCGTCTGACCGAAGCGGTTCCGGTGACCGGGGGGCTGATGCTCGAACTTATGGAGCTTGAAGACCGAAAATTGCCATCGGGCGCGGGCCGTTCGCGCCGCAAGTCAGGCGTGCCCCGCCGTGGTTCGGGCAAGAAGCGCAAAGTCACGCGCAAACGCCGTTAGCGATTGCTTGCCGGTGCCTTCGGTTTGATCTTTGTCGATGGGCCGGGATGCGGTATCCTGATCAAGAGCAGACCAACAAGAACATGACTCAGGTGATCCCATGCGACTGCCCGTTGCCGCCGGTTTGGCGTTCATACTGGCGTGGGCATCCGTGCCCGCACATGCCTTCGCGCCCGACCGATCCCCGCGACCGGCCTTGCGCGTGTCTTCCGAGGTTGTCCTGACCGCCTCTGCCCAGATCGCCAATCGCGCGTTCGAGCGTTGGATTGGCGGGTTCCGGGGTCGGGCGATCGGACAGGGCATCCGCCCGGCCGTCTTCGACGCGGCGTTTCAAGGCGTGCGCTACGACACCGAAGTAATTCAGCGCGATCGAAACCAGTCAGAGTTCACCAAGCAGATTTGGGAATATCTCGACAGTGCCGTGTCGGAAACGCGCGTGCGGAACGGGAAAGCGGCGCTGCGCGACAACCGCCGCCTTCTGGCCGAGATCGAGGCGCGCTATGGCGTCGAGGCCGAAGTGGTCGTCGCGATCTGGGGGCTGGAAAGCGCCTATGGTGCCTATAAGGGCAATACCCCGATCATCGCCGCCCTCGCGACGCTTGCGTTCGATGGCCGGCGCGGGCGGTTTTTCGAAGAACAACTGATCGCGGCTCTGCGCATTCTGCAGGCGGGCGATGTGCGGGCCCGCGACATGACCGGGTCCTGGGCGGGCGCGATGGGCCATACCCAGTTCATCCCGACATCGTATCTGGCTTATGCGCAGGATTTTCGCGGTGACGGCCGTCGCGACATCTGGTCGGACGATCCAACCGATGCGCTGGCCTCGACCGCGGCCTATCTCGCGCGGTTCGGCTGGACGAAGGGGCAGCCCTGGGGCCTCGAGGTGCAACTGCCGCGTGGGTTCGACTATGGGCAAACCGGTGAACGCATCAAGAAACCCGTGTCGGCCTGGATGCGGGCGGGCGTGCGCGATGCGCGCGGCGCGCGGGTGCCGGATTACGGGCGCGCATCCATCTTGCTGCCTGCCGGTGCGCAGGGAGCGGCCTTCATGATCTTTGACAATTTCCACGTCATCGAACGCTATAACGCGGCCGACGCCTATGTCATCGGTGTGGGCCATCTGGCGGATCGCATCGCCGGGGGTCCGCCTATTCGCGCGTCCTGGCCGGTGGGTGATCGGCCGCTTCGGTTCGATGAAAAGCAGGAAATGCAGCAACGTCTGACCCGCGCGGGCTTCGATACCGAAGGGGTGGACGGGATCATCGGCCCCAACACCATCGCGGCGATCCGGGCCTTTCAGCGGTCGGTGGGCATGACACCGGATGGTTACGCCAGCTATGAGATCCTGCGCAGGCTCAGATAGAATTCTTGCCTCCGGCGGGGATATTTACGGCCAGAAGAAGCGGACGGGTCCACACCCCAAACCGAGGGGTCGGAATGGGGTGCTTCTCCTGGCGCGGTCATCGGCGTCCCCGCCTGTACCGCTCAAATTCAATGACAGTTCATGGTTAATGCCGGGTTACTTCTTCTGGCTAAAAATATCCCCGCCGGAGGCTGAATTTCCCGGCGGCACGCCGGGTCATCCGCGCGGCGGTGCGCCATCGGTGCCGCTTTTGCCCGCGCCCCAGGCATCGGTACGCATCAACCCCGTGGCGCGGGCTAACCCGTCCCGCGCGGGTTTGCGCGGCGTCTCTACGGCGGCCTGCCGATCGTGGCCCGGTGTCAGCCGCGCCCGCAAAAACGCCATGGGATGTTTGCGCAGCGTCAGCCGCATGGCCACGTAATCCTCTACAACCTCTTCGCCCTCGGTCATCTTCGGCAGGATGGCGGCGGTCTCGGTGATCCCTTCTCCATCAAGATCGCCGGCAAAAAGCGGCAGGGGCTTGTCGGCGTTCAGCGCACGCGCGGCCCACAACGCCTCGCGCCGTGGAATTGGCAGGCCGGAAAACGCATCCGCCTCGGCCAGTTTGCGCAACGCACGCGGGTCGATCCCGGCGCGCCGCCAGACGTCTTCGACACTGCGATACCCGTTGCCACGCGCCGCCGTGATCCAGGCCGCGTCCTCTTCGCGCAGCGACTTGATCTGCCGAAACCCCAGCCGTAACGCCAGCCCGCCCTGACCATCGGGTTCCATCGCATTGTCCCAGAACGACGCGTTGATACAGACCGGCCGCACCTCGACCCCATGCTCGCGCGTGTCGCGCACGATCTGGGCGGGGGCGTAGAACCCCATGGGTTGCGAGTTCAGCAGCGCACAGGCGAAAATACCGGGGTGATGGTGCTTGAGCCAGCTTGAGGCATAGACCAGCAAGGCGAAACTTGCCGCATGGCTTTCGGGAAAACCGTAGGACCCGAACCCCTCGATCTGCGAAAAACAGCGCTCGGCGAACTCGGCATCATAGCCGTTTTGCGCCATGCCTTTCATGAACCGGCTGCGAAATTCGCTGACATTGCCGTGTTTCTTGAACGTGGCCAGCGCGCGGCGCAGCCGATCCGCCTCTTCCGGCGTGAAGCCCGCGCCGATGATCGCGATCTGCATCGCCTGTTCTTGAAACAGCGGCACGCCCAGCGTCTTGCCAAGCACGCGGCCCAACGCATCGGACGGGAACGACACCTCTTCCTCCCCATTCCGGCGGCGCAGATAGGGGTGGACCATATCGCCCTGAATGGGCCCCGGCCGGATGATCGCCACCTCGATCACCAGATCGTAGAAACAGCGCGGGCGCATGCGCGGCAGAAAGTTCATCTGCGCGCGGCTTTCGACCTGAAACACCCCCAGACTGTCGGCCTTGCAAAGCATGTCGTAAACCGCCGGATCCTCGGGCGGCAGGGTGGCCAGCGAATAGTCGATCTGGTGGTGGCGTCCGATAAGATCGAACGCCTTGCGGATGCAGGTCAGCATGCCCAGCGCCAGCACATCGACCTTCAGGATGCCCAGACTGTCGATATCGTCCTTGTCCCACGGGATGACGGTGCGATCCTCCATCGTGGCGTTTTCCACCGGCACCAGTTCATCCAGCCGCCCTTCGGTCATGATGAAGCCGCCGACATGCTGTGACAGATGGCGGGGAAAGCCCTGCACCTCGTAGATCAGTTCCATCGTCTGCTTCAGCCGCTGGTCTGCCGGATCAAGCCCGATCTCGCGCAGGCGCGAATCTTCCAGCCCCTTGGTCGAGAAGAATCCCCAAAGCTGGGACGATACCGCCGAGATCGTATCGTCGCTCAGCCCCATTGCCTTGCCCACCTCGCGGATTGCCCGCTTGCCACGATAATGGATCACCGTGGCGCAAAGCCCCGCGCGGTGGCGGCCATAGCGTTCGTAAATGTGCTGGATCACCTCTTCGCGCCGCTCATGTTCGAAATCGACATCGATATCGGGTGGTTCATCGCGCGCCTCGCTGACGAAGCGTTCAAAGACCATCGTGCCGATCTCGGGCGAGACAGAGGTGACGCCAAGGCAATAGCAGACCACCGAATTGGCCGCCGATCCGCGCCCCTGGCACAGAATGCCGCGTGACCGGGCAAAGGCGACCACATCATGCACGGTGAGGAAATAGGGCTCGTAGTTCAGCTTGCCGATCAGGGCCAGCTCATGCGCCAGCATCTTTTTCACGCCCTCGGGCGCGCCAGCGGGATAGCGCCACTTCAGCCCGGCCTGCGCCAGACGGTTCAGCCGCGCGGCGGGGCTTTCATCGCCCGACACCTCTGAGGGGTATTCATAGCGCAGTTCATCAAGGCTGAAGGTGACACGTTCGGCCAGATCGGCGCTGCGGGTCACGGCGTCGTCGAAACCGTCGAAGAGGCGCCGCATTTCCTCTTCGGATCGCAGGCGCTGTTCGGCATTGGCCAGCGCGGCACGGCCAAGCTGATCGACCCGGCGCCCGGTGCGCACCGCGGTCAGCACATCGGTCAGGCGGCGCCGGCGGCCATGGTGCATGATCGGGCTGGCCGAAGCGATTGTCGGGATGTTCACCGCCTGCGCCAGTTTCGTCAGCTGGCCAAACCGCGCGCTGTCCTGCCCGTCATAGCGTGGGGCCATCAGCAGATGGCAGGTATCGGGAAAGCGCCGGATCAGCCGCGTTGCCGTATCCTGCCAGCCCTTGCCTTGTGCGGGATGAATCAGCAATTCCGATCCCGCGCCCCATTCCAGAAGATCCTCGATCCGCAACTGGCAACTGCCCTTTTCCGCCCGCAACCGACCAACAGAGATTAACCGGCACATCCGGCCCCAGGCGGCGCGGTCACGCGGCAGCATCGTCACCGTGAACCCGTCGGTCAGAACGATACGCGCGGCGGGGATCAGGCGGGGGGCATTATAGATATCTGCGCTGGGCGGTTTGGGCAGGTCCGGTGGGGCAGGCGGGCCGATCAGCGGTACTTCGCGCCGAAGCCGCACGGCGCGCGCGATTTCGCGCGCTTGCGTATGGGCACGCACGATCCCGGCAACCGAGTTTTCATCGGCAATCGCAATCGCGGACATGCCCAGCAGGGCCGCACGGCGCATGTATTCCTCGGGATGCGACCCGCCGGTCAGGAACGTGAAGTTCGAGGTTATGTTCAGCTCGGTAAACATGCGAGTCGCGAGTATATTCACGTTTTGTTCTCATGTGGAGTCCTATGCTTGCCCGGTTCAATCCGTCAGGCGAAGCTTGGCCATCAGGTAGATATTGTTGGCGATGAACACGTCTGCCGTACGGGTGCGTTCGGTCAGGCGTCGGGTCAACCGTTCGCGGCGACGCGCGCTGACCAGCAGACGCCATGCGCGATTGGCAAGCCAGCGCACGCGCGGGCGCTTTGCCGATAGCTCGTCGTCGATCCGCGTGATGGCAAGGCCGAAGACGTTGAACAGCTCTTGTTCAAGGTCGACGGACGGGGCGACCGCGGTTGTGACATCTTCCTCTGAAAGCGGCTCGAACGCGCTGTCGCGCACGGCGCTGCGATATTCTGCGATCCCATGACCGCCACCGACAATGGAATGATCACGCTTTCCGAAGTCTTGGGATCGAAAGCAGTCGGCCAGCACCAGATGCCCTCCGGATTTAAGAAGGCCTGCGCATTTCGGGAGGCTTTCGGACAGCGGAATATACTGAAAACTTTCCGAAAAGAGGCAGAGATCGAACTTGGCGTCGCTTTCGAACTCTTCGAACCGCATCTGATGCACCTGCGCACCCGGCGCATTCTCACGGCACCGCCCTGCCAGAAACGCCGAAGGCACCACGATCTCAACGCTATGCCCCAACGCCAGAAGCTTGCCCGCGGTCTCTCCCGCGCCACCCCCGATGTCCAGAATGCGCAGCGGTCCCTCGGGCAAAAGCGCAAAGAGCTTGTCGGTATAGGCCTCTTGCGCGGCACGAAGATTGCCCGCCGATACGTCAAGCCCGGTCCACAACCCATAGTGCAGGTTTTCCTTGCCGGTCAGCCACTTGATAAACGCCAGCCCTACATCAAGACCAATTGCGCGCGTGTCGAGTTTTTGCTTCATGGCGCGGGTTTACAGAAGGTCGGCGCGCAGGGAAAGCCGCGTCAAAGGTTTGCCGCGAAGGCTTTGAGGACCTGTGCATAAACGTCGCGTTTGAAGGGGACGATGCGGTCGACGATGTCGCCGGGGTCAAGCCATGTCCACGAGGAAAACTCGGGGTGATCGGTTGCGATGTCGATATCGCTATCGGCGCCGTGGAACCGAAGCAGAAACCATTTCTGCTCCTGTCCCCGGTATCGTCCCTTCCACATTTTCCCGACCAGATCGGTGGGAAGGTCATAGCACACCCACTCGGGCGTTTCCGCCTCGACCGTCACGTGGTGGGCGGCAATGCCGGTCTCTTCCCAAAGCTCACGAAGTGCTGCGTCCCCCGGGGTTTCGCCGGGATCGATGCCACCTTGCGGCATCTGCCAGGCCCCCGGCGTATCGATCCGCTCACCGGCAAAGACCTTGCCGGCGGCATTCACCAGCATCACGCCAACGCATCGGCGATAGGGAAGGGCGGCGATCTTTTCGGGGGTCATGGCGAAAGGGGGCGGCGGACGCGTCGGGCGCCCGCCGCCGGTGTCTTAGTCTTCGGACGGGCCAAGCGCCGACAGACCCTTGAGGATGTCGATGGCATAGGCCAGCTGATAATCGTCGTTGCGCAATGCAGCGGCGGCTTCGGCCTTGGCGCGGTCGGCCTCGATCTGGCGGCGCTGATCTTCGGTCAGGCTGTCATTGTCGAGGCTGCCCCGCAAATCCGCTTCTGACCGCCCGGCAGGAGCGGTGCCTTCTTCGGCGGGTCGACGGGGCGGCTGCTGTACGATGATATCGGGTGAAATTCCCAACGCCTGGATCGACCGACCCGATGGGGTGTAATAGCGCGCGGTCGTCAGGCGCATCGCCCCTTCGGACCGAAGCGGCATCACCGTCTGAACCGACCCCTTGCCGAAGCTCTTCGTACCGATGACGATGGCGCGGCGATGGTCCTGCAGCGCACCGGCAACGATTTCAGAGGCCGAGGCAGAGCCACCGTTGATCAAGACCACGATCGGCTTGCCTTCGATGACATCCCCGGGCGTGGCATTGAAGCGGTCACCATCCTGCGGGTCACGGCCCCGCGTCGATACGATTTCACCGGCATCCAGAAACGCATCCGACACCCGGATCGACTGGGTCAAAAGACCGCCGGGATTGTTGCGCATATCGATGACGACGCCATTGATGGCCTCCAATCCACCGATTGCTTCGATCTCGCGTTCAAGCCCATCCATCAGATTGTCATAGGTCTGGTCATTGAAGGTCGTCAGCCGAAGCACGACGGTTTCACCTACCGTCCGGCTGCGGACCGCAGTCAGCTTGATCGTGTCGCGGATGATCGAAATATCGAACGGGTCGTCCACGCCTTCACGCACCACGGTAATGACGATCTCGGACCCAATCGGCCCGCGCATCAATTCAACAGCGTCATTCAGGGTCAGACCCAGAACGCTTTCGCCATCGACATGGGTGATGAAATCACCGGCTTCGACGCCAGCGTCGGCGGCTGGTGTGCCATCCATCGGCGCGACGATTTTCACAAAGCCCTCTTCCTGGGTCACCTCGATCCCAAGTCCGCCAAACTCTCCGCGCGTCTGAACGCGCATCGCGGCGGCATCGTCGGGCGACAGATAACTGGAATGCGGATCAAGCGAGGTCAGCATGCCGTTGATCGCGGCTTCGATCAGGTCTTCTTCGTCGACGTCTTCGACATACTGTGCGCGGATGCGCTCGAATATATCGCCGAACAGGTCAAGCTGTTCATAGACCGACGCGCGCTTGCCGGCCTCTTGCGCCAAAAGCGGGCCAGCGACCTGCGTGGTGATGATCACCCCCGCCAAAGTCCCTCCAACTGCCGCCATCAAAAACTTCTTCATCGGATGCGTCCTATTCTGCTGCCGCGGTGAACCACGCCTGTGGATTCAGCGGATTCTCACCTTGCCTCAACTCTATATAGAGCGTTTCGGGGCGATCTTGACCACCACCCGCCAAACTGTCGATCAAAATCTGTTGTGCTTGGGGCGCGGAACTGCCCATCAAACCAATGGGCGCCCCTGCGGGCAAGACGTCCCCGGGCGTGCCAAAGGTCTCTGCCATACCTGACAGGATAAGCAGAAACCCCGCCTCTGGTTCAAGAATGACGACCTGGCCGTAACTTAGCAAAGGCCCCTGATAACGCAGGGTTGCAGGCCACGGGTTTGTGACAAGCGCCTGTGCCGTCGTCGCCAGAAGGATACCGGGCCGGCGGACCCCCGCGGCATCTTCGGAGTTGAAACCAGCCAGGATTGTTCCGGCGGTCGGTAGGGGAAGTGTGCCCTTGCTGGCAACGAAATCACCCCGGTCGGTGCCACCTTCCACGGGGCCGGCCGTGGCCAGTGTGGCGGCAAATCCCTCTAATGTGTCGGCACTGTTGATCAACGCCTGAAGTGTTGCGGCGTCTGTCGCGCTTGCGTCGGGTGGTGGCAACCGGTCGGAAATTGCCTGACTCAGTGCGGTGCGCGCCGCTTGCGCGCCATCAAGCCCGTCTTGCAGGGTTTCAATCGCGCTTTCCTGAACGCGGCGTAGATCGGTGATCTCATCAAGCGCGGCTTTCAGTGTCCGCACCCGGCCTTCAATCGCGGGGGTGACATCCGCCACGATCATCCCGGCGCGCGCGGTCGCCACCGGGCCGGAAGGATGCAAAAGCGAAAGCGTTTCCGGCGATGTCTGCATCGTCTGCAGGACGCCCAGCAATTCCGACAACGTCTCGGACTGTCGGTCGAACTCGGCCTTGATCGCGCGTTCGCGCAGGGCGGCGCGTCGCAACCCGTCGCGCATGGCCGCCAGTCCGGCCTCATATGCCTGGATGGTGTCTGTCAGCGCTGCGACCCGATCACCCGCACCATCGGCCGCAGTCAGCAAACCGGCCGCGTCGGCCAGCATCGCTGCGGCATCCTCGGCCGCCGTGACCGGATCGGTCGCCGCAGGGCAGGCCGCCGGGGCAAGCAGGACCAGACAAAAAACAAACGCTCGGATCATGGGGTGATCAGGCTTTTCCCGGTCATCTCTTCGGGCAACTCAAGCCCCATCAAATCAAGAAGCGTCGGCGCAAGATCGCTTAACCGCCCATCCCTTAGCCGCGCACCATCGGGGCCGCCGAACAGCAACACAGGCACAGGGTTCGTCGTATGTGCAGTGTGCGGTCCGCCGGTTTTGGGGTCGATCATGGTTTCGCAATTGCCATGGTCGGCGGTCACGATCATCGCCCCCCCGGCGCGTTCAAGCGCCGCAACAACACGGTCCAGCCCGGCATCCACCGCTTCACAGGCCCTCATCGCCGCATCCAGATCGCCGGTATGCCCGACCATATCAGGGTTTGCATAATTCGTGACGATCAGATCGTAACCCGCGCCGATGGCGGCCACGAACTGATCCGTCACTTCGCCCGCCGACATCTCGGGTTGCAGATCATAGGTCGCGACCTTGGGTGAAGGCGCCATATAGCGGTCTTCGCCGATCTCGGGCGTTTCCTTGCCGCCGTTCAGGAAGAACGTCACATGCGG
>JABDPT010000130.1 GCA_013042605.1 Paracoccaceae bacterium
CACCGAGTCGCTACCCAGAGCCGCCTCAAAACTGTTAGACATTGAAAATTCGTCGATATCGATACTGATCTCGGACCCGGTCTCGGCAAGCCTGTCGGCCACCAGCGTAATGATCGCCGTCTCCAGATCCTTTTCGAGGTCTGCCCAGAACTGCGCAGCTTCGGCGTTCTCAACGGCGGTCAGGTCGAATTCGACATCCACGTCCTTGACGGGCGTGTCGCTTGCCAGAGCGGCCCCGGCCGCCAGTATCATCACAGATGCCATGATTGAGGAACGCATGATAACCTCCTTCGGTTTTGTCATTACTTAACTCGCGTGCGGCTGAATGGTTCCGATCAATTTCAGGACGACCGGGAATTCGGCGGAAATCCGCATGTAGTTTCGGTCCGTCGGGTTCGTTTCTGGGCCAACTGAACCGCGCCGAAAAACTGCTGGAGCTCTGGGCCTTACTCTCTTTTGAGGGCGTCGATCAGGTCTTCTTTCGACATGTCGGAACGGCCGCTGACATCTTGGTCCTGCGCCATCTCGTAAAGCGCGTCCTTGGTCTTGTTCTCAAGTGCCGCAACCGACCGGGTGCCGCGCCCGTTTTCGTCGGTCGCCCGGTCGATGGCGTCCAGAAGCTCGTCTTTGGTCATGGAGGACCGGCCCTCGATTTCCAAGTCCCGCGCGCGATCCATCAGCATGTCTTTTGTCGGCCCGTTCTTCTTGATGTGGGCGACTTTTTCTTTGACGTCGTCGGGCTGATCCACGAACTGATCGTCCGCGCCTTCCTTTTTTCGCGTTGACCGCGCGTACTCATCCTCCGTCAGAAGTATGCGTACTTTCTTCGGCAAATACCGCTCTCCGGTGTCGCCGGACTCGCGGCCGGATTTCGTGCCCCAGTCCTCTTCCGTCCACTGATGCAGATCGGTTTCGTCCTTGTCCGGGCCGTCGTCTTCATAGCCCCCGCCACGCTTTTTGTATTCCTGCACGGCCATCTGCGCCTTGCGGGCCGACCACTCTCCCGGCTCGCCACCTTTATCGCCCTTGGTGATTTCGTCTTTCACCTTTTCCCAAAGCTCGGGATCGCTCTTTTCAGCGGATGACATCAGCTTTCTTCCTTCAGTGGATCATGGCCCCAATTCATCAAGGAGTAGCGCCAGGCAGAGGTTTCCACATCCGCGTCAGGGCCGCCCTGCGTCTGTAATCACGACGAGGCAACGGCGCCTGCGTGATCTTGTTCGCCCGTGACGGGCTTGGAGTTATGCGATCCGGCATTGCTGCCTCTATCGCGCTTGGAAATCAAACGCGGCTGTTATCGATGTGGTTCCAATCTTTTTTCGCGACGGTCCAATTCTTCCTTCACCTGGCTATGGGCCAAGAGGGCAAAGATGACGGTGCCACCGACGACATTGCCTGCAAAAACAGGGATGAAGAAGCCAAAGACAGCGTCCACGAAACCGATCTTCGCCTGCAGGGCGAGATAGGCCATTTCCACCGACCCGGCGACGATATGCGTGAAATCCCCCGCCGCAATCAGCCAGGTGAAGGTGAGAATGACCCAGAACTCGCCGCCTTTGGCTTGCGGCAACATCCAGACGATGGCCGCAACCAGAACACCGGCCGGAATGGCGCGCATGAAGCCTTCCATTGGGGCAAATTCGGTTGCGTGGCGCGATAGCTCTTCGATGGCCGGTCGCAGCGCGTCGGGAATGGCGGATGTCCACACAAAGACGGCGGCGACAAGAAACGCACCGATCACATTGGCGAAAAGAACGACCCCCCACAGCCGCGCCGAACACAGGAAATTCGCCCGCGTGGGCTCGGCCATGACCGGCAGGACAGTGGTGATCGTATTCTCGGTGAAAAGCTGCATCCGGCCAAGGATGACAACAAGAAAGCCAAGGCTGTAGCCCACGTTCTCAAGCAGATACCGCCACGCGGCGTCGGGCAAATAGGTGCGAAAGATCGATTCACCCAAGACCGACAAACTGATCAATATACCCGCGGCGATGCCCGACCAGAAAAGCGCGCTCAGCGGGCGCTCCATTTCTTCTTCCCCATCGCGCCGAATGACTTCGTAGATCAATTTCGGGGCAAGCTTGCCTGCCTGTTCGATGGCCTCTTCCTCGGCCCCAAGGTCGCTGTCAGTCTGGTCGTGCGGTCGGGAATTCATCACTGTCTCCGGTTGTCGTTTGACAAGTCAAACGCCAGCGGGCGATGGTTTGTTCCGTAAGCGCCGGGAACTTTCGACCCGTCTGGGCGTTGTCGTAGGTTATCAAGGATACAGGACATGACCTGGGAAACGATGCTCGACACGCTCAACTCAACACTTGGGACGTATTGGGGAACGCGGATGGCGGCGAGTAGCAACCGTGACCAGCGCCGCACGACGATCATTTGCGGTGTTGCGTGTTGTAAGACCGTCGACAACGCGCGCAACAATATGAAGGAGGTTGAGATATTTGCGCAAAGCCCTGTCGATTGCAAAGGCGCGAGACGGACAGGATCTCGCCCTATCGATTTCCGCGCCACACGTGATCTAGTGGTCGCTGCCGTGAAGGGCGCGTCGGATAAGGCGGGCATGGAGATCCCTTTCCCGTACCGAAAGCTTACTCTTAAAGAGACGTTCCCTTTGCACACTCAACATAAGGCGGCGTAAATGCGTATCCCCACGGCGCTGCTGCTGAAACTGGCGTTGGACATTCGCGCGAGCTATTGGTTCATCCCGGCTTTGCTTGTTGTGGTTGCCATATTTCTTGCGCTTGCCCTGTCATGGGTCGACAGACATCCGGCAAGATTGCCGGTGAGCTTGCCGGACTTCATGCTCGATACGCAGGTGAACGGCGCGCGCGCGGTCTTGTCGGTCATTGCCACCGCAGTGATCGGTGTCGCCGGTGTCATGTTTTCGGTCACGATCGTCGCGGTGTCCTTCGCTTCGGGGAAATACGGGCCGCGCCTGATCGGCAATTTCATGCGGGACAGAGGCAATCAGTGGAGCCTCGGTATCCTCATTTCGACCTTCGTCTATGCCCTTTTGGTGCTGCGAGAAGTGCAAAGCGGCGGGAGTGGCGACACGGTGGTCTTCGTCCCGCAATATTCGTTGTGGGTGGCTATCCTTCTGGCCCTGATGGCGGTGGCGACGATGATTTACTTCGTCCACCACATCCCCGAAACGATAAATGTCTCGCGGATCACGGCAAGCCTTGGGCGCAGGCTTTGCGCAGCGGCTGCATCAAATGACCTCAAGCTGCCGGAGCCAAGTGGACCGGAACCAAGGACATCGGCAAGCGCCCCGGCAACGGAAATCTTCGCAAGATCGACTGGCTATATTCAGACCGTCGACATCGCGGGCATGGTCGATATCGCCAAGGAACACGAGGCGAAGGTTACGCTCATCCGGTTGCCGGGCACCTTTGTGACGCTCTGCGACCCAATCGTGTCCATCGCCACGAGTGACGTATCGGCCGCGACCAAAGATGCGTTGGCAGACACGGTTGCCTTGGGCGACGGTCCGACCGAAGACCAGAACAGCGCCTTTCTTGCCCAGCAGCTTGTCGAAATGGTCGCCCGCGCCTTGTCACCCGGGGTGAATGACCCGTTCACGGCCATCAATTGCCTGAACTGGCTTTATGCCGGACTTGTTCAAAAGGCACAAAACGATAAGCAAATGGGCGAGCATCCCCTTATCAACGTTCCCACCTTCGGTTTCGACGAATTGCTGGATGCGTCTTTCGCGGCAAGTCTTCCCTACGCCAAGACCGACGAGCTTGTGATCGACCACGTGAAATCGCTTCTCTCGCGCCTGCGCGATCATGCGAGTGGTTCGAGTAAGGCCGCGGTGACCCGGCTTCTCAAAACAATCTGACCCAACAGCCTGTAAAAAAGACCGATCAAAGCCATGCGCGTCCCAGCACTCACCCTGATCCTCCTGATCCTCACTTTCGCAGTCGGTGCGCCCGCCTTGGCCCAAACCGCCAGCGACCCCGTGCAGACCGACAGCGCTATCGAGGTGGGGGACGCAGCCGTTTCCGATACCGAGATACGCAATCGCATCAGGACCCTTCTTGGCCAGATCGACGGCTTCGGGGCCGTTTCTGTATCGGTCACGGGTGGGGTCGTTACGCTGACCGGGCAGGTTCTGGACAATACAAAGAAGGACGAATTGACCAATATCGTCGACCGCGTCACCGGTGTGGTCGCGATCGAAAACAACACCGAAATCAGCGCGAGCCTTGAAGAGCGACTTGAGCCCGCCGTCGACCGCCTGGTGGATCGTGGCCGCAACATTCTTGCCAATGCCCCGATCTTTCTTGTCGCCGTATCGGTGTTTCTGACCATCGCGGTGCTGGGATGGATTTTGACCACGCGAATTGGAATCTGGCACCGGCTTGCCCCCAACAGCTTTATTGCAGACGTCTACCGGGCGGTCGCGCGGATCGTGTTCGTCGTGCTCGGCATCGTCGTGGCGCTAGATATAATGAACGCGACGGCGCTTTTGGGCGCGGTTCTCGGCGCGGCCGGGGTCGTCGGCCTGGCTTTGGGGTTTGCCGTGCGCGACACGGTGGAGAACTTCATTGCCTCGATTCTGCTCAGCCTGCGCCAGCCTTTCAGGCCGAACGATTTCGTCGAAATCGCCGGCGACATGGGAAGCGTTGCACGGCTGACGTCGCGCGCCACGATCCTGATCTCACCCGATGGCAACCAAATCCGCATCCCGAATGCGACGGTCTTCAAAGGGCGGATCGTGAACTTCACCCGCGACCCAAATCGCCGCTTCACATTCGAGCTGGGCGTTGATGCGGATGCAGACCTTGCCGCCGCACTCGCAATCGGGACAGAGGCGTTGGAGAAGCTTCCTTTCGTTCTCGAGAACCCGCCCGTTTCGGCGTGGATCGAGCGGGTGGGGGACTCAAACGTCCTGCTGACATTTGCTGCCTGGGTAGATCAAACACGGTCCGACTTCATGAAGGGTCGTGGCGAGGCGATCCGGATGGTGAAGACGGCGTTGGAAACGCGTGGGTTTGGTCTGCCAGAGCCGATTTACCGGCTGCGCATCGATGATCGCAACGCGCTTCGGACGTTACCTGCCGAACGCGCGTCAGAGGTCCCGTCGCAGTCTCCACCGCCCGACACGCCGCTGCCCAGCGCTGCGGACCCTGAACAGATCGCCGACGCAACCGACGAGGCGGTCGAGCGGGAGCGGAACTCTGCGGATGCAAGCGGCGATTTGCTGAGTGAGGAAAGGCAGGCGGAATAGACCGCTCCGATCAAGCATCTGCGCCACTTCAGAACACTTTGCCCCTGGTCCGTCAGGATGCGCTGTGGGCACCACTTTGCGGTAACTTGGCGCCGCCATACCGCGCAGCCAAATCCGATCTCAGAAGCTTCACATTGCGCCGGTTAGACTTAAACCCGATATCGAAGATATCGCCAATCACAGGTACCGACCCTACGGCCGTATCGGCAAGCGTGTTCACGGCCATGCGTAGAAGAACCCGACGCCGTGCGCCCAGACGATACCCCTCGAACAGGATCCAGGCGGCCGGCACGAGTGTCGCTAGATCCCCGACGCCCGGAACAAGACCGATCAGCGTATCCCAGCCAAGCCTGATCCGCGTGCCCGGGATACGGAACCGGCTGTCCAGCGTCGTGGCCATCCAGTCAAGGCGCTTGAACTCCGGGTCATCGGGTAAATCGGTGGTCATCGCTAACGCAGCCTTAGTCGCTGGTCGCCGGGGCCGCCTGATTGACGTCGAACGGCGTATCGTCCGGATCAGTGGCGTAGGTCAAAAAGATGAAGAACATCACTGCGGCGACGCCCACGGACGCCGCGATTCCGATCAGCGCCGGACGGTGGCGACGGGTCTGCTTTTCCAGGTTGGTGTTGTTGGCGGACAATTTTTCTCTCCTACTGTTCACATCGTAAACATCCGAGACGGTCCGTTTGTTCCGCTTATTTTTCCCTGTCGACGCGATCGGCGAGAAAATCATAGGCGTTGAGCACGACGAAAAAGAGAGCGGACAGCACCAGCGCCTCGATGAAATACCCCAAGCCGCACGCCACACCGACAGCGCCCACACCCCAGATGGCCGCGCCGCTGGCCACACCGCGCAAACGTCCCTCTTCGCTTGTTGAGATGATCGCCCCGGCCCCAAGAAAGCCGATGGCGCCGACGAGCCCTTGGATAAGGCGGGTCGGATCGGCGTTCAGGTCCGGAAAAGACTGTGCTGACTGGATGGCGAAGTTGATGGTCAGCATCGCCCATGCTGCGCAGGCAGCGGCCACCAGAATATAGGTGCGCGCACCAAGCGGCTTGTTCTTGATCTCGCGATCGATCCCGACAAGCAGGCCGCATCCTGCGGCGATCAGAACGCGGAAGATGAATTCTGTCTGGTCAACGCCCATAGGAAACGGTCACACTCTGTGGAGTGGCCCAGAAGCCGGATTTCAATGACGAATGCTCGAACAATCAGTCCTCGCCCGTACCACGATCCGACCGGTCGGGCGCGTCGCCCGTCTTGCCGGTCAGAAGGTAAACGGCGGCGGAAACAAGACCAAGCATGCCGAGACCAATAATAAAAAATGAACCGTCCACGGTACCCTCCTTTCGCAAGGCTTGGAGGATAAACGCGATAGACGTCCTTGGGTTCCCAAACTTCTTGGTTTGCCTTTCGACCCGTCGTGAAAGCCGCCGGAATAACGGTCAGGCTTCGACGAACTCCTTGGTGATCGAAGTAAGCCTTTCCCAGTCCGTGAATTCCTGCTCGCGCCCACGGGAGTCGTGCCCATGCTCGCCCAGAAGGACGTGCGTCACGACCTGCGACTGGAAATAGTCATAACTGCTGCTTCTGACCGCACCTGCCACAAGGGCCTCTTTGTCCGGCTCGAAACCGGTCCGAAGTTTCATTTCGTCGACATAGTCCTGAGCTTCTTCCAGACCGTCTTCGAACGCTGCTTTCAAACTGACCGAGAGCAGGAGGGTGCTCTTGTTCGCCAACATCTCTTTCTGACTCGCCAGCAGGACCTCGAATGATTTCGGGTGGCGACGTTCGTGGACAGATGCGGCAAGGATCACCTTGTCGTAATCCTCGAACGCGGGCGTCTGGCCTTCATGCGTCACCTTCACCACCGATACTTCGTGGCCGTTTTTGCGAAGCTCTTCCTCGACGAAGCCTGCTATTTTTTCCGTTTGTCCTTCGACGGTTGCAAACGCGATCATCACCTTCATCCTGGTCGCTCCTCTTCAATTCGAGTCCCGGGTTGTCCGATGCAAAACGCTCCACATTGGTATGGGCCCCCAGGGATCGTCATCCGTCGCCCGTCCAAATATGGCGCTTCTTGCATGGATTTCGCAACATAAAACAAGGCAGGGTCACGCTCTGAAGGTGCGCCTTGCCCGCCCTTGCCGGGGCCAAAAGCGGGCCAATCGCAACCGACGGAGATGTCCCTATGGCAGCAGCATCCCCCTGATCATAAAGAAGAACATTGCCGCGAGAACGGCGGCGAGCGGGACCGTTATGATCCAAGCCGCGGCGATGCGCAGCAAGAGGTTGCGCTTGACCAGTTCGACCCTGTGCACACGCCCGAGGCCGCGTCTTTCCTGTTTGCCCAGTAGGCGGTCGCTGGCGGCTTGTGACTTCATTGCACGCAGCATCTCGCCCTTCTTTGCCACGTCCGCCGCCTCGAATTTCTCCAGAAAGGCGTCGACGGCCTCGGGCTCCTGATCAACGTGGTGCTCCCGGATCTCATTGAGCATCCGGGCATAGCTCGACTTGATGTATTCGCGCAGAAATCCGACCCCGAAGACACCGCCCACGGCGATATGGGTCGAGCTTACAGGCAATCCCAACTGCGATGCGATGATCACCGTTATCGCGGCGGCCATGGCGATGCAGAAGGCCCGCATCTTGTCGAGTTCCGTGATCTCGCTGCCGACGGTCCGGATCAGTTTCGGACCATAAAGGGCAAGACCAAGAGAAATCCCAATCGCGCCAACCGCCATCACCCAAAGCGGGATCGCGGCATTGGTGGAAACGCCCCCGCCGATAATGGCATCGTTGATCCCGGCAAGCGGTCCCACGGCGTTGGCGACGTCATTGGCGCCGTGCGCAAAGCTCAGCAGGGCGGCCGCAAAGATCAGCGGGACGGTGAAAAGCTCGTTCACGCTTGTCTTGTGGTTTTCCAGTTTGGCCGTTTGCCGCGCGATATAGGGCCGCATCATCAAGAAGACCACAATGGCCAGAAGCACGCCAATCAGCACCGCACTTGGGAAGGACACCGCGATGATCTTTTTGACGCCCTTCAGCATCAGATAGGTTGAGAAGGCCCAGGCCATGATGGCAACCAACACCGGAACCATGCGGTTGGCAGAGCCCAGCACGTCGTTTTGATAGGTGATGGTTCGCTTGATTAAATAAAGAAAGCCCGCGGCGATCAGACCGCCCATCAGCGGTGAGATCACCCAACTTGCTGCGATCTTGCCCACGACCGACCAGTCGGCAATGTTCCAACCCGCGGCCGCGATCCCGGCCCCAAGAACGCCACCGACGATGGAATGCGTTGTGGATACAGGCGCGCCCACGGCGGTCGCAAAATTCAACCAGACAGCGGCGGCAAGCAGGGCGGCGATCATCAGCCAGATGAACGTATCGCGATCGGCCACGAGATCGGGGTCGATGATGCCGCTTTTGATGGTTCCGACAACATCCCCGCCAGCGACCAGCGCGCCACCCGCTTCGAAAAACGCCGCGATCACGATTGCCCCGGTCAGGGTGATGGCGTGCGAACCGACCGCCGGGCCGACGTTGTTGGCGACATCGTTGGCACCGATGTTCATCGCCATGTAACCGCCGATCATCGCCGCGACGACCAGAAGCGTGCCGTCAATGCCGCCATCGGTGCGCACGATGGTGAAGAGCATAATGCCGACGATGAAGATCAACGCCGTTCCGAAGCGAAAAAGCTCGTCTCGGTTTCGTTGAACAGCGCTTTCGATGTTTTCGGTTCTCAGCACAGCCTAGTTCCCCCATGGACATGCGTTAGACGCGCGATCTTCGTGACGCGGGGCGAACCTGATATGAGGCGTATCAAAGACAGCACTTTCCGCAGTCGATATGTTTCTGTTGTGCAACGCTTTTTTTGGATAACGCGCCTCGGCGGTCTCGACCGGTGCGCGGAGGGTGGTCTTTCGAGGCCGGTCGGCTGGAATGGCATATCCATTTGCAGCTGCACGGTCGGTCACGGTTCAGCCGGTCCGCCTAAATGACCCGGTTTTATCTTCCCGTCGCCATCGCGGCGTTGCTTTTCGCGTTCTGGTTCAGTCCGGATGTTCAGGAAGTCGCGGCCGGTGTGGCGATCTTCCTTTTCGGCATGCTGATGCTTGAAGACGGCTTCAAGCTCTTCGGTGGCGGCACGCTTGAAAAGCTTCTGGAACGGGCGACAGGATCGACCCCGCGCGCCATCACCTTCGGGATCCTTTCGACCACGCTGTTGCAGTCAAGCTCGCTTGTCTCGGTCATCACCATCTCGTTTCTCAGCGCCGGGCTGATTTCCCTGATCGGTGGCGTCGGCATCATCTTCGGGGCGAATATCGGAACGACGACCGGCGCATGGCTGGTCGCAGGGCTTGGTCTCAAGGTCAACATTGCTGCCTATGCGATGCCGATGATCGCCCTCAGTATCGTGCTGGTGTTCCAGAAGGCCAAGGTGCTGCGCGGCGTCGGCTTTGCCTTGGGCGGTCTCGGATTTCTGTTTCTGGGCATCCACCACATGAAAGAGGGGTTCGATGCCTTCAAGGACCAGATCGACCTGACACGGTTTGCCCTGTCTGGTGTGCTGGGTCTCTTCATCTATTCCCTGATCGGAACTCTCGCCACCGTGGTCATGCAGTCCAGCCATGCCACGATGGTGCTGATCCTGACGGCCCTCGCCGCCGGGCAGATCAGCTATGAGAATGCGCTGGCACTGGCCATCGGTGCGAATATCGGCACCACGATCACCGCCATTATCGGCGCGCTCGGCGCGAATTTTCAGGGCAAGCGGCTGGCGCTTGCCCATCTCATCTTCAATTCCGCCACGGCGTTTGTGGCACTGATCCTGATCTCGCCACTGCGTGAAGCGGTCGATTGGATCAGCGCCATGGCGGGCATCGCTCCTACGGATTACCCGATGAAACTCGCGGTTTTTCATACGATCTTCAACGTTCTGGGCGTTGGCCTGATGCTGCCGATGCTGACACGGCTCATCACTTTCCTTGAAAACCGGATCGTCGAACCAGTGCCGGATGTGAGCCGACCGCATTTCCTGAACGAGGCTGTGGACGAGTTCCCGCAAACGATGGAAATCGCGCTGCGCAAGGAAGTTCTGCATCTATACGAGAATGCATCAGAGTTGATCCTGCACGGCCTGAACCTGCACCGCGAACAGATATTTTCGACGGATGACATCGAACGAACGGTGCGAAGAAGCCGGCGGGCGTTCGAACTCGATCTGGACGAAGGCTATGAACGCCGTGTGAAAACGCTCTACTCGGCCATTGTGGAATTCACGACCCGGGCCGGTGCAAAGCGGCTTGACCCGGAAATTTCCGAACGCGTTTATGCGTTGCGCGACGTCGCAAGCGACATCGTACAGGCCGTGAAGTCGGTCAAGCACCTGCGCAAGAACGTGCTTCGATACACGACCCGGCCACAGGGTGTCGTCACCGAACTTTATGACGGCCTGCGTACCGAGATTGCCCGCATTGCGGTTCAGATCCGCAACCTGAGTCTTGCCGCGCCCGAAGATCGCAGCGCGCTTTGGCTCGATCAGGAACGTGCCGAGATCGAGGCCGCCTCGCGGTCGACCGCAAAACGTGTTGACGCGCTTATCCGAACCGGTGACCTAAGCGCGACCGCCGCGACATCGTTTCTGAACGATTCTGGTTACGCCTATGGGGCCATGCGTGACCTGATCGAAGCGGCGCGAAGCTATTTCATCGAACGTGACAGTGCGATGGCCGAAGTGGAACGCATCCTGTCGCTTGATGATGAGGAAATTGATGAGGCGTCGGATGACAAGAACGCGCGGCCGGCAGAGCGGATGCCATAGCGAACCGTCACGAGAACGTCATGAAACGTAGCCAGGGTCAGCCCCCGGGACCGGATCGGAGAAGCGCAGATGGGTTTGAAAAAACTTGCAGCGAAAGTGGACGAATACAACGATCGCCTTGAAGGCGGCAAGGCGAGCAAGATCAAGCCAAGCCATGTCGAAAAGGTTTTGGAAAAGCTTCAAAAGAAGTCCGATGAGCTTGAGGCCGAGATCGCGTCCGCAACGTCGGCCGAGAAGAAGGCTCGATTGGAAAGAAAGCTTGGCATCGCGAAGACCCATCTGGAACGCGCGGATTGGCTGTTGAAGGAACTCAGCTAGGGGGTCATCCCGAAAACACATCCGCTGCGGGCGGGAGTGTGGCTTGGCATCGTCAGCCTTGCGCGGGGCCTGCCGGATCGATGCCGAGCCAGGACAAGACCTCATCCGTGTCGGCCCCGATTCCCGGCGGAGAGCGGCGCAGGGCAGGGCGTTCACCATCGATCTCCAGCGGCAACGCAGGAAGGCGCACGCGCGTGCCATCGGGCAGTTCCATCTCGTGCAGGCCGTGGGCGGACAGGTGTGGGTCTTCCAGCAGATCGTCAGGCTTGCGGATCGGCGCAAAGGGCAGGCCGATCCTTTCGACCCGGGTGCTGAGTTCGGCGGTGCTGAGCGCGCCGAAGACCGCGCGCAGATGCGGTATGATCCGGTCGCGCCGTGCCACCCGACCGGGATTTTGCGCCAGGTCCGGGATATCGGCCCAATCGCTCAGGTCAAACTCCGCGCAGAGTTTTTGCCACTGACCATCGCTGACTACGGCGACGAAGATTTGCCCGTCCGAGGTATCGAACACGTCATAGACCGCCCAAGCCGAAATACGCTCTGGCATCGGCGGGGCAGGGGTGCCGGTGACCGCGCCTTGCGCGATATGCTGTCCGACAAGAAACGCGGTCGTCTCAAAAAGCGAGGCCCGCACATTTGCGCCCTCGCCGGTGTCCTTGCGCGCCAGCAGGGCTGACAATACGCCGATGACGCCGAACAGGGCACCGGTCACGTCGATCACCGACGCCCCCGCGCGCAGCGGGCGCCCGGTCGGGCCCGTCATATAGGCCAGCCCGCCCATCATCTGCGCGACCTCATCAAGGGCCGTGCGGTTTTCGTAAGGACCTGAGAGGAACCCCTTGCAGGACTGGTAAACGATGGCCGGATTGATGGCCCGAACCGCGTCATATCCAAGCCCGAGCTTATCAAGCGCGCCACCGCGGAAATTCTCGATCAGCACGTCCGACCGGGCAAGAAGTTCGCGAATGACCTTCATTCCCTCTTTCGATTTCAGATCGACGGTGATGCTGCGCTTGTTGCGGTTATACATCGCGAAATATCCCGCGCCCGAGCCCGGCAGCCGCCGGGTCTTATCGCCTTCAAGGGGCTCGACCTTGATGACTTCAGCACCCAGATCGCCAAGAATCATGCCCACCGTGGGTCCCATGACCATGTGTGAGAATTCCAGGACACGGACCCCATCAAGTTGCGCCATGCGATGCCTGCTCCGATTGTCTTGGTGCGTTAAATGATATAAAGACATACCATTATGTTTATATTGAAGTGAAGTCCCAATGATCACGATCAGCGAAGTTGGTCCGCGCGACGGTGTGCAAAGCCTCGATTTCCTCGTGGATCTGGACATCAAGAAACGGTGGGTCGCGGCCGAGGCGGCGGCGGGGGTGCGAGAGATCGAGGTTGGGTCCTTCGTGAATTACAAACGCCTTCCGCAGATGCAGGACACCGCCGCATTGGTCGACTTTGCGCTGGGTATTCCGGGCCTGTGCGTCGCGGTTCTGGTGCCAAACCTGCGCGGCGCCCAGACCGCCGTCGCCGCCGGGGTGCACAAGCTGTCGGTTCCGGTTTCGGCCAGTGAAACCCATTCGCGGAACAACGTGAACCGCACGCATGACCAGATGATCGAAGAGGTGCGCGCCATCCGGGCGCTTGTCGATGATCAGCCCGAGGGCGCGCGCCCTAGTATCGAGGTTGGCGTCGCGACGGCCTTCGGCTGTACGATGGAAGGCCATGTGCCGGAACGAACCGTCGTCGCTTTGGCCGAGAGGTTGATGGAGGCGGGGGCAAGCGAGGTTGGGCTGTCCGACACCACCGGCTATGCCGACCCGGGCATGATCCGCAGCCGCGTGACCGCCGTGCAAAGGGCGGTCGGAGCCGGCAACATCACGGGCGTTCACTTGCACAACACCCGTGGCCTTGGGCTTGCCAACGCGCTTGCAGCACTTGAATGCGGGCTGACCACGCTTGATGCGTCGCTTGGCGGCCTTGGGGGATGTCCGTTCGCGCCGGGGGCCAGCGGCAATATCGTCACCGAAGATCTGGTCTTCATGCTTGAGGCGATGGGTCATGCGACGGACATCGACCTTCCGGCCCTGATCGAGGTTCGCAAGGCCCTTGCCGCAGACCTGCCGGGGTCGCCGCTTTACGGGTTTGTCGCTGATGCCGGTTTGCCGCTTGATTTCGCGCCGCCCTCTGAAGCGGCCTCCCTAGCCGGAACACAAGCGTGAGCGGGGTCGGTTTTTCAGGCCTAGATGCCAGCAATCCGACCCCTCTCTACCACCAGATCTATCTGGACTTTCGACACAGAATACTTGCGGGGATCTTGCGATATGGCCAGCGCCTGCCAAGCGAGGCGGTGATCGCCCAAGAGCTGGGTGTCTCGCGTATAACGGTCAAGCGGGCGATGAACGACCTGGCCAAAGAGGGAATGGTTATACGAAACAGAGGCCGGGGCACGATAGTATCCTATCGACCTCCTGTGTCGCCGGACGCCGACGGCTTCGCCGGCCTTGTGGAAGGCATAAACAGCATCGCGGAAACCACGTCCATCGACGTGCTGTCGATTGAGTATGTGACACCGCCAGCACAGATCGCGATGCTGATGAATCTGCCCGAAACGGCCCAGACACAGCGGGTCGAGAGACGACGGTCTCGGAACGGAGAACCATTTTCTTATATTGTGAGCTACGTGCCAGACGTCATCGGTCGCACCTTGGACGAAACTGGCCTTTCGGCACACCCGATCTTGCACTTGATCGAGGCTTCGGGACATCGCATCGCATCCGCGCGGCAGCGCGTGACCTCACAAGCCGCCAGTCCTCTTGTCGCTCAGGTTCTGATGGTGCCTGTGGGGGCACCCTTGCTCAAAGTGAGCCGTCTTGTGCGTGTTGATGCGGGCCAACCGGTTCAGTGCATCGACATTCTGTACCGACCGGACATGTACCAGCTTGAGATGGATCTGTGCCGGGGAGATGACCACGACGGACGCCGGGTCTGGTCGGCGGTGGAATGACCCTGCCCAAACACTGTGCGCGTTGCTGCGGTCAGGCTAGAGGGGTTTGACGTCCCGTCGGCGGCTGATGCATTTGGCCGAGCTATTGGACGGCGTCAGAGGCCACTGGGTCCTCACCCGCAAGCAAGGCGGCGTTGCCCCCCGCTGCCGTCGTATCAACGCATAGATGGCGTTCCAGGCACGCATGCGCCTTGTCGGGCAGATCGGTGATCACGGGCACGATCGGCCCCGGGCGTTTCGACAGGGCGACCGCATATCCTCGGGCTGTCTCCTCATCGCCCCACCACAATATGCCGCTGAACTCAGGGAGCGTTTGCAGCGTTTCGGGCCGCAGTTGACCCTCCACTTCTACGCCGCGACCGCCAAGCGCCTCGATCGCCGCGCGCTGGGCGGCTGCCGCGGCCTGTCCCGGCCCCGCACAAAGCACGGGTGCGCGCGCCATCGTGGTCAAGCGGTTAAGCTCTCCGGTCGGGCCGGGAAGGATTTCTGAGTGCGGTTTTCCAGGGGCCTTTGCGGTCTTGGACAGCTCCTGCGCGATCGCGTCGGGATTTGCCTCGGCCATGGGCGCCGCCTCATGTTCCGCCGCGGGCTGCCGGGTAAACCGCGCCAGATAATGTGGACCACCGGCCTTCGGCCCTGTCCCGGAAAGCCCTTCACCGCCGAAGGGCTGGGACCCCACGATTGCCCCGATCTGGTTTCGGTTTGCGTAAATGTTGCCAGCGTGAACCGCCTCTGCAACCGCCTGAACCCGGTCGTCGATCCGGCTGTGCAGGCCGAAGGTCAGGCCATAGCCGGTCGCATTCACGGCTGCGATGACCCGCTCAAGATGCTGCGCCTTGAAGGTCGCGACATGCAGGATCGGTCCGAACACCTCTTCCTCAAGCGCCTCGATCCCCGGGATGCGGATCAGGGCAGGGGCGACGAACGATCCGGTCTCCGGCGCGGCAAGCCGGTGTAGCACGCGCCCTTCTGCCTCTGCCGCGTCGACATAGGCGATGATGTCCGCGGCGGCGGCCTGCGTGATGATCGGGCCGACATCGGTGGTCAGGTCCCACGGATCGCCCAGCAAAAGCTCGTCCATCGCGCCGGTCAGAAGCGTCAGAAACGGCTTTTCGATGTCTTCCTGCACGTAGAGACAGCGCAGCGCGGAACAGCGTTGCCCGGCAGACTGAAACGCCGAGACGACGATGTCGCGGATCGCCTGTTCCGGCAAGGCGGTGGAATCCACGATCATCGCATTTAGCCCGCCCGTTTCGGCGATAAGCGGCGTGCCCGGGGCACAGCCCTTGGCCATGGCGCCTTGGATCCGGCGGGCCGTGGCGGTCGACCCGGTGAAGGCGACCCCGTTCACCCGCGCATCCGACGTCAGCAGCGCGCCGACCACCCCCCCATCGCCGGGAAGAAGCTGTAAAGCCGTGCGCGGCACCCCCGCCAGATGAAGGCGGTTCACGGCCCAGGCCGCGATTGCGGGCGTCGTTTCTGCTGGCTTGGCAAGGACACCATTGCCAGCGGCCAAAGCGGCGGCAATCTGACCGGAGAAGATTGCCAGCGGGAAGTTCCACGGGCTGATACAGGTGAAGACGCCGCGTGCGGCGAACGGTGTCTTTTCGGCTTGTGCCGCGTAGTATCGTAAGAAATCCACGGCTTCGCGCAGCTCGGCCACCGCATCGGCAAGGGTCTTGCCTGCTTCCGCCGTCAGGATCGCGAGCGCCTCGCCAAATCCGTCTTCGTAAAGATCCGCCGCCCGGCGCAGGGTTTCGGCGCGTTCGGTGGCGTTGGCCGCCCATGGCTCTGCCCGCGACAGCGCCGTTTCGACATCGCGGGCAGAGGCGAGTGTCACATCGCCGATGGCAGCACCGGTCGCGGGGTTGAGAATGCGCTCGCTGGTGCCGCCTTCGACATCCCCCGCCAAGATCGGTCCGACCGAAAGCCGTTCCGGCAATCGCCGCTTTTCGTCGATCCGGGTCAGCACTGTTACGTCGTTAAGGTCGAAGCCCATTGAGTTGCGCCGCTCTGGCGCGAAAAGCTCTGGCCCCGACGGAATACGCTGGGTTCCGTCAGCCTGCGTATCTTCCAAAGCCTCAAACGGGCATTTCG
Source organism: Paracoccaceae bacterium (assembly GCA_013042605.1). Taxonomy (GTDB): domain Bacteria; phylum Pseudomonadota; class Alphaproteobacteria; order Rhodobacterales; family Rhodobacteraceae; genus JABDPT01. The sequence goes on from JABDPT010000130.1 coordinate 16,497, forward strand.
CCACCTCGGACACCGGCACGGATGTGTCAACGATCTGGTTGACGAAGGACGAGTTGGCGCCGTTTTCCAAAAGACGGCGCACCAGATAGGCAAGCAGGTCGCGATGCGCGCCGACGGGGGCATAGATGCGGCACCGCGTCCCTTCGGACTTGTGGACGATATCGTGAAGCGCTTCGCCCATACCGTGCAGCCGCTGGAATTCGAACCGTTCGCGCGGCAGGTCGGCGGCCATGTGCAACACCGCCGCCACGGAATGCGCGTTGTGGGTGGCAAACTGCGGATAGATCCGGTCGGTCATCCCCAGCAAGCGGCGCGCCAGTGCGATATAGCTGACATCTGTCGCCGTCTTGCGGGTGAAGACCGGGAAATCCTCAAGCCCCGCGACCTGGGCGTGTTTGATCTCGGTATCCCAATAGGCACCCTTGACCAGTCGCACCATGATCTTGCGGTCATGCTGTTCGACGATCTTGTCGAGCCCGTCGATCACATCGCCCGCGCGCCGACCGTAAGCCTGCACGACGACGCCAAACCCGTTCCAGCCCGACAGCGCGGGATCCGCCAGCGTCGCTTCGATCACCTTCATCGACAGCGCGAGGCGGTCGGCCTCTTCGGCGTCGATGTTCAGGCCCATTCCGGCTTGGGCGGCTTTGCGCGCGAGGCCGGTCAGAACAGGCACGAGCTCTGCCATGACGCGGTCGCTCTTCGCCACCTCATAGCGCGGGTGCAGGGCCGAAAGCTTGACCGAGATGCCCGGGTTTGCCGAGATATCGTTGGTGCCGCAAGCGCCGGCGATGGCGTCGATTGCCTTGGCATAAGACTGCGCGTACCGCGCCGCATCCGCCGCGGTCATCGCCGCTTCACCCAGCATATCGTATGAGTACGTGAAGCCCTGCGCTTCCTTGACCCGAGCCCGTGACATGGCGGCCGCGATGTCTTCGCCCAAAACGAACTGGCGCCCCATCTGCCGGATGGCGGCACCCACCGCATTGCGGATCACCGGTTCGCCAAGCCGCCGGATCATGGATCGCAGCGTACCGGCGATGCCCGGCTCGGTCGTCTCAAGCACCCGCCCTGTCAGCAACAGCCCCCAGGTCGAGGCGTTCACAAGCGGCGAACTTGAATGCCCCAGATGCGATGACCAGTCCGAGGGCGCGATCTTGTCTTCGATCAGGGCGTCTATGGTGGCGGCGTCGGGAACACGCAGCAGCGCTTCGGCAAGGCACATAAGTGCGACGCCTTCATTCGTGGACAGACCATATTCGGCAAGGAAGATTTCCATCAGTCCGGGATCGGACGCATCCCGGATCTGTTGAACAAGGGACATCGCGCGCTTCGTGATGGCCGCACGCGCCGCAGCGTCCAGGTCGACAGCGCGGGACAGCCCGGCAATCAGCTCTTCCTCGTTCCGTTGTTTGTTCAGATCCCACTTGGGGTCGATATCGATCATTGGTGAAGATCCCCGATCCTGCCGCTTGGCGCGCGCTTCAGCTTGAAAGCATGCCCGATGCCCCTCGATAGCGAAAGCACGTCGAACGGTTTGTCTTGGAAGCGGCGAAGCGGGGTCGATTTCGGCCTTCGCCTTTGTATCCGAGTTTCCGTTCAAGGCCCGGTATCAATAAATGAAGCCTCCCCGCGCGAACGGGAAGGCTTCGGTTCAGAGCCCCCGAAGAGCGTTATCGCACTAGCTGTACTTGCGGATTTCCCCGGACTTCAGCCGCGCCATATAGCTGTTCAATTCTGCCTTCACGATTGGCATCAGGAAATAAAGCCCGATGATGTTCACAACCGCCATGGCAAAGATCGCCGCGTCCGAGAAGTCGATAACCGGACCAAGGTTCGCCGAAGCGCCGATTACCACGAAGATGCAGAAGATCACCTTGAACACGATCTCTTTTGTCTTTCCTTCGCCGAAGAGGAAGGTCCAAGCCTTGAGCCCGTAATAGGACCAAGAGATCATCGTCGAAAAGGCGAAGAGGATCACCGCGATGGCCAGAACGTACTCGAACCAGCCAAAGGCCGACGAGAACGCGGCCGAGGTCAACGCGACGCCCGAATTGCCGTCAACGGTCTGGATGGCCGAACCGGCTTCGTTCAGGATGTAGAGGCCTGTGTTCGGATCACTGACAAGCTGACCCGTGATGATGATCACAAGCGCCGTCATGGTACAGATCACGACGGTGTCGATGAACGGCTCGAGGAGGGACACGAAGCCCTCGGTGATCGGTTCCTTCGTCCGAACGGCCGAGTGTGCGATCGCAGCCGACCCGACACCCGCTTCGTTCGAGAAGGCGGCGCGCTTGAAGCCCTGGATAAGCGCCCCGACAAAACCACCGGCAACCCCGAGGCCCGTGAAGGCGCCTTCGAAGATCTGCCCAAAGGCCCAACCGATCTTGTCCGCATTCAGCAGAATGATCACCAGGGCCGTCAGAACGTAAAGAACGCCCATGAACGGAACGACTTTTTCGGTCACGCGGGCGATGGACTTGAGACCTCCCACAATCACGGCAAAGACAATGCCGGCAAAAATGATACCGGTAATCCAGCCCGGAAAATCGCCCAGGACGTTCGATATCTGGGCATGTGCCTGGTTGGCCTGGAACATGTTTCCGCCGCCGAGAGCGCCGAGAATACAGAAGACCGAGAAAAGCACGGCAAGGATGCGACCAGCCGGAATTCCCCGCTCATCGAACCCTTTTGTCAGGTAATACATAGGGCCGCCCGAAACCGTCCCGTCTTCGTATTCGTTCCGGTATTTCACGCCCAGCGTACATTCGGTGAATTTCGAAGCCATGCCCATCAGGCCCGCCAGGATCATCCAGAAGGTCGCACCGGGCCCGCCGATGCCAACCGCGACGGCCACGCCCGCGATGTTACCAAGCCCGACCGTGCCGGACAGCGCCGTCGCGAGAGCCTGGAAATGGCTGACCTCGCCCGCATCGTTCGGATCGGAATAGTCGCCACGTACAAGGGCGATCGAGTGCGGGAATGCCTTGAACTGGATCAAGCCGAAATACACCGTGAAAACCGTTGCGGCCACGACGAGCCAGGCAACGATCCACGGAAAAGACGTTCCGGGAAACGGGCTGAAAATAAGACTGACGAACCAGCCGGTTGAGCTCGCGAAAATCTGATTGACTTGTTCATCGATGGTTTGCGCCATGGCCGGAGCTGCTGCCGCAAGGGTGGCGGGCAATGCCAGAAGAGGCGCCTTGAAAGATTTTTTCATGTCTGTCCCTGTTCTTTATTGTTTATGGAACGATCGTGACCGGCACGGGCGCCACTTGCGCAAGGCCGCCGGCGACTGATCCAAATAGCCGCGACGATAAAGACGAGTGACCGTTTCGCCCGATCACGATCTGCGACGCGCCATGCTCTTTTATGATATCGCAAAGGGTCTCGGAGATATGGCCGTAACGAAGCACCATCGAGGCATTGACGCCCTGTTTCTTCAACTCGTCCACCACCGGCCCGACCACGGCTTTCTCGGCCCGGTCGAGTTCCTCTTTCCGCCGCTTGTGACGTTCTTCAAGCTCTTCTGGTGTCAGAAACGAATAGGGCGACCATTCCAGCACATGGGCGACCACGAGTTCGGCGCCTTCGTTCTTTGCCAGGCTCGCTGCAAAAGCCAGGGCGGATTTCGCGCTCTCGCTATCGTCAAAACCCAGGATTATTTTTCGTGACACTGGTCCCTCCATTTATTGTTTTTTCCCCATGCGGGGTGCGAAAAGCGTAGCCCACAAAATCGAGTCGAAGAAACTTTAAAAAAATTTCTCTAAAAAGCATGTGCTTACGCCTGTTTCCGGGGTCTGTGGTCGTCTGGTGTCATGAGACTTGGGAAAAAGCCGGGCTACTGCGTTGCGGGTCGCCACCTGCGTGGGCACCTCTCTTTGCGGAATTCGAATGGGGTGCGAAGAGCGCAAGAATCCAAAAAAACGCCGCATGGCCCGGTTTCAGCAGGCGCGATAATCCACGGCCACACGCCCCGCTTCGTTCGCTTTCCGGAAAGAGTGAAACAATGCCACAATTTTGGCGCGAATATCGCAACAATCACGCGCCAATTCTCGGGAATATTAGTTAATTGTTTTCAACAGGTTAAAAATCTCCCCGGCGGTTAGTCGCCGATTGACGGCGAACCTCTGCAAGCCGTGTCCGCCGCCGCCGCATTTACCATTTTTTTGCCACATTCCTCTCCTTGGCTGGGCAGGACTTATTGAGTTCCCGCGGTTGCCATTCGGTCCCACGTCCCAGCGAAGCCGACGCAGCCGACCCGTCCGAGTTGTTCCCAATTCAAAAAAATGCGTACCGCAGAGCGACGACCCACGCCTGCGGACGGGAGAGGTCTGCAATGAACACTTATACCCCATTCGATCCCGCCGAATACGAGGGAACCACACCACTTGCCGCCGATCTTGGCCTTGCCGGTGTCACAGGCGTGCCAAGCACAGGGACCGGTCTTCAAGGTGCGGCCTTCGTCCCGGGCACGAGCATCTGGAACATCGACGCTGCCCGCATCGCCGCTATGGCGGATCCGGACGCGACCTTCACTTCGAGCGAGATTGCATATGGCGGCAATCGCAGCGACACGACGATTGCGCAGTTCCTCGGCGACGATGCCGACAGTCTGGCGGGTGACGGATCGCTTGAGATGGGGCCGTCCGCCATCATGCTGACGGGCTACATTTATATCCCCGCCGGTGTTCATGAGATCAAAGTGGTCTCTGACGACGGGTTTGACCTGAAGATCGGCGGAGAGACGTTTTCGACCTACACCGGCACCCGCAGCGCCGATGGCACAGCCGAAGTGGCGAATTTCGAGGGCGGGCTTTACGAGATTGATCTGCTCTATTTCGATGCCAGTGGGAAAATGTCCCTGTCGTTGGAAATCGACGGCCTTCCCGTCGATCAAAGCGCCTTTTACCAATCGACAGATGACTTCTTGAACCCGCCTGACGACGTAACGCTCGTGCCGATCGACGAATACCACCCGTCCTATTTCCTTGGCGCCGAGACGCTCGAAACACCTGTGACCGCCACGGCGACGGATGGTCACGACGTAATCGACGGAAATGGCGCGGATGACGTGATCGAAGGCCTTGGCGGCGACGACCACCTGACCGGCGGCTACGGGGACGATATCCTGCGCGGCGGCGACGGCGACGATGTGCTGGATGGCGGCCGCGGATCGGACGTGCTTGAAGGCGGCGACGGCGACGACCTTCTGATTTCGCGCTCGGATGCCGGGGTTCAGCGGATCGGGCAATTGGCGGTCGGCCAGCCGACCCGCGACGATCCCGATGGCGAGGTCGATCCCGAGCTGCAGAAACTATCCGCCTATGCCGACCAGCCGATCACGGGCGACGATGTCCTGATCGGTGGCGCCGGGGCCGACACGTTCCTGATCTCGCCGCAGATCAACGCCAAGCTCGATATCATTCAGGAACACGTGCGCCCCGACGGGTCGATCAACTGGGCTGGCGTCGCGGGCGAAAACGATGAACTGCATGACCATTGGGTCGACAGTTTCGGCATTGATATCATTGCTGATTATAACGCGGAAGAAGATCAGATCGCCGTGATCGGTCACACCGCAAATGTCTATGTCGAATATGCCGATGTCATTGGGGACGACGCACTTGAAAGCATTATCACCGTGGTCTCGAACCAGCATGGTGGTGGCGGTGCCCATGACCTTGACCTGATCGGTCAGGTGATCGTGCACGGCGATCTTGTCGACAAGGACGACATCCAGACCGATGCGGGCGTCACCTATGGCATCGTCGAGGGCTATGAAGATGTCGCCGAAGCGCTGATGCCGAAGGGCGAAGAAAAGGTCACGGTTGTCGATGGCGTTGAGTACAAAGGCTACGACACACGGACTCCATCAGATGGCGCGGACCGCCAAACCAATAACGGTATGGCGACCGAGAACACCGGCGCCGTGACCGGCAACCCGGCTGCGGCCTTCGACAACGACAATTTCGACGAAACGATGCTGGTGACGCCCGAGCATGAGGACGAGCCCGTGCTCACCCGCGACCCGTTCGAACAGCTCGGCACGGAAGAGGTGACGGGCGTCACGATCAACGGGACGAACGGCGCGGATAATCTGAGCCAGCCCGAAGCAGATGCCCCGGTGGGCCTTCCCGGCGCCTTGGGGTTCTGGAGCTTTGCCGACGGCGTCGATGGCGCCTATGCCGACGGGCGCGGTGAAGGGCCAGAGATCAAGGCCTATACGCTTTATGAAAATCAGGCCCTTCTGCGCACGGATGGTGCGACAACCGGCCCGGACGATACGGCGAACGGCGCGCTTTATTTTGATGGCGAGGACGATATTGCCTATCTCGCCCATGATCCGGCGATGTCGGTCACCCAAGGCACGATCGCGATGTGGGTTCGGCCCGACGATCTGAACGACTTTTCGATGTTCGTGACCAAGGATCAAAGCGGCTCGGGCGATGGCGGGCACTTCCGCCTTGGCCATACGAATGAGGGCGGGCTGTTCCTGCGCATGGCCGAAGGTGACGGCGGGTCGAACCACAGCTGGGTCACCGGCCCTGATATCCTGAGCGAAGGCGACTGGGCACATCTTGCCGTGTCTTTCACCGAAGGTGGCGTGACGGTCTATGTCGATGGCGAAGCGCTTGACGATTCCGCGTGGACAGCGAAGGTCGGCGATGTCGCGACCCCGGGCACCTATACCGAAGCCTACATTCTTCAGAACGAAGAGCCCTGGGTCTTCGGTGCGGACCAGTACAAGACAGAGCTGAACGAAACCGCGCAGCAATTCGCAATCGACGAAGAAGACCTGCGCAACGCCTTCGAAGGCGCGATAGCCGATTTCGGCGTCTGGGGCGGGTTCACGCCTGACGATGCGCTCAGCGCGGATGAGGTGGCCGATCTGCACGACAATGGCCCCGGCATGGCGCTGACCAACCCCTCGGGTCCACAGGCCATGCTGGCCGAAGATGATGTCATCAACGGCCTTGGCGGCAACGATATGATCGATGGCGGCGCCGGTGACGATGTGCTGAACGGCGGCGGCGGCGCGGACACGATCCTTGGTGGCTACGGCGACGACCACCTGATCGGCGGCGCGGGCGGCGATACGCTTGATGGCGGGCGCGGCAGCGACCTTCTGGAGGGTGGCGATGGCGACGATATCCTGATCAGCCGCTCGGATGCGGGTGAACAACGCGCAGGACAGCTTGTTCTGGACGATCCTTCGCGTCCCGAAGGCGGTTCGATCGACCCCGAATACCTCAAGCTGGTCGACTGGATCGATCAGGAGATCGAAGCGGACGACGTGCTGGTGGGCGGCGCGGGCCGGGATACGTTCCAGTTCGAGACGCTGATCAACGGCAAGAAGGACATCATCCTCGAACATGTCGAGGATGATCGGACCATCGACTGGATGGGCGTGGCCGGGGAGAACACCTATATCCACGACCACTGGGTCGACAGCATCGGCATCGACGTGATCGCCGACTACAACGCCGAAGAAGACACAATCTCGGTCAAGGGCCACACGACGCAGGTCGAAGTGGATTATCACACCATCGACACCGATGGCGACGGGGTGGACGACGACGCGGTCTCCGTCATCACGGTCTATTCCCAGCAGGGCAACAACGGCGGTGCGCATGACGAGGATTACCTTGGCTATATCGTCGTGCATGGTGACCGGGTCGAAGAAGACGACATCATCACCGACGCGGGCGTGGCCTATGGGATCGTCGAAGGTGTCGACGATCTTCAGGAAGCGCTGGCTCCGACCGGTGAAACCAAGTGGACCGAGTTCGATGGCGAGATGCATCTTGGCTACGACACCCGCGATATCGACGGCGATCCGATGGGCACGTCGCCTTGGGAATACTCGTCGAATGACTGGTTGAACCAGGGTCTTGTCGACCTCGACAGTGCAATCCCGGATGGGCTCGAAGCGCCGAACATCCTGCTAAGTCACGATGGCGGCAGCTTCGATGACGCGAACCCGCCGCTCGAGATCCCGCATGATCCGGCACAGGCCGTGGCAGAGGGCACATGGGCCTTCACCTTCACCGCCGATGACCCCGGCAATGGCCAGAACCAGGCGCTGTTTTCCAAGGATCACAGCGGCTATAAGGATGGCGGTCATCTGACGGCCTATATCACCGGCAATGGCATGCTGAAGCTTCGCTTCCAAAGCCAGGATGGCGAAACCTACCTCTACGACAGCGGGACAAAGGTCGAAGCTGGTCAAGAGCATCACCTTGCCTTCACCTTCGATGCCGACCAGATCGCATTTTATCTGGACGGTGAGCGCGTCGACAGCGATGACGGGTTTGCCGGTGGCATGACCGGCAATGCCGAAGACCTTGTTCTTGGCGCCTCGACCCGCACCCGTTGGGAAGAGAACGACAACCTTCAGTGGGAATTCGAAGGCGAGATCGGAAACCTTCTTCTGCTCGACCGACCCCTTGAGGATATCGAGGTCACCTTCCTGTCTGAAGGCGGCGGGGAATACGGTGCGCTGACCGCACTTTATGGCGCGGCACCGGCCGATGACACGGAAGAGGAAGAAGAGCCCTTGGAAGAGGATCCGCCGATCGTCGACGAAGAGGAAGAGGAGGTCGACGAGGAAGAAGAGGTGATCGACGAGGAAGAGGTCGACGAGGAAGAAGAGGAAGTCGACGAAGAAGAGGAAGTCGACGAAGAAGAGGAAGTCGACGAGGAAGAGGAAGTCGACGAGGAAGAGGAAGAAGTCGACGAGGAAGAAGAGGAAGTCGACGAGGAAGAAGAGGAAGTCGACGAAGAAGAAGAGGAAGTCGACGAAGAAGAAGAGGAAGAAGATTACGAAGAGGAAGAAACCGGCTTTTCCGCGCTCTTCAACAAGATATTCAGTATCTTCAAGTCGATCTTCGGTCTCGGCGGTGACGACGATGCGCCCGCATCGCGCGAGGTCGTCGAAGACCGGCTAAACGAGGTCGAAACGCTTCTGAGCGACCTGATCCCGATCACCGGTTCGATGGACGACCAGCCCACCCCCGATCCCGAAGAGGAAGACGACGAGATCGATATGGCCGCGTAACTCTCCACGCTTGGCAAATCGGTCCAAGAGCTCGGGGCC
>JABDPT010000134.1 GCA_013042605.1 Paracoccaceae bacterium
CTACCAACTGAGCTAATCACCCGACAGGGCGCCTGATAGCAAAGCACGGCCCGGCTTCGCAAGCGCTTTCGAATACATCCCGCAGGACCCTGAAACGCGTGGTTTCAAATGCGGGTACGGTTTCTTCAAAGGAAACGCTTTTTCAAACCCTGGCTGCCCGGTGGTTCCCGAACTGACGAAATCATCCGCACTTTTCCAAATGCCAGATTTGTTCGGCGGGATAGGCTTTGGCCCATTCAGCGGGAACCGATCCGCGCGTACCCGCGGCCCAATCCGGCGCAAAGATCTCTTGGAACTTTGTGACGTTGAATCCGATTGTGTCGAACAAATCCATCCACGCCGAAATCGTCAGGTTGAAACAGATACCGCTTGGGTCGATTTCAACCTCGGACCAATCCGCGCCCCACATGTCCTTGTAAGGCCGATGCAGAGTCCAATCACAGGGTGCTCCGTCGATGGGTGAACAAAGAAGCGACAAGGGATGATTGCCAAGGAAAACAAGCCGTCCGCCCGGCCGCAACACGCGCCATGCCTCTTGCAGCCATTTATCCGGCGGGCACCAAATCGCGGCGCCATATTCCGAGATCGCGAAGTCGAAAGACGCGTCCGGCAGGCCGGTTTCCTCGGCATTGCCCGCGATGAACGTGATGTCAGTATCGTATTTCGTCACCAGCTTGCGGGCGGTTGTCAGCTGTTCTTCGGAAACGTCGATCGCCGTAACCCGTGCCCCACGCCGCGCCATCCATCCAGAGACATAGGCCGTTCCGCAGCCAAGCTCGATCGCGTCGGTGTCGGTCATGTCTTCGGGAAGTAGTCCTAGCGAGCTTTCGGGAAGACCCCAATTTCCCCATTCCGGCGCAGTGGCGCTCCAAAGACGCACACCAGCGGCGACCCAGTTGGGGGCGTCGGCATCCCAGACACCTTGGTTGATCGAGACGTAGTCGCGCGTCATCTCCTGCCCTCTCGAAGCACACGTCCTGCTCTACCATATATCAGCGACTGGCACACAGCGTCGGTGGTCCAAGAGCCATCCGACCACGTGCGCACCCGGTGACCACGCAATGGGCCGAAGACGAAAAGGGCCCCGCAAAGGGGCCCTTTCCACCAACGCGACAATCCGAACTCAAACAGCGATCTGACCGCCGCCCTTTTTGGTAACGACAACCACCGACGGGCGCGGTGGGATGCCGGCGGCGAAGTCGGGCCAGCGGGTCGCGGGGTCTTCGAAGGTCGACTCCCGTTCGAACCCGGCAAGGTCCTTGATCCCGTCCGTGCCCGGGTGCTGAACCGCGAGGAACAGCGTCTGGCTGTCGTCGGTGAAATACGGGCCACATAGCTCACCTCCCACCGGGCAGCGGAAGAAGAGCTTGGAATGTCCTCGCAAATCCCCCTCGGTTTCAAGCGAATAAAGCCCGTCCGACTTGCCGGTCCGGCCCCAGCCGCCACCCTGATCGGTCGAAATCCAAAGGCGGCCGGACGTATCGATGGCACAGTTATCCGGGCTGCCGAACCAGCCGCTTTCGCTGGTCTCGGGGTTCCACTGGGCGCCCACTTCTGCAATCGTCGGATCGCCGCATTTCACGAGGATCGACCAAGTGCCTTTGGTGGCCGAGTGATTGCCGCCCTCTTCCTTGATCTCGATGATATGGCCAAAGTTGCTTTCGGCGCGTGGGTTCGCGGCATCCACCTGCTCAGGCGTCCGGCGCGAGTTGTTGGTCAACATGATATAGGCGGTGCCGTCGCCGCGCGGTTGCGCGTCTTCGGGCCGGTCCATTGGGGTCGCGCCCAACAGGTCCGCAGCCAGACGGGTGTCGATCATCACATCGCCCTGATCGTTGAAACCGTTTTCAGCCGTCAGCGGCCCTTCGCCATGGACAAGCGGCAGCCAGTCAATGGTGCCGTCCTCGTTGAAGCGCGCGACATATAGCGTGCCGTCCGACAGGAGCTGCGAATTGGCGGCACGGTTATCGGTCACAACGCCTTTCGAGACGTATTTGTACTGATAGTCGAACCGGTTATCGTCGCCGGAATAAATCACCAAGCGCCCATCGGACGCCATGGTGGTTTCCGCCCCTTCATGCCGGAAGCGGCCCAAGGCCGTGTGCTTGACCGGGGTTGCGTTCGGGTTGGCGGGATCGACTTCAACAATCCAACCGAACTTGTTGACTTGATTGGGATCTTTGTCGATGTTGAAGCGGTCGTAATACTTGCCCCAGGCATACCAGCGGCCCGGCACGCCATAGCGTTTCATCGACGCGGCTTCGGCCTGCCCCGACACGTCCGGGCGGCCCTCGGCATCAACCGTGTCGCTCCAGAAATAGCCGTGAAAGTTCTCTTCGGCCATCAGGTAGGTGCCCCAGGGCGTCATGCCGCCCGCGCAGTTGTTGATCGTGCCGATCACCATCATCCCGTCGGGGTCATCGACCGTTTTCAACCGGTCATGGCCCGCCGCCGGGCCCGAAAAGGTCATCTCGGTATTCAGCGGCGTGATACGGCGGTTATAGGCCGACCTGCGGTTGACCGACCAATCGCCGTCCACCCCTCGTTCGATCTCGACGACGGTGCCGCCATGGGCGGCCATTTCGATGTCCACAAGCTCTTTCGTCATGCCCTCGAAACCCGAACGGTCCTGACGGCCAAGACCGGGGAACATCACCTCTTCATTGGTGTATTCGTGGTTGACGCAAAGAAGGCCGCGGGTGCCTTCGGCGTTCAGCGGGGCAAAGCCGACATAGTCATTGTTATAGCCGAACTGCTTGAGCTGCGCTTCGGCGGTCTGATTATAGGGGTCGAACTCGGGCGCATCGGCCGTGATCGGATCACCCCAGCGCAAAAGGATATCGGCGTTATACCCGTCGGCGATATGCATATCCTCGTCATTGCCCCAGGCCAATTCGTCGAACTTGAAGCGGCTGTCGGCGGCGCTCATCGCTGACGCCTGTTTGGGGGCGATCATCGCGGAGGTGCCGAACAACGCGGTCGTTGCCGAGACACCAAGAATGCCCCGCATAACCTCGCGGCGGCCATAGCGGCGGTTGATCACATCGCCAATGGTGTTACCGAGGTTGGGGTTTGTCGGAATATCGTCAAACGCCTCGAATGCTTCGGCTTTGTTGCCATAGGCGGGGTCGTTGATGATGCTGTCTCTATCCACGGGTCTCTCCATACTGTTGGGCGCGTCGCGGTTGGGTTGCGACTGACAGGTCTTGGATAGCCATCGGACCGTAACAAGGATATGACGCCAGCCCCAAGGGATCGCGTTATCCTCAGATTATTCGGAATTCTCTAGAAAACGCTTCGAACGGTCCGCAAAGACTCCAATCCAGCTTTGGCCTTTGGCTTGGCACAGCGGGAAAGAGTGGTGGGTGATAAGAGATTTGAACTCCTGACATCTTCGATGTGAACGAAGCGCTCTACCACTGAGCTAATCACCCATCGGCGGGGGAAATAGCGGCTTGTGGCGCGGGGCGCAAGGGGGTCGCTCTGCCAGTGTATATGTCATGTTTGCTCAGGCCCAATCCCCGCGGGACAGACCCAAACGTGCTTTTTCGGGCCGGTTGCTGTACAAAACAGGGGTCCTTGGGGACAGGGGAACAGATCATGTTGGGGGAATTTGGCGTATTGCTCGGCCAAGCGTCGGGTGGCCAGAGCGGGTCGGACTTCAGCGGCGCGCCCAGTTGGTTGCACCCTTTTTTGAATGAACCGATGGCGATAATGATCGTCGGCGGCATTCTGGCGCTGATCCTGCTGAGACTGATGTTCAAAAGCTGAAGCTCTGACAAGCCGACGATGTCAACCCCGCGCGCAAGGGCTTTGTAATGAAAGAGCCCGCACCAAGCGGCGCGGGCTCTTTACGTGTTCGTGGTCGGGGCGCTTAGTGCGGCGCGCTTGCCTGCGACCTTTGGGCGGCAAGCTCTGCCGCTCGGGCCGCTTCCGCGGCTTCTTCGGCGGCCTCATCCCATTCAATCGGCTCAGGCTCGGACACCAACGCGATCTTGAGCACTTCGGACACATGCTTGACCGGAATGATCTCAAGCCCCTCTTTGACGCTATCGGGGATCTCGGTCAGGTCCTTGGCGTTTTCCTCGGGGATCAGCACCGTCTTGATGCCACCGCGCAGGGCTGCCAGAAGCTTTTCCTTCAGCCCGCCGATGGGCATCGCATTGCCGCGCAACGACACTTCGCCGGTCATGGCGATATCCTTGCGCACCGGGATCTGCGTCAGCACCGAAACGATCGACGTCACCATCGCAAGACCCGCCGACGGCCCATCCTTGGGTGTCGCACCATCGGGCACGTGAACGTGGATGTCGAGCGTGTCGAACTTCGGCGGCTTGACCCCGATCTTGGGCGCTACGCTGCGCACATAGCTTGAGGCCGCGTCGATGCTTTCCTTCATCACGTCGCCAAGCTTGCCGGTGGTCTTCATCCGGCCCTTGCCTGGCAGGCGCAGTGCTTCGATCGACAGCAGATCACCGCCAACAGACGTCCAGGCCAGCCCCGTGACGACACCGACCTGGTCGTCGACCTCGGCCAGCCCATAGCGATACCGCGGCACCCCGAGGAACTCCTCAAGGTTCTCGGGCGTCACCTCGACCTTGGCATCCTTGGTCTTGATGATCTTGGTCACGGCCTTCCGCGCCAGTTTGGCGATCTCACGCTCAAGGTTCCGCACGCCCGCCTCGCGGGTGTAGGTGCGAATGATCTCTTGCAATGCCGCATCCGTCAGCTCGAACTCAGACGATTTCAGCCCGTGGTTCTTGACCTGCTTTTCGATCAGATGCTGCCGCGCAATCTCGCGCTTTTCATCTTCGGTGTAGCCGGCCAGCGGGATGATCTCCATCCGGTCCAAAAGCGGACTTGGCATGTTGTAAGAGTTCGCCGTGGTGAGGAACATCACGTTGCTGAGGTCGTATTCCACCTCAAGATAGTGGTCGACGAAGGTGCTGTTCTGTTCGGGGTCGAGAACTTCGAGCATCGCCGACGCCGGATCACCCCGGAAATCCTGCCCCATCTTGTCGATCTCATCGAGCAGGATAAGCGGGTTCGTGGTTTTCGCCTTCTTCAGCGCCTGGATGATCTTGCCCGGCATCGACCCGATATAGGTCCGCCGGTGACCGCGAATTTCGCTTTCGTCGCGCACACCGCCAAGCGAGATGCGGATGAACTCGCGCCCCGTGGCCTTGGCGACCGATTTGCCAAGCGACGTCTTACCAACGCCCGGTGGCCCGACAAGGCACAGTATCGGCCCGCGCAGCTTTTTCGAACGTTGCTGCACGGCAAGATATTCGACGATGCGTTCCTTGACCTTCTCAAGACCGTAATGATCGTCGTCGAGGATCTTTTCGGCACGGCCGAGATCTTTCTTCACGCGGGATTTCACGCCCCACGGGATCGACAGCATCCAGTCAAGATAGTTGCGCACGACCGTGGCCTCGGCCGACATCGGGCTCATGTTCTTGAGCTTCTTTATCTCGACATCGGCCTTTTCGCGGGCTTCCTTGGAAAGCTTCGTTTCGGCGATTTTCGCCTCAAGCTCGGCCACTTCGTTCTGGCCGTCTTCGCCGTCGCCAAGTTCCTTCTGAATGGCCTTCATCTGCTCATTCAGATAGTACTCGCGCTGTGTACGCTCCATTTGCGATTTCACGCGTGTCTTGATCTTTTTCTCGACGCTCAGAACGCTCATTTCGCCCTGCATCAGGCCGAACACCTTTTCAAGACGCTCAGCGACGACGAGCGTTTCCAGAAGCTCCTGTTTCTGGTCGACATCCACACCCAGATGTCCGGCCACAAGGTCGGCCAGCTTGGCGGGTTCACGCGATTCGGCGACTGCTGAAAGCGCCTCTTCGGGGATGTTCTTCTTGACCTTGGAATAGCGCTGGAACTCTTCGCCCACCGACCGTACGAGCGCTTCGATGGTGTCGGGGTCGCCCTCTTCCTCTTCAAGAACCTCTGCATAGGCCTCGAAATAGTTCTCGTTGGCAAGGTATTCGGTGATCCGCACCCGCGACCGCCCTTCGACCAGCACCTTCACGGTGCCATCGGGAAGTTTGAGCAGTTGCAATACGTTGGCCAGCACGCCAGAGCGGAAGATGCCCTCGGCGGTGGGGTCGTCAACGGATGGATCGATCTGGCTCGACAGCAGAATCTGCTTGTCGTCCTGCATTACCTCTTCCAGCGCGCGCACCGATTTGTCCCGCCCTACGAAAAGCGGCACGATCATATGTGGAAACACCACAATGTCGCGCAGGGGCAGCACTGGATAGGATTGGCTGAGTTGCTGTGTCATTCAGTTTCCTTTGTCAGCGAACACGCTCATGCCCCAAAAATTCGGCAGCATTTTGGCCTGTTCCGGTCTTGGCTACTATATTTGGGGCCTGTGGCCCGGCTTTCAACTGCTCATCTTGCTTGTCCGACAGTGTGACCCCCTGTCGGTTTGGCCACAAGTTCCGTTTGGACGAAATCGCTAAAAATCTTCCACCGCGACTAACGCAGGCGCCCTTGAGCTGTAACACCCCGGCAGTCTTGGTTAACGATTCCTTAATCCTGCCAAAATTGGCCATCATTATCGGCCCAAAGGGGCCGGACAAGGCGCCCGAAGCAGGCAAGGGGCAAGATCATGGGTTTCACCGTCTGGGCGCGTGGCGCGAATGCAAATGCGGGCAATGCGTCGCTGAACGTTCGTTCGAAAAGCCAGATTCCGACGACAGAGCTGGAGTTCATCACGTCCGGCACCAATGGCGATTACCTGCTTGATTTCGCCACCGACGGCACGGGCGCGCCAGCGATCGACCCGGACACGACCGTCCTGATCAACGGCGTCGAATACACCTTTACCGTCGAGTTCAGCGGCACCCTGCCGAACTCAAACAAGCTCACCAACGTTGGCGGCGAAAACCTGCAAGGCAAGACCATCACCGTGATCTCCGCCGGCGACGGCAACGAGTATGTCTTGCTGACCGATCCAACGGTGGAGTCGAGCTTCATCATCCTCGACGACCTGCCGAACGGCGCCTTCACTATCGGCAACCTTCAGACCACCGGCTCGGTCGTGATCTGCTTTGCCAACGGCACGCTGATCGACACACCCGACGGGCCGCGCCCGGTCGAAACGCTCGCCCCCGGCATGATCGTGTCGACAGACGCCGGCCCCCTACCCCTGCGCTGGGTCGGCCAGCGCAAGATCACCGCCGAAGATATGCTGCGTGAGCCCGACCTGCGGCCCGTAGAGATCGCCACCGGCGCCCTTGGCCCGAATGTACCGTCCAAGCCGGTGCGGCTTTCCGCCAACCACCGCGTTTTGCTGGACGGCTGGAAAGTCGAACTGGCCGTTGGCGAAGCCCGCGTGCTGTGCGCGGCCAAACATCTGATCGGTCGCCGCAACGTGCATCGTGTTTTGCCCAAGGACGGCGTGACCTATTTCCACCTGATGTTCGACAGCCACCGGCTGGTCACCGCCAGCGGGCTTGTCAGCGAAAGCTTTGAGCCGGGGCCGGTCGGCATGGCCACGCTGCATGGCCGCTCGAAACAGGAAGTCGCAGATATTCTGGATCGCCAGCCGCTGGCCGCCGATGCGCTGCCGACACCGCCGATGACGATCAAGAAGCATCAGGCGATGGTTTTGGTCGACGCGCGCTAACCGCCCGTCATCAAATCGGCTCGATATCGCCCTCGGCCTGGCGGGCGTGAAATTCTGCCTCCCACGTGTCAAACCGTGCTTCGGCAATCGCCGCGCGCATGCCGGCCATCAATTGCTGATAGAAATGCAGATTGTGCCAGGTCAGCAGCATGGAAGAGATGATCTCCTGACTGCGGAAGACGTGGTGGAGATAGGCACGTGAGTAATTCGCGCAGGCCGGACAGGTGCAGCTTTCGTCCAGGGGGCGCGGATCGTCCTGATGCCGCGCGTTCTTGATGTTGAGCGCACCGCGCCACGTAAAGACCTGCCCCGTGCGCCCCGACCGCGACGGCAGCACACAGTCCATCATATCTATGCCTCGTTTGACCGCGCCCACGATATCGGACGGTTTGCCCACCCCCATCAGATACCGCGGCTTGTCGGTGGGCAGCATGTCGGGCGCATAGTCCAGCACCTCGAACATCGCCTCTTGCCCTTCGCCCACGGCAAGACCACCCACGGCATAGCCATCGAACCCGATCTCGCGCAGGGCGGCGGCGCTTTCGGCGCGTTGATCGTGGAAAACGCTGCCCTGCTGGATACCGAACAATGCGTGCCCCGGCCGGTCGCCGAAAGCATCGCGCGACCGCGCGGCCCAGCGCATCGACAGGCGCATACTGTCGAGAGAGGCCCCCTCGTCGATCGGAAAGGGCGGGCATTCGTCGAAACACATGACGATGTCGCTGCCCAGCAGGCGCTGGATCTCCATCGACCGCTCGGGCGTGATCTCGTGTTTTGACCCGTCGATATGCGATTTGAAGGTCACGCCGCGCTCGGTCAGCTTGCGTAGCGCGGCAAGGCTCATCACCTGAAACCCGCCGCTATCGGTCAGGATGGGCTTGTCCCAGTTCATGAACCGATGCAGACCACCCAGCCGGTCGATCCGTTCCGCCGTCGGGCGCAGCATCAGGTGATAGGTGTTGCCCAGAAGGATATCCGCCCCGGTCGCCGCCACGCTTTCGGGCAGCATCGCCTTTACGGTCGCCGCCGTCCCCACGGGCATGAAGGCGGGCGTGCGGACATCGCCGCGTGGTGTCCGAAGCACACCGGTGCGCGCTTTGCCATCGGTGGCCGCAAGATGGAAGTTGACGCCGGTCACATGTTACCCCTTTGGATGATCCGCGCCCTTTAGCGCGGAATCGCTTTGATTGCCAAGGAAGCCACGACATGGACGATACTTCGCCACCAGCCCCGTTTCATCTTGGCTGGGAAGAATGGGCCGCCCTGCCTGACCTTGGCCTGCCCGCGCTCAAGGCGAAGGTCGATACCGGCGCGCGCACATCGGCGCTGCATGCCTATGACATCGAACCCTTCGGCCCTGCCGAGCGGCCGCGTGTTCGCTTCATGGTGCAACCCATCCCGGACCGCACCGATCTGGCCATCCCCTGCTCGGCCCGGGTGATCGACCGGCGCGAGGTGACATCCTCGAATGGCGAGGCCGAGATGCGCTATGTCATCTCGACCGATATCCAGATGGGCGATCGCAGCTGGCCCATCGAGGTGACGCTCACCGACCGGCGCAACATGGCCTACCGGATGTTGCTGGGGCGTCAGGCGCTGGGGGATGACGTGGTCGTCTCGCCCGGCGACAGCTTTTGCCAGCCAGAACTGACCTATGATGTCTATCACACGGCCCATGTGCGCACGACAGCCCCAGCCCGCGCCCTGCGCATCGCGATCCTGTCGCGCGAAGCCCATAACTATTCCACCCGCCGCCTGGTCGCCGAGGGCGAGCACCGCGGCCACGTGGTCGAAGTGATCGACACAACCCGTTGTTATATGGCCATCAACGCCTCATCGCCCGAGGTCTATTATGATGGGGCGCGCCTGCCGCGATACGATGCGATCATCCCGCGCATCGGCGCCTCGATCACACCCTATGGCACCGCCGTCATCCGCCAGTTCGAAACCATCGGAACCTTTTGCGTGAACGGGTCCGAGGGGATCACGGCCAGCCGCGACAAGCTTCAGGCGCATCAGGTTCTGGCGCGTCACCGCATCGGCATGCCGACCACGGCCTTTGCCAACAGCCCCAAGGACACCGACAACCTGATCGAGATTGTGGGCACCGCACCACTTATCGTGAAACTGCTTGAATCGACCCAAGGGAAGGGCGTCGTGCTGGCCGAAACCAAGAAAGCCGCGCAATCGGTGATCTCGGCCTTTCGGGGGCTGCGCGCGAACTTCCTTGTGCAGGATTTCGTCAAGGAAGCCGCGGGCGAAGACATCCGCTGCCTTGTCATCGGGTCCAAGGTCGTCGCCACCATGCGCCGCGTGGCCCAGGCCGGAGAGTTCCGCTCCAACCTGCATCAAGGCGGAACCGCCGAAACAGTGCGCATCTCCAAGGCCGAACGTGAGGCGGCCTTGCGCGCGGCCAAGGCATTCAAACTGGGCATTGCAGGGGTCGATCTGCTGCGGTCTTCCGAAGGTCCGAAGGTGCTGGAGGTCAACAGCTCCCCGGGCCTTGAAGGCATCGAAAAGGCCAGCGGCAAGAACCTGTCGGGCCTGCTTTACGATCACATCGAAAAGCATGTCCGCCCCGTGCCTGCCAAACGCAGCCGCGCGACGCGACGCTAGAACCCTTTACGGCCCGGCGCTCTATTCTTATATAAACACTCAACTATCCGAGGACGCGCCATGACTGCCGAATCCACTGACCCTCTTGAAGGGACGCCGCTGATACGGCCCTCCAGCACCGAACACCCGCTTTATGACAGCGTGGTCGATGCGTGCCGGACAGTGTTTGATCCCGAGATTCCAGTGAACATCTATGATCTTGGCCTCGTCTACACGATCGAGATTGCCGAAGATGGCGCGGTGGACGTGATCATGACGCTGACCGCACCGGGCTGTCCGGTAGCCGGGGAAATGCCCGGCTGGCTGGCCGAGGCGATCGAGCCCCTGCCCGGCGTGAAGACCGTGGATGTCGAGATCACGTGGGACCCGCCCTGGGGCATGGACATGATGTCGGACGAAGCCCGGCTAGAGCTTGGCTTCATGTGATCAGGCAGCTGATCCTTTCGTACAGAATTCAAAAAGGCGGCCCGCAGGCCGCCTTTCTTAAGATGCACCAGAGATCACGGGTTGCTTAGGCCCGGGCCTCCTCGCGGTAAGCATCTAGCGAAAACACGTTATCTTCGACCTCGGTCGGCGCGTCGTCGAGTTCAACGATCTGATAGCTGACGCCCATCCACAGATGCCCGACATGCAACGCCACGAGAACGGCGGACGCCGCGCAAAGGCCGATTGCCGGGGCGACCGTCGCGAA
>JABDPT010000080.1 GCA_013042605.1 Paracoccaceae bacterium
TATCTGGCCTGGGTCGTGGCGGGCGAGGGCGGGGCGCGGCTTGTGGCGCAGGGGCCGTCGATCCCGGCGCGGGCCGCGCGGTTGGTGCTGACGCTGATCCTGAAGGTGGGGCAGCAATCGCTGGCCGTCTTCGTGGTCAGCATGCTGTTGGCGCGGCTGATGGGTTTTGCGCTGGATTATCTGGGGCGTTCGGCGGGCACGGTGGCGGCGATCAACCTGGCCGGGTTCGCGGTGCTGATCGGCGTGGCCTATGGCGCGGGTTGGTTCAAGACGCACCCGTGGCGTCAGAAGACGGGCTAGTTCGCGCGCGCTTTGGGCACGAAGGGCAGCGGCATCACCGGCACGCCGTCCTGCAAAAGCTTCACCGCCTCTTCAGGCTTGGCCTCGCCATAAATGGCGCGGTCGGGCGCGTCACCGTCGTGAATGGCGCGCGCTTCCTTGGCGAAATTCATGCCCACGTAATCGGAGTTCTTCTCCACCTCTTTGCGCAGGCGGGCGATTGCGGCGGCGCGGTCATCGCGCGGGGCGGTCAGATCCGGCTTGGTTTCCGCCGGGGGGTCGGACGGCGCCACGGCGGCCGAGCGTGAGGGGCGCACGCGCGGGGCCATGATCGCCTTGTCCACGTCGGTTCCGGCACAGTCCGGGCAGGCCACGAGCTTGCGCGCACGCAGCGTGTCATAGGCATCGGCCGACTGGAACCAGCTTTCAAAGCTGTGGCCGGCACTGCATTTCAGCGCATAGCGGATCATACCCGTTACACTCCTGTTTCCCGTACGCAGCATGTAAGGACTGCGGTCGAAAAAGCAAATCACGAAGGCATCACGCCCTAACGCGGCAGCAGGAAGGGATCGAACTCGCGCAGGATACGCTTGAGTTCCGGCATATCGACCAGTGTCGCGGCCTTCTTGGTGCTGAACCACTTGCGCTTACGCTGTTTGGCCTCGGGCCAGTCGCGCAGCACGCGTTTGACCTTGAGCGGGAAGATCGCGACGACGCACGGCACGTCGCCTTCATCCTCAAGCGCCTTGGTATAGGAATAGATCCCAAGGCAGACATCGACCGTCCGCCCTTCAAGCCCGGCTTCTTCATAGGCTTCGCGGGCAGCAGCCTCGCTTGGTGTCGCGCCGTCCATGGGCCAGCCCTTGGGCAGGACCCAACGCCGCGTGCGGCGGCTGGTAACAAGCGCGACCTGCACCTCGTCATTGTGAATGCGCCAGCACAGCGCCCCGAATTGGGTGCGCACGTCGCGCTTTTGATTGTTGCCCAGTTTGACGGGCTTTTGCTTGATTTTCGCTATGCTCATCTCAAAAAATCGTTTCTTAAGGCCTCGTTATACTTAAGAACCATTAAAGATAACATTAAGGCGTCTCTGCGGCTCTTCACAAGCCGGTTTTGACTAGATCTTGACGGATGGTGCGCGGGAAATACCTTTTGTGCCTGACTGGAGGCTGCATGTTCGCTCGATTTCTTGCCCTGTTTCTTCTGCTGATCGCACCGCCCGCGCTGGCGCGGGACGAGGCCTTTCGCTTTGCGTCGATCGACGGGGGCGACCTTGTGATGGACGATTGGCGCGGGCAGCCGGTGCTGGTGGCCAACACCGCGTCGCTTTGCGCCTTTACCCCGCAATATGACGGGCTTCAGGCGCTTTACGACAGCTATCGCGACCGGGGACTGGTGGTTCTGGCGGTGCCGTCGGACGATTTCGCGCAGGAACTGGGCAGCGAGGAAGAGGTCAAGGAGTTTTGCGAGATCAACTTCGGCCTCGACCTGCCGATGACCGAGATCACGCCGGTGCGCGGGCGCGGTGCGCACCCCTTCTATCGCTGGCTGGCGCAGGAACATCGCGTGCGCCCGCGCTGGAACTTCAACAAGGTGCTGATCGGGCCCGAGGGGGAGTTCATTGCACATTGGGGGTCGAACGTGCCGCCGACGTCTGACCGGATTACCGCGCTGATCGAGCCGCTTTTGCCGCGATGACGGCCAAGCCGCGCCTGATCGCACACGAAATCTACCGAACCTCGACCTATGGCACGTGGCATCCGCTGCGCATCCCGCGTGTGTCGACGGTGATGGACCTGACCCGTGCGCTGGGCTGGCTGCCGCAAGGACAGTATATCAACAGCCCCCGCGCGCGGCCCGCGGCGCTGTCGGCCTTTCACGACCCCGTTTACCTTGATGCGCTTCAGGCCGCAGAGGCGCGCGGCCATGTTTCTAATGATGTGCGCGCGCGCCACGGGCTGGGCACCCCGTCGAACCCGGTTTTCCCCGAGATGTTCCGTCGCCCCGCCACCGCCGCCGGGGCGGCCATTCTGGCGGGCGAGATGCTGCGCGAGCCGGGGGTGCTCTATTCTCCGGCCGGGGGCACGCATCATGGGTTTCCCGACCGCGCCAACGGGTTTTGTTACCTTAACGATCCGGTTCTGGGCATTCTCAGCCTGCGCGCCAGTGGTCTGAGCCGGATCGCCTATGTCGATATCGACGCGCATCATGCCGACGGGGTCGAAGCGGCCTTTGCCAATGATCCCGACATCCTGATGATTTCCGTGCATGAAGAACGCCGCTGGCCCTTTACCGGCGCGCTGGAGGATCGGGGCGCGGGCAATGTCTGGAACCTGCCGGTGCCGCGCGGCTTCAACGATACCGAGATGCGGGCCGTGCTTGACCGGCTGATCCTGCCGCGCGTGGCCGCGCATCGCCCGCAGGCCATCGTGCTGCAATGCGGGGCGGATGCGGTGACCGAAGACCCGCTGTCGCGGTTGGCGCTGTCGAACAATGCGCATTGGGCGGTGGTGGCGGCGCTGGGCGCGCTGACCGACCGCTATCTGGTGCTGGGCGGCGGGGGCTATAACCCGTGGTCTGTGGGGCGGCTCTGGGCCGGGGTCTGGGCGGTGCTGGTCGGGGCAGAGGTGCCCGAACGCTTGTCGCCCGAGGCCGAGGCGGTGCTGCGCGCGCTGGAATGGCGCGGGTCGACGCGGGGCAAGTCCCCGCCCGAGCATTGGTTCACGACCCTGCGGGATGCCCCGCGCGAAGGGCCGGTGAGGGGCGAGATCACAGAGCGGTTGCAGGTGTTGGAGGCGCGCGCCAAAGTCTTTGCATGACCCGTGCGTTCCTTGCGATCCCGCTTCCCGACGATGTCATCGACGCGCTGACCCGCGTGCAGCAGGGCCTGCCCGAGGGGCGGGCGGTGGCGCACGACAACCTGCATCTGACGCTGGTGTTTTTGGGCGATGTGGGCGCGGAGGCGCTGGAAGATCTGCACGACACGCTAAGCGCGGTGCGGGCGGGGCCGATCACGCTGCGCATTGACGGCTTGGATCTTTTCGGGGGCGAGCGGCCGCGTTCGCTTTGGGCGCGGGTGGTCGCGGGGCCGGAGCTTGGGGCGTTGCAGACCCGGCTTGAATCCACCGCCCGGCGCGCCAAGATCGACGTGCCGCGCCGCCGGTTCGTGCCGCATGTCACGCTGGCGCGGTTTCGCCCGGGCGGCGGGGTAAGCGACGGCTTTCACCGATACCTCGTGGATCGCGCGGGTTTCGCGTTGCCAGCGTTCGATGTGCACAGGTTTTCGCTATATACCTCAACGCTTTACGAAGATGGGCCGGTCTACGACGTGCTGGCGGAGTATCCGCTGACGGGTTAGGGCGAGGTTTACCCCACCACCGGCGTCTGCCCCTGCATCACCTGCACCATCCAGCCCGTGTCGATATTCCCGCCGCAGAGGATCACCCCGACCTTGCGGCCTTTCATCTGGGCCTTTTCCTGCATCAGCCCGGCCAAGGGCGCGGCTCCGGCCCCTTCGGCAAGGTTGTGGGTGTCGTGGTAATAGATGCGGATCGCTTCGGCCACCTCGTCATCGGATACGGTGATGATGCGTTCGGCGCCCTTGGAATAGATGTCGAACGCCTCTTTCACCGGCACCCGCACGGCCATGCCATCGGCGAAGGTGACGGCGGAATTCGTCTCGACCAGATGCCCCGCCTCGACCGACAGTTTCGCGGTCTGCGCGTTGTCGCTGACCACGCCGATGATCTTGGTGGAAAGCCCCAGCGCATCGCGCGCCGCGATCGTGCCGCAGATGCCCGAGCCACAGCCGATGGGGACGTAGACCGCGTCAAGATCGGGATGGGCAGAGAACAGTTCGTACCCATAGGTCGCCACGCCGCGCACAAGTTCGGGGTGGAAGGGCGGGACGGTGAAAAGCCCCTCTTCCTTGCCCACCCGTGTTGCCTCTTCCCTCGCCTGATCGAAATCGTCGCCGAATTCCACCAGTTCGGCGCCAAACGACCGCATGGCTGCGTTTTTCTCGACCGAATTGCCGTGCGGGACATAGACCACGGCGCGCAGTCCGGCGGCACGGGCGGCGCGGGCCTGTGACTGGCCGTGGTTGCCGCGCGTGGCGGTGATGATCCCAGGGCAGTCGGGATGGGTACGGCGCAGCCAGTCGATGAAGGTCACGCCGCCACGCGCCTTGAAGGCACCCGTGGGGGTGTGGTTCTCGTGTTTGACGATCACCTCGCAGCCCGTGCGCTCGGCCAGAAGTGGCCAGGCATATTGCGGGGTGGGCGGGATCTGGGTGTGAACGAGGGCGGCGGCGTCGGAAAGGTCGTCTTTGGTGAACATCGATTATCCCTTGGCCGCGGCTTCGATGGCGCGCAGGCGGGTGAGCAGGGCGCCCATCTGATCGAGCGGCACCATGTTCGGCCCGTCCGACGGCGCATTGTCGGGGTCTTCGTGGGTTTCGATGAAAAGCGCGGCACAGCCTACGGCGACAGCGGCGGCGGCGAGCGGCGGGACAAAGCGGCGGTCGCCGCCGGACGAGGTTCCCTTGCCACCGGGTTGCTGCACGGAATGGGTCGCGTCGAAAACCACCGGATAGCCGGTTTCGGCCATGATCGGCAGGGCGCGAAAATCGCTGACCAGCGTGTTGTAGCCGAAGGACGTGCCGCGTTCACAAAGCAGGATACGCTCGTTCCCGGTCGAGGCGATTTTTCCTGCGACATTGGCCATGTCCCAAGGCGCCAGAAACTGCCCCTTCTTGACGTTGATCGCCGCGCCGGTTTCGCCGGCGGCCAGCAAAAGGTCGGTCTGGCGCGACAGGAAGGCGGGGATTTGCAGGATATCGACGACTTCAGCCACCGGGGCGCATTGGTCGGGGGCGTGCACATCCGTCAGAACCGGCACGCCGAATTCCTCTTTGATGCGGGCCAGAACCTCAAGCCCCGCGTCCATCCCCAGCCCGCGCGCGGTGGTGTGCGAGGACCGGTTCGCCTTGTCATAGCTAGATTTATAGACCCAAGGCACACCCGCCTTGCCCGCAGCCTCGGCGATGCCTTCGGCGACCATGCGCGCGTGATCGAGCGTTTCGATCTGGCACGGGCCAGCCAAAAGGACAAAGGGCAGGTCATTGCCCGCGGTCAGCGGGCCGATGCTGACGTGTTTGGGGGCGTTGGGCATTGCGGGGATCCATCTTTTGCGGGCGGCATGCGCCCCTTCTGGTATCGTCATTTCGCAGGGGTGTTAAGGGCGAAACGGGGCGGCGAATTCGTGCCGGTGCACCGAAAATTGCCCCGCTTCGCCATAGTGATGCCCAGTTAACCATGGACAAAGGGGAAAAGGCGGTTGGAGTTTTAACGAGATGCAGCGTCTCATGGCCCGGCTTGGGGCCCGATTGACGGATTCGCGCAAGATGATGCTGGTCGCGGGCCTTCTGGCCGCGGTGGGCCTTGTTGCGGGCTATGTCGAGGTGCAGCAAGAGGCCGAGCGCGCGCTGGCCCTGCGCCAGGGGCCGCCCGCGCCGGTGGCGCTGCAAGACTTTGACCGCGGACGCAATATCGGCCCGGCGGGCGAGGTTCTGATCGAGGCGGAAGCCGCGCTTGATGCCGCCGTCGTGCTGTCGTTGCGTGGCGCGCGCCCGGTGCGGCACGCGCTTGTCGTACCGCTCTATGCTCTAAGCGACGCGGGTGCGGCGGAACTTGGGACAGAGCCGGGCAAGGGCGACGGGCGCGCAGCACTTGGGCTGTTGTTCCATCAGGTCGAAACCCGCGCCGAAACCGACATCGACCCCGGCGATCTGGCCGCGCGCGTCTTTGGGCCCGGCGCGCATGGCACGGTCGTGGTGGTCAACGGCGCTGTGACCGAGCCGGGGGCCTTTACGCTGATGGCGGACGGGGCCTTTGCGGTGTCGGGCGTCACATTGGCCGAGCCGTTCCTGGCCGTGGCGCCCTATACCGAAGGCCGCGCCGTGGCGCTGAGCGAACCGGTGTCGGCGGCGTCGCACGGGGTGCTTTATCTTTCGGCGCTGATCCTGCTTCTGGTTTCCGTGGCCGCGTCATTGCGCAGCGCGCGCTATGAAAAGGGCCCCGCACAGGTCGATGCGGTCGCCGATGAGGTCGAGGAACGCGCCTATGCGCAGGCGCATCCGAAATTCGCGCGCATCCCGTCGCAGCGCGAATTGCAAGAGGCCGCAGAGGCGCGCAAACGGTCGTCGGGCGGGTTGCAGCAGATGATCTGGGGGTCGTCGGGCGCTAGAAATCAACCGCAACGCCGGGAAGACGAAGCTCTCTGACCAGATCGCGCAGTTCCTGCCGGGCCGACACGTTCGAGATGTTCATCTGCCCCTTCACGCCGATATCGCGCAGGTCCAGAAGGGTGAGGCCCCGCGGGAAAAGCTCGCGGAAGATTACCCGTTCGCTGAAGCCCGGGATGACGCGAAAACCGATGCGGCGGGCCAGATCGCCCAGCGCGTCGCCCATCTTTTTCTTGTTATGCATCGCCTGCGCGCCCAGCCGGTTGCGCACCACGATCCAGTCGATGGGGGCAAGCCCGGCCTGTGCGCGCAGCTGCCGTGCGTTCCAGACCATTTCGGAATAGATCGAGGGGCCGAGGATCTTGTTGGATTCCGGGTCGGCTCGGGCCAGAAGGTCGAAATCGACGAAGCTGTCATTGAGCGGTGTGACCAGCGTGTCGGCCAGCGAATGCGCGACCTGGCTAAGCCGTGTATGCGAGCCGGGGCAGTCGATCAGGATGAAATCGCATTCGTCCTCAAGCCCGGCGACGGCGGCCGAGAGGCGGCGGTCATAGACGTTTTCACCGGGTTGCAGCGCATCGGCGGGAATGTCGGGCAGGTTGCGATAGGTCGGGCAGGGCAGGTTGAGGTCGTGGCGCTTGTTGAAGAGCAGGCGGTTTTCGATATAGCGCGCCATGGTCTTCTGGCGCAGATCGAGGTCGAGTGTCGCCACCCGGTGACCCATGCGCGCCAGCGCGGTCGCCACATGCATCGACGTGGTCGATTTTCCCGACCCGCCCTTTTCATTGCCAACAACGATGATATGCGCCACTCGCGTGCCCTCGCGTTCATCCCAAATGGCCGCCCCCGGCCTATGGGTTGGCGACACTATATGTTGTGTCGCGCCCTAAGGAAAGCGTGCGTTGCGGGGAAAACCCGCGAAATCACGCCGGGGGGCCGGTATCGCGTCAGTCGACCGTCACTTTCAGAATCGCCAGATCGTTTGCGCCCTGATGTGTCCACACAGGGGTGAAGAAGCTGTTGCCGACCCAGATGTTCCGCCCGCCGAAGGCAAGGTTGCGGGGGCCGAGCAGGGCGTCGACGTCAAGCACCTCGTCGCAGCGCCCACCGCCCACCGGTGTACGCCAGATCCGGCTGGCATTGTTGTTGTTCGAAACGAAATAGATCCATTTTCCATCGGGCGACACGGCCATGTTGAAGAGCTTCCAGAAGTTCTTGCCGCAGGAATTGCCGCCGCGCAGGACCTTTTCGGCGGCGGTATTGATCGGGAAGACGCGTTTCGAGCGGGCCATCAGCACCAGCACGATATCGGGGTTCGCGGTGGGGGCGATCATGCCGATCTCTTCATTGCCCGGAATGCCGCCGACCAGGCCGGTGGTCCGCTCCGTGGCCGCGTCATAGCGCAGGATCGCCTGTGTGTCGGGGTCTGGGCCGCCAAGGTAATAGGCGTCCCCTTGCGCGTCGACGTGGAAGACATAGGCCACCGAGGCCGAGATGCCGACCGGGGCCATGTCGCCGGTGGCAAGGTCGTGACGGAAGAGGTGCCCGCCGTCGAAGGTCATCGTGTACGCCAGGTCGGGAACCGCGGGGTTGAGGCCCATGCCCTTGACCCCGCGCCCGGCGAAGAGCACGCCGCCCGCGTCGCCGGTGTTCGGCACGATCTCAAGGCTGCGCGTGGCCATCAGGGGTGCGGTGGCGCTGAGGTCGGTGACGGTGTCGGTGGCTGGGTCGAGGGTATAAAGATGCGCGCCGCGATCGTCCTGCGGCGTGTCCGACGGCATGGTCGCGAAATAGATCAGACCGTCGGCGTGCTGGTGCAGGAAAGTGTGGACCTTGTACTGGCTTTCCCCCTCGCGCCAGTTGCCCGCGGCCTGCGAGACGGATTTGAGATCGGTGAGATAGGTGAAACGATCAGCGCCGGGATCCATGCGGAAAAGCGCGACGTTGCCTTCGGATTCCGAGTGGTTGCTGACGGCGACGTAAAGGCGGCCATCGGCGGTCTGGCCCATGGCGGACCACAGGGAATGAAGCGCGAAGCCGGGCAGCAGGGGCGGGCTGGTTGCGGTGCCGTCTTCGGTGAAGTGGATGAGCCGGGCAGAGGGCTGGGCGATAGCGGCGAGGCTGGCCGCCAGCAGGGCCAGTGCGGCGATTGCCGTCGTCTTGAGGAAAAGGGCCACTCTGAAACCTGTTTTCGCGTTCATGCGTTAGCCTAGTGCCTTACGGTGGGCCCCGTAACCCCTCGCACAACTGAACCGCCCGGCGGTACGCCCGGCAGCGCCGACCCGCCCCATGGGGCGGCGTTCTTGCGCCACCCCGCGGGTCGGCGCTGCCCTCGTTTCTCGATAGGCAAGTCGACCGGGCTTAACGAGAAACGCCGCCCCGGGGTCGGAGCGGCGTTTCTGTAATCTTTCGAAGGAGTGGGGACTTAGAAGCCCAGACCTTCGTACTTCTTCTTGAACTTCGACACGCGGCCGCCGGTATCCATCAGGCGGGTGCCGCCACCGGTCCAGGCCGGGTGGACGGAAGGGTCGACGTCAAGCGACAGCGTGTCGCCTTCGGACCCCCAGGTCGATTTCATCTGCACGATCGTGCCGTCGGTCATCTTGACGTCGATCAGGTGATAGTCGGGATGGGTATCGCTTTTCATGATCCGGCCCTCTTACGCGTCGGCGCCCGAAAGGGGCTTGTAATGGCTGTCTTCGGCGATCCGGGCCGATTTGCCCCGGCGCGACCGCAGATAGTAAAGCTTGGCGCGGCGGACGCGGCCACGACGCACCACGGTGATGCTGTCGATATTGGTCGAGTGCAGCGGGAAGACCCGCTCGACGCCTTCGCCGAAGGAAATCTTGCGCACGGTGAACGATCCGGCGATGCCGGTTCCGTTCTTGCGGGCAATGCAGACGCCTTCGTAGTTCTGCACACGGGTCCGCGTGCCTTCGGTTACCTTATAACCGACGCGGATGGTGTCACCCGCTTTGAAATCCGGAAGGTCCTTGGCAAGGTTCGCGACCTGCTCTGCTTCCAGTTCTGCGATCAGATCCATCTGATCCACTCCTATCTTTGCTCACGGTTTGCCCGCGAAGGTGATGCTGCCCTCAGAGCTCTTGGTCTCCATCCGGGTCCCTACCGTGATGTTCACAGTAAGCCCGCCAGAGGTCAGGGCGGCGTTCCTTTGTCAGCCTTTCGGCCTCGGCCCGTCTCCAGTCGGCGATCTTCGCGTGATGTCCCGACAGGAGAATGTCGGGGATCGCGCGGCCTTCCCAGAGCGCGGGTTTTGTATAGTGCGGGTGTTCAAGCAAAAAGGCCGAGAAGCTTTCCTCCTCGACCGACGCCTGATTCCCGAGCACGCGCGGTATAAGCCGGACCGTCGCGTCGATCAAGGCTTGTGCGGCGATTTCCCCGCCGGTGAGGATGAAGTCGCCAAGGCTGACCTCTTCGATGCCGTAATGCTCGATCACCCGTTCGTCCACGCCCTCGAACCGGCCGCAGAGCAGGGTGAGGCCCTCGGTCTGCGAAAACCGGCGCGCCATGGCCTGATCGAAGGGTTTGCCGCGGGGGCTGAGGTAGATGAGCGGCCAGCGCGCGCGGTCGGTGGGCAGCCCGCGCTGCGTATGCTCGATGGCGCGGCCAAGAATGTCGGCGCGCAGCACCATTCCGGCCCCACCGCCCGCCGGTGTGTCGTCGACATTGCGATGCTTGCCCTCGCCGAACTGGCGCAGGTCGATCGTGTCGAGCTTCCAAAGCCCCTCTTCCAGCGCCTTGCCAGTAAGCGACTGGCCCAGCACGCCGGGAAAGGCGTCGGGGAAAAGGGTGATGACCTTGGCGGCCCAGGCCCCCTTGAGATCGGGGCGCGGCGTCATCAGCTCGCGCGGCTGGGCTGTGGCCTTGATCGACAGGCGGCCGTGGGATTTGGAAGGGGGCTGTTTCATGCCGGTACGCAGGGAGTTGATTTTTCTGCGAAAAATCGAGTGGAAATTTCGCGGAAATTTCCGGGACGGAAAACTGCCGATCCGTTTGGTGGAGAGGTTAGCTTTTGGCGCTGGACTATCAACACGGCATCAGTCATCGCCAAGTCCCGGGATTTCGGAGAGCTTTCTACCCAGCGCAGCAGCTGCATCGCCGGGCCGTGCCGAGTCGTCGGGCGGGTAGCGCTTTTTCAGGTCCGAGAGCTTCACGCGCAACGCCTCGGGCAGGGGCTCGAGGGATTGGCACACCCAGGCGGCGTCGTAGGCGACCCAAAGACTTTCCGAGCCCAGCCCGTCCAGAAGTCGCGCCTCGAGATCCTCGATCTCTCCCAAATCTCCCTCAAGAAAGCGCAGAAGAACGAAGTAAACCCGGCGCTGGAACGGTTTACCGAACTCGTCGAAAAACTTGTTTGCCAGCCGCATGGCGCCCGCCCGGTCCGCCGCGTCGGTCAAGCAGCGTGCCAGATTGAATATGTCGAACGGCATGATGATATCGACGTCGCCCATCTGGCGCCACCTTGCCTCCATCTCATCCAGCGTGGGGGGGGCGTCAGACATCAGACCCTCCTTCGGGGAACACCCCTTCGGGCGGGTCAATCACCACCCGCTCGGCCGTGAGGTCGACGGTGGGCACGGCGGCCTGTGTGAAGGGCAAAAGGACAGAAGCCTTGAGCCCCGGCCCCTCAATCTCAAGAAGGTCGCCCGCGCCGTGGTCCATCACCGCCTTGATGCGCCCCAGTTCGACGCCGCCGCTGTCATAGACCGCCAGCCCGATCAGGTCGGCGTGGTAATACTCATCGTCCGGCAGGGACGGGAGCGCGTCGCGCGGTGCGTAAAGCCGCACGCCCTTGAGCGTATCGGCGTCTTCCTTGGTGACCACCCCGGACAGGCGCGCGGAATAGCCGTTCTTGATCGCTTGGCCCAAGGTGACGTCAAAGACCCTGTCCCCGTTCTCGGTCGCGAGCGGGCCATAATCGGCAATCGCCTCGGGGTCGGCGCAGAAGCTTTTCAGCCGCACTTCGCCATGGACGCCAAACGCCCCGGCCACCGCGCCCACACAGACCTTATCCGTCATCTCAACCCCCGGCACATGCCATGCACGTCCACCGTGCCGCCCGCATCGAGACAGCGGGCGACGAGGCGCTCATGCGCAAGTTCGGACCCGGCCCAGAACGCCCCCACGCAAAGCAGGATCGTGATCCAGCGGCGGAAGAGCCCAAGGCCGAGTAAACGTAGCACGATGCGCGCCCCTGCGGTCGCAGTGGCGGATTACTCCGCCGTCTGCTCTTCGGTTTCGGCTTCGGCCTCGGGTGCTGCCTCTTCGGCCACCTCTTCAACGGCCTCTTCGACCACTTCTTCAGCGGGCGCTTCGGCGGCCTTGGCGGCTTTCTCTTCGGCGCGTTCCTTGGCCTTGGTGCCGGGCTCGGCCTTCTTCATGTTGGCGCGCTCTTTCTTTTCGAGAACGCCGGCGGCTTCGAGCATGCGGCTGATGCGGTCGGTGGGCTGGGCGCCTTGGCCAAGCCAGTACTGCACACGCTCCATGTTCATTTTCACGCGCTCTTCGCTGTCCTTGGGAAGCAGCGGGTTATAGGTGCCCAGCTTTTCGATGAAGCGGCCGTCGCGGGGCATCCGCGAGTCGGCGGCGACGATCGAGTAGAAGGGGCGCTTTTTCGAGCCGCCACGGGCGAGCCGGATTTTCATAGCCATTGGGTAGTCTCCTTAGGTTTTCTGATGTTCTTCATGATGTTGAATGACTTCCTGGATGATGAAGGCCAGGAATTTCTTGGCGAATTCGGGGTCGAGATCGGCCCGTTTCGCAAGGTCTTCGAGCCGGGCGATCTGTTGCGCCTCGCGGCTGGGATCGGAGGGGGGCAGGGCGTGTTCGGCCTTGAGCTTGCCCACCGCCTGCGTGTGCTTGAACCGCTCGCCCAGCGTATAGACGAGGATCGCATCGAGCCGGTCGATGCTTTTGCGGTGTTCAGCCAGTATCTCGGCGGCGCGGGTGACGGGGTCGGTCATTTTGGGCCTCCGATGGGGGCGCACAACGCGTACACAATGCGTACACAACCTGTACACTGAACGTTCGGCATCAGGCGGCCTCCGGTTTGGGGTGGCGGAACACGCAGAGCGACCCATTGAAGGCACTCTCGGCCTTCTGATCGCGGGTGGCGCCAAGCCGTTCGGCGAAGGCGATTGCGCGTGCGTTCTTGGTGTCGATGTAGCTTACGAGCGCATCGAGGCGGAGCGTTTCGAAAGCGTAGGCGCGGGCGGCTGTGCAGGCCTCGAAGGCAATCCCTCGCCCTTCGGCGGATTTGCGGAACATGAAGCCCAGCTCGAAGGTCTCGTCACCCGGCTCAAGGCCGATAAGGACGAAGCCGAGCGGCTCGGACGCGTCGTGGAACTGGACGGTCCAGCCGCCGTGGCCGTGAAGCAGCCATCCCGCAGCGAGCTGGCAGAACTCGCCCCACGCGTCGTCTTCGCTCTTGGCGTCGCTGAAGTAGCGGCCCTGCTCGCCGCAGGCGATTTCGGCATAGGCCGAAGTGTCCTCGACGGTGACGGGGCGCAGCGTCAACCGGTCCGTCGACAGAACGGGCAACACGGCACGGGCGGCAAAGACAATGTCGGCGGGGGCGCCGACCGGCGGGGTTTGATAGGGTGCCGTCATGTCGCCTCCGGGTTCGGGTGGCGGAAGACGAGGGCCGTGTCTTCGGGCGACAGGCCCCGGGTGGCGGCGTCGCGTGTGCAGCCCAGGCGTTCGGCTACGGCGATGGAGGCGGCGTTTTCGGGGGCGATGTAACTCACGGCCCCGGCCCAGCCGAGCGTGTCATAGACGTACGACCGCGCGGCGCGGGCGGCCTCGGTCGCGAAGCCCTTGCCCGTCTCTCCGGGCCAAAGCAGCCAGCCCAATTCGCGCTCGGGCCAGCCTTCGGGATAGAAGGGCCCGATCATCCCGACCGACCGGTTGTCGTCACGCGCGCGCACGGACATCAGGCCGAACCCGCGCAGGGTCCAGTGACCCAGTTGGCCCGCGAACGCGAGCCAGGCACGGTGCGGCACAAGCTGGCCCCCGGCATATTGCGCGGCCGGTGAGGTCACGAGGGCACGGTATCCCGGCCAGTCGTCGGCATCGGGCTGTTGCAGGATCAGCCGGTCGGTCGTGGCAAGCGCGGTCATTGCAGCGCCTCCGGCCCCGGGTGGCGATAGATGACGGCCTTGATCCCGTTATAATCGCGTTCGCCTTCCAGCGTCGCGCCCAGCCGTTCGGCCAGACGGCGCGAGGGGGTGTTTGCGGCGCGGATCAGGCTGATCGCGGTGGTCCAGCCCAGCGTGTCATAGGCATAGGCGCGGGCGGCCAGCGCGCCTTCGGTGGCAAAGCCGCGCCCTTCGAACCCGTCCATCAGAAGCCAGCCGATCTCGGGTTCGACCCAGCCTTCGGGATAGTAGGGGCCGACCTGGCCAAGATATTGCCCGGTGGCCTTTTCTTCCATCGCCAGAAAGCCATAGCCACGGATCGCCCAGTCGCCGACCTCATGCGTGAAATAGCGCCAGGCCTGAAGTCGCGAGGCCGGGCCGCCGCGATGGCGCGAGCGTTCGCCTTCGTAGAACGTGGCGTAGGCTTCGAAGTCCTCGATCCGGTTGGGGCGCAGGATCATCCGCTCGGTCTCGAGCGTGGGGATATTCAGGGTGAGGCCGGTCATGCGCGCGCCTCCGGTCCGGGATGGCGCCAGACGCGGACTGGGCCGCCGGGTGACTCGGCATCAGGGTCGATGGTGCAGCCGAGGCGTTTGGCCAGCGCGGTCGAGCGCGTGTTTTCATCCTCGATATAGCTGACGGCGGTGGTCCAGCCGAGCCGGTCATAGGCATCATCGCGGGCCGCCAGCGCGGCTTCGTGAGCGATGCCTTTGCCTTCGGCCGTGCCATAGGCGATCCAGGTCAGCTCTCCCTCGGGCCAGCCGTCGGGTTGCTTCGGCCCGACAAGGCCGACCGGCTTTTCACCCTGCGCTACCGTCCAGGGGCCAAATCCCTTGTGCAGCCAATGCCAGATCACCGTACCATAGCTGCGCCATGCGGCTGTGCGGTTCTTGCAACCCGCAAAGAATCGCGCGGCGTCGGTTTCCATGAACGCCGCATAGGCCGGCCAGTCCTCTACCCGCGGTGGGCGCAGGATCAGGCGCTCGGTCTCGATCTCGGGGATGCGGAAGTCGACGGTCATACGGCGATACTTCCCGCGCCATAAGCCACGTAATCCGCCTTTGCGAACTCGATGGCGTCCTGCTCTGCAAGCGACGGGTCTGTGACATAGGCCAGGTTGACGCGCCCATGAAACCCCGGCTCGAAGGTCTGGCCGGACCAGCCCGGACCCACCACCACGTGCGATACGGTCATCTCCTGTCCGGCCCGCGTTTTGTAGGCAAAGGGCGCCATGGGCTCGGCCAGCCAGTATTCCGACCCATCCGGTGACACCGAAAAACGGCGCTGCAGAGCCAGGCGCATCGGCTCGGAAGCACCCTGCGGCGGCGGATTGCCGTCGAAATTATGGATCTCGACGATCACTTCTTCTTCCCGAAGCCCGAAAGACCGGGCGGCAGGGCGCCGCCGCCGAGACCCGGCAGGCCGCCGCCGGGGCCGCCCAGGCCGCCCAGTTGCTTTTTCGCGGCTTCGATCTCGGCATCGGTGGGCATACCGCCGCCGGGCATCCCGGGCATCCCGCCCTTACCGCCGAACATGCCGCCCAGCTGGCGCATCATGCCCTTTTTGCCCATTTTCCCCATCTTCTTCATCATGTCCGACATCTGCCGGTGCATCTTGAGAAGCTTGTTGAGTTCGCTGACCTCAAGCCCCGCGCCGGCGGCGATGCGTTTCTTGCGGCTGGCTTGCAGAAGCTGGGGGTTGGCGCGCTCTTTCTTGGTCATCGACTGGATCAGCGCGATCTGGCGTTTGATGATCTTGTCGTCGAAGCCCGCATTTTCCATCTGGGACTTCATCTTGCCCATGCCGGGCATCATTCCCATGATGCCTTCCATGCCGCCCATCTTGAGCATCTGGTCAAGCTCGCCGCGCAGGTCGTTCATGTTGAACTGACCCTTCTGGAAGCGCTTCATCATGCGCTCGGCCTGTTCGGCCTCGATCGTTTCCTGTGCCTTTTCGACGAGGGAGACGATGTCGCCCATGCCGAGGATCCGGCCAGCGATGCGTTCGGGGTGGAATTCCTCGATCGCGTCCATCTTTTCGCCAAGGCCCACGAACTTGATCGGCTGGCCGGTGACCGCGCGCATCGACAGTGCAGCACCGCCGCGCCCGTCGCCGTCCATCCGGGTGAGGACCACGCCGGAAATGCCCACACGCACGTCGAAGTTTTCGGCTGTGTGCACGGCGTCCTGACCGGTCAGGCCGTCGACGACCAGAAGGGTTTCGCGTGGGCTGGCGATGTCGCGGACCTGGGCGACCTGATCCATCAGTTCGTCGTCGATCGAGAGGCGCCCGGCGGTGTCGAGCATGAAGACGTCATAGCCGCCCAATGTGGCCTGTTGCTTGGCGCGTTTGGCGATGTCGGTGGCAGACTGGCCCGGCACGATGGGCAGGGTATCGACGCCGATCTGCGTGCCGAGGATGGCAAGCTGTTCCATGGCGGCGGGGCGGTTGGTGTCGAGCGAGGCCATGAGCACGCGCTTGCCGCTCTTTTCGGTCAGGCGCTTGGCCAGCTTGGCGGTGGTGGTCGTCTTGCCCGAGCCCTGAAGGCCGACCATCAGGATCGGCGCCGGCGGGTTGTCGATCTTCAGCTCGCCCGGATCCGTATCGTCGCCCGCCAGCACATGCACCAGTTCGTCATGCACGATCTTGACGACCTGTTGGCCCGGCGTAACCGATTTGGTGACGGCCTGCCCGGTGGCCTTTTCCTGTACCGCCTTGACGAAATCGCGCGCCACCGGCAGCGAGACGTCGGCTTCGAGCAGGGCCACGCGCACTTCGCGCAGGGCGGTTTTGACGTCGTCCTCGGAAAGCGCGCCCTGCTTGGTCAGCCGGTCGAAGACGCCGGAGAGGCGTTCGGACAGATTTTCAAACATAGGCCATGGCCCCCTTCGACTTGGTTTCGGATACGCCCCAAGAGATGGGGACGACCCGGCAAAACGCCAAACGCCCCCACGGGCGAAACCTCGCTGGTGGGGGGGCGATCCCGGGGCGCGCCCGGGACCGGAAGTTTGCGGACTTCCGGCTGTTGGCGGGGGGGATAGGCGCTTTGGCCGCCTGCGTCAAGCCGTGCGCGGGGTTGAGCAATGTCAACGAGGGCGTGCGCGGGCTTGGTATCATGCCCACAAGGCTGCCCGGGTCCGGCGGCCTGAATGGGCGCACAAGACCCGGTCGGTCGACATGCCTTGAATGCACCAAACATGGAGGTCGATATGAAAGGCGCAATCTTCTTTTCGACGCGCTATGGCAGCACGGCGCAGTATGCCGACTGGGTCGCGCAGGAAACCGGGTTGCCGACGCATGACATACGCAGCACACGGGCGCTGCCGATGGATTACGATTTCCTGATCCTGATGAGTCCGATCATCTATTACAAACTCGATTTCCGGCGCTGGCTGCGGCGGCATCGGGTCGAGATCATGTCGAAGCCCGCGGTTCTGGTGACCGTGTCCGGCGCGCCGCCGGGCGGCAAGCTTGACGCGTGGCTTGACGATTGCGTGGCGCCCGAGATGCGCGCGCATATGGAACACATCGCCCTGGGCGGGCGGCAGGACCCCGCCGCGCTTGGCTGGTATGACCGGATGATGCTGCTTATCGCCGCGCGCAGGAACCGCGACAAACAGGCGGCGCGGGAAGAGCGGGAGGGCTTCGACCATATGGACAAGGCCAGCATCGCACCGCTGGTGGACCGGATCCGCGCGCTTCAGGCGCAGGATCTGCGCGTGTCGCGCGAGCGGGCCGGCGGGCGTCCGATGCCCGCGCGCAAACCGGCGCTGGCCCATTGAGCGGTCACGATGTGGCGCGGTGCCAGTCGTTGATGCGCTCGACGGCCCTTTGGCCGCTGTCATTGCCCGAGAAATAGGGCGTGAGCGGCAGGCGTTCGACCCCGTCCTCACCATCGATCAGCAAGACACAGCGATAGGTTTCGCCATCGCCGTCGCGGTGGGTCTCAAGCCCCGCGCGCAGGGTGCCGGGGGAAAAACTGCGTGTGGTGGTCCCGCCATGGCCACGCAGGCGCAGATGTGCTTGCCCCGATGACATCAGCGTCAGGCGCGTGGCGCGGATCCCGGTACGCAGGGCCAGAAGCGCGCCGCCGCCAATGGCCAGCGCGGCGAGCGTGAGACCGAGGCTGGCGGTGATGAACGCCTCGAACAAAAGCCAGAAGGCAAGCAGGGTCATGACGATCAGAAACAGACCCAGAAGCCAGGGCCGGTCTTCGAGGATCACCTCGTTGCCGTTATCGCGGATCAGTTTGACCATGGCGGAAGTCTAGCCGCAGGGCGCGCACCGTTCTAGGCTGAAGGCGAGAGGGTGTGCCGCGTGAAGCATGGACAGGAAGCCGGTCAAAAGGCAGCATCGAAGACACACAGCCCTTGCCACAGGACACCCCATGCAATCCCTGCGCACGCCCGACGACCGTTTCGCCAACCTTTCCGATTTCGATTTCGCGCCGCATTACACGCATGTCGACGATACCGAGGGTGGGCGTTTGCGGATGCACTACCTCGACGAGGGGCCGGGCGATGCGGCGCCTGTGTTGTTGATGCATGGCGAGCCGTCGTGGTGTTACCTATACCGCCACATGATCCCGATCTTCGCGGGGGCGGGGCACCGGGTTCTGGCGCCGGATCTGATCGGGTTCGGGCGGTCCGACAAGCCGACCGAGCGGTGGGACTATACCTATCAGCGTCATGTCGACTGGATGGCCGCGTGGATGCGGGCGCTGGATCTGACAGGTATCACGCTGGTCTGTCAGGACTGGGGTGGTCTGATCGGCTTGCGCCTTGTGGCGGCGATGCCCGAACGCTTCGCGCGGGTCGTCGTGGCGAACACGGCGCTGCCTACCGGGGACCAGCCGATGGGCGAGGCCTTCGCCAAGTGGCGGACCTATTCGCATTCGGTGCCCGAGTTCAACGCCGGGCGGATCATCTATGGCGGGACGTCGACCAAGATCACCGAGGCCGAGGTCGCGGCCTATAACGCGCCCTTCCCGGATGCGCGCTATCAGGCGGGCGCGCGGCAGTTCCCGATGCTGGTGCCCGACAGCCCCGACAACCCGGCCAGCGCCGCCAACCGCGCGGCGTGGGAGGTTTTGCGCGGGCTCGAAACGCCGTTTCTGACGATCTTCGGCGCGGATGACCGGATCATGGCGGGGGTGGAACGTGTGTTCCAGCGCGCCATTCCCGGCGCGGCGGGGCAGGCGCATAAGGTGCTGCCCGATGCGGGCCATTTCCTGCAAGAGGATGTGGGGCCGGAACTGGCGCAGGCAACGCTTGAGTTCATCGCTTTGGGCCAGGACGCCTGACAGGCCTGCGTCGCTGCCGCCCCAGGTTCATTAACCAATACTGAAAAATGCCCCGAGGATTTTAATCGGATTCGGGCGAAGCCGCTTGACATCCGGGGCCATTTCCCTGTTCGTAAGACACGCTAATGATGCATTAGTAATTGTGAATAATATGGATAAGAGCCTCAAGCTCTTACCACAAAGTACAAGGTGGCTCTGTAGTATGAGCGAGAAGACATGGCTTCGTGACGCGCTTCACGACCTGAGAAAATACGCGCAGGAACGCAATTTGACCGAAGCGGATGACGCTCTTCGGATCGCGATTATCCGGGTTTCGGTCGAAGCCGATATTCCCACGCTTTTGTCGATTGCCGATCTGTCCAAGCCCGGCGGAGAGTCGCCGGACTAGGGATTATTGGCGTGCGAGCTGGTCGCGATAGGCCGCCAGTACCGTCACGGCGATCAGCCCGAGCACCAGCGCCGGCACCGCTGACGGGCCAAGGATGGCCAGATGCGCGATCACCGCGCCGATCATGGTGACGACAAGGGCGGCGGCAGCCAGGGCCTGACGCCCCGGCACCCAAAGCAGGATCGCCGCCGCCACCTCGATCACTCCGGTCAGATAGCGGAACCACTGACCCCAGCCGATGGCGTCGAACACCGCGACCATATCCGGCACGCCGAAAAGCTTCGCCGTGCCTGCCGCCCCGAAAGCAAGGGTCAAAAGGGCGCGCAGGGCGATCAGGCCGTATCTGCGGGTGGTCGCGTTCATGGCTGGGGTCCGTCTGCTGTGGTTCGGATCAGGCGGCGATGTCGAGGGCGGCAACCTGCTGGCTGGCCGAGGCAAGCGTGGCTTCGGCGTCGATCATCAGGCGGTCGGCCTTGACGAAGACGACATCGGTGATGCCGATGAAGCCCAGCACGTGACGGATATAGCCGGTGGCAAAGTCGATATCCGACCCGGCTTCCGTCCCGCCCGAGGCGACGGCGACGATCGCGCGCTTGCCTTCAAGAAGACCAACCGGGCCTTCGGCGCTATAGCGGAAGGTCACGCCGGCGCGGGCGACCTGATCGATCCAGGCCTTGAGCGCGGCAGGCACGCTGAAGTTGTAGATCGGCAGGCCGATGACGAGGGTATCGGCGGCCTGAAGCTCGGCCACCAGCTCATCCGACAGTGCCAGCTTGGCGGCCTGTTCGGGTGTGCGGTCGTCGGCGGGGGTGAAGTTCGCGCCGATCCAGTCTTCGTCGATCAGCGGGATCGGGTTGGCAAGATCGCGGGTGATGACGGTGGGGGCCTCATAGCGGGCGATGATGCTGTCGGTCAGGTCGCGCGACACCGATCCGGTGCGGCGGGCAGAGGCGTCGATGCGCAGAATGGTTTGGGTCATGAACTCGGTGTCCTTGCTGGGGTGTTCGTTGCCCGGCACTAAATGACCCTTGCGTCAGCGAACGCAATCCCGCAGAAAGAACAGGACCTGTTCGATTTTGCACAAGGAGCGCGCGAGATGGAAAACTGGGATGAGATTCGCACCGCCTATCACGTCGCGCGGCTGGGCACGGTGAGCGGCGCGGCCGAGGCGCTGGGCGTGCACCACGCCACGGTGATCCGGCATATCGACGCGCTTGAGGGGCGGCTGGGGGTCAAGCTTTTCCAGCGTCACGCGCGCGGGTACACGGCGACCGAAGCGGGCCATGACCTGATGGTGGTCGCACAGGCCACCGACGATCAGATCACCCAGCTTGTCGGGCGCATCAAGGGGCGCGGCGACGATGTGTCGGGCGAGCTGGTAGTGACCTCGCTGGCGTCGATCTCGCCGCTGGTCACGCCGACGCTTGTGAAGTTCCAGCAAATGTATCCCGGCCTGATCATTCGCTATCTGACCGGCGACCGGGTGTTCCGCCTTGAATATGGCGAGGCGCATGTCGCCATCCGGGCCGGCACCGCCCCCGACAACCCCGACAACGTGGTCCAGCCCTTCGGCAAGCTCGAGATCGGGCTCTATGCCAGCGAAGACTATGCACGGCGCAAGGGCCTGCCGCTGGATGAGACGGATCTGGCGGGACATGACTTCATCGGCGGCGACAATGAAAACAGCCGCGCGCCGTTCAATGTCTGGCTGCGCACGAACGTGCCCGCCAACCAGATCGTGTTTCGCAGCGCCGACAACATCCTTTTCCGCGATGCGATTTTGGCAGGGGCCGGGATCGGGTTCATGTCGAAATGGGACGCCGACCGATGCTCTGACCTGCGCGAGGTATTTGCCGCGCGCGATGAGTGGTCGGCGCCGTTCTGGCTTGTCACCCATGTCGACCTGCATCGGACGACCAAGGTGCAGACCTTTCTCAAGTTCCTGAAAGAAGAAGCCAAAAGCTGGCATATCGGGCTGTGACCCTATCGCCGGGCGGGCAGGGCCATCTGGCCATGCTGGCGTTTTCGGCGCTGGTGGCGGGGTCGTTTTCGCTGGGCGCGATGGTGGCCAATGACATCTCGCCCCTGGCGTTGACGACGGCGCGGTTCCTTATCGCGGGGGTGATCGTGGGGGCGATTGCGGCGGCGACCGGCGGGTTGCGGCGGGCCCATTTCGCGGCGCCCTGGCGCTATGTCATCCTCGGCGGGCTTTTCGCGATCTATTTCGTGCTGATGTTCGAAGGGCTGAAGACCGCGCCGGCGGTGTCGGCGGCGGCGGTGTTCACGCTGACCCCGATCATGGCGGGGGGCTTTGGCTGGCTCTTGTTGCGACAGGTCACCACCCCGCGCATGGCCGCGGCGCTGGCCATCGGGGCGGCGGGCGCGCTTTGGGTGATCTTCCGGGCCGATCTTGTGGCACTTTTCGCCTTCGAGATCGGGCCGGGCGAGGCGATTTATTTCTGGGGCTGCGTGGCGCATGCGCTTTATGCGCCGATGGTGCGCAAGCTCAACCGCGGCGAACCGGCGGTGGTCTTTACCTTCGGCATGCTGGTGGCGGGGTTCGCCGTCCTGCTGGCGGTGGGCTGGGGCGAGGTCACGGCGACCGATTGGCTGGCCCTGCCGCCGCTTGTTTATGTGGCCCTTCTCTATCTCTCGGTCTTTGCCAGTTCCGCCACTTTCGTGCTTTTGCAGTTCGCGTCCCTGCGCCTGCCCTCGGCCAAGGTGATGGCCTATACCTATCTGACCCCGTCCTTCGTCATTTTGTGGGAGATTGCGCTGGGCAACGGCGCGCCGCGCGGGCTGGTGCTGGGGGGCGTGCTGCTCACCGTCATCGCCCTGCTGATGCTTCTGAAATCCGAAGACGCGCGCGCGCCGGCCCCGTCTTCTGGCTGAAAATATTCCGGGGGGAGCGGCTTTGCCGCGGGGGGCAGCGCCCCCTAGTCGCCCGCGCCGCCAAGCTCGGCTTCCAGAAACGCCTCGAAGGCTTCGAGGTTCACCGCCTCGAACTGTCCGAAGCTTTGCATCCAGATGCTCGCATCGCGCAGGGCGTCGGGTTCCAGCTTGCACCATTTGACCCGCCCGCGCTTTTCCTGGCTGATCAGGCCCGCGCGCATCAGGATGCCCAGATGCTTGGAGATCGCCGCAAGCGACATCTCGAACGGGTCGGCCACGTCGGTCACCGCCATATCGTCTTCGAGCAGCATCACGAGGATGGCCCGGCGCGTCGGGTCGGCAAGCGCGGCAAAGGTGGCGTCCAGCGGCTCGGTCATGGGGCGGCTTTGGCAAAGGTCGGGCGAATGGTCAACCGAAAGGTTGAATATGCCCGGCGGAGAGCGGGGCCGAAATGCCGCAGATACCGCAGCGCAGCATTTGCAAATAGGCGATAAAAAACAATTGGTTAATTGTTTTGGCCCCGCCCCGCGCGACCGGTTGACTCGGGCCCACCCCCTTCCTAGGTTGCGCGCGACCAATTCGGGGACGCTTCACGCATGGCCGAAGATCGCAAGGACGATGCGCTTGCCGCGCTCGACGCGCGAATTGCGGCCGCCAAGAAGGCGCAGGAGCCCGAACCGAGGATGGATGAGCACTATTCCAAGGCGCACCACGCCTGGCGGATGGTGATCGAGCTTGTGGCCGGTCTCGGGATCGGCTTCGGCATCGGATACGGGCTTGATGTGCTGTTCGGCACGATGCCTGTGTTCCTGGTGCTGTTTGTATTGTTCGGCTTTGCGGCCGGCGTGAAGACGATGATCGGCACCGCGCGCGAGCTCCAGCTGCGCGAAGAGGCGGCGGCCGAAGAGGATGACAGGAGCTAGACGTGGCAGACGAGAAAAGCGGCGGCCTTTCCTTCCACCCGATGGACCAGTTCATCGTCGAACCCTTGTTCGGCGACGGCCCGGTTCACTGGTACACGCCCACCAACGTGACCTTGTGGATGTTCTTCACGGTTCTGGCGATTGCCGCGCTCATGGTTCTGGGCAGCCGTGGCCGCGCCATCGTGCCCAGCCGCAGCCAGTCGGTGGCCGAGCTGGCCTATGGCTTTGTCTACAAGATGGTCGAGGATGTGGCGGGCAAGGAGGGGGCCAAGTTCTTTCCCTATATCTTCACGCTCTTTCTCTTCATCATCTTCGCCAACTTTCTGGGTCTGATCCCCACCGCCTTTACCACCACCAGCCATATCGCCGTTACGGTGGTGCTGGCTCTGGGTGTGTTCCTGACCGTTACCATCGTGGGGTTCGTCAAGAA
The DNA here is from genome assembly GCA_013042605.1 of Paracoccaceae bacterium. Lineage (GTDB taxonomy): Bacteria > Pseudomonadota > Alphaproteobacteria > Rhodobacterales > Rhodobacteraceae > JABDPT01. Next base: position 23,616 of record JABDPT010000080.1, read on the forward strand.
CGGCGCCGGGTTCCTCGGCCTTTTCTGGGTGTCGGCCGCGCCGCTGGCGCTGCGGCCCATTCTGGCGGTGATCGAGATCATCTCCTATTTCGTGCGTCCGGTCAGCCACTCCATCCGTCTTGCCGGCAACATGATGGCCGGTCACGCGGTGATCAAGGTTTTCGCCGGCTTCGCCGCCGTTACCGCCATCGCGCCGGTCTCTATCCTGGCCGTTACGGCGATCTACGGGCTCGAAGTGCTCGTCTCGGCCATTCAGGCTTATGTCTTCACCATCCTGACCTGCGTCTATCTGAAAGACGCGCTGCATCCGCATCACTGATCGGTCGGGACCAACCAATTCAGCCAATTCCAACGTAAGGAGAAAACGACATGGAAGGCGATATCGCAAACATGGGTCAATTCATCGGTGCCGGCCTGGCCGCCATCGGTTCGGGTGCCGCCGCTATCGGTGTGGGCCATGTGGCCGGCAACTTCCTTGCCGGCGCCCTGCGCAACCCCTCGGCGGCTGCTGGCCAGACCGCCACGCTCTTCATCGGCATCGCGTTTGCGGAAGCACTGGGGATCTTCTCGTTCCTCGTCGCGCTTCTGCTGATGTTCGCCGTCTAAGCAGCTCTCCTCCTTACGGCCGGGTGCCCCGCTAAGGGCACCCGGTGTCTATCCAGGAACGAGGGACCGCACGATGGCAACCGAAACGACAGGGGCCGAGGAAAGCGCTGCAGGCTTGCCGCAGCTCGATTTCTCGACGTTCCCCAACCAGATCTTCTGGCTGGTCGTCACGCTGGTGGCGATCTACCTGATCCTGACGAAAGTGGCGCTGCCGCGCATCGGTTCGGTTCTGGCCGAACGGGCGGGCACGATCACCAACGATATCGCGGCGGCCGAAGAGCTCAAGCTCAAGGCGCAAGAGGCCGAGGCCGCCTATGACAAGGCGCTGGCCGATGCGCGCGCCGAAGCGCAGCGCATCATCGGAGAGGCGCGGGCCGAAATTCAGGCCGAGCTCGATGATGCCATGGCCAAGGCCGATGCCGAGATCGCGGCCAAGACCGCCGAAAGCGAGGCCTCGATCGCCGAGATCCGCGATGGCGCGCTCGAGGCGGTGCGCGAGGTATCGCAGGACACGGCCGGTGAGATTGTCACGGCCATGGGCGGCAAGGCGGATGCGGGTGCGATCCGCGCCGCAATTGCCAGCCGGATGAAAGGATAGACACATGCGGAGCCTGTCCCTGACATTCGCCCTGATGGCGACCCCGGCGCTGGCCGCCGACAAGCCGTTCTTTTCGCTGGCCAATACCGACTTCATAGTCCTTCTGGGCTTTCTCCTGTTCATCGGCATCCTGATCTATTTCAAGGTGCCGGGGATGATCACCGGGCTGCTCGACAAGCGCGCCGAGGATATCCGCGCCGAACTGGACGAGGCGCGCAAGCTGCGCGAAGAGGCGCAGACGGTGCTGGCTTCCTACGAGCGCAAGCAGCGCGAGGTCCAGTCGCAGGCCGATGAGATCGTGGCCCATGCCCGCGACGAGGCCGCCCTTGCCGCCGAACAGGCCAAGGCCGATATCGCGGCCTCGATCGAACGCCGGTTGCAGGCCGCAGAGGATCGCATCGCGTCCGCCCAAGCATCCGCCTTGCGCGACGTGCGCGACAGCGCGACCGAGATCGCGATGGCCGCCGCGGCGGAGGTGATCGGCAAGCAGATGGACGCGGCTCGGGCCGACAGCCTGATCGACGATGCCATTGCGACGGTGGATGCCAAGCTGCACTGACCCTCGCGGTCCTACCGAATGCGGCAAAGCCCGGGTCTTCGCGACCCGGGCTTTTTCGTGCGGACGTGCGCGATGCGCGCGACACCCCGAATGGGTCCCCCGGTGCCCGGGGGACCGGTGCCTCCGGCGGGAATATTTCCGGCCAGAAGACGTTCGGATTTTGTTAACCATGCCGGATTAATCAGATGCGGCGGTACAGGCGGGAACGCCGATGGCCGTGCCAGGAGACGGCGCCCTGTTCCCCGGCGGAGCGGGGCGTCGCACTGCCTGTCTTCTGGCCGGAAATATTCCGGGGTGAGCGCGCCAGCGCGAGGGGCAGCGCCCCTTTTGTCGGGTGTCGCGCACGCGGCCCGCGGGGCCGCGTTCCGTCAGATCAGGCCGTGGGTGCGGAAGAGGGTTTTGAGGTTGGCCTCGGGGCGCGCGCCGATATGGGTGATCACCTCGGAGGCGGCGACGCAGCCCATGTTCCCGCAGGTCTCGAGCGGGTGCCCGTGGGTCAGCCCCCAGAGAAACGCCCCGGCAAAAAGGTCTCCGGCGCCGGTCGCATCCACGATCTTGACCGGCACGGCGGGGGCGTGCCAGCGCTGGCCGTCCGACAGAATATGCGCGCCGTGCTCGCTTTCGGTGCAGGCCAGGATCTCGACATCCGCGGCGCCGCGCGCCAGCGCGGTCTCAAAATCATCTGTTTCGTACATCGACATGATCTCGGCCCGGTTGGCGAAGAGAAGGTCGATGTCATTGGCGATCATTTCGCGAAACGCGTCGCGGTGGCGTTCGACGCAGAACGGGTCGCTGAGGGTCAGCGCCACGCTTCCCCCGGCCTTCTTGGCCGCCGCGATGGCGCGGGCGAAGGCCTCGTGGCTTTCGGGTCCGTCGAAGCGATAGCCTTCGAGATAGATCCATTCCGCGGCGGCCATCTGTTCTTCGTCGATATCCGAGGGCGCGAGATGCTCGGTCACGCCGAGATAGGTGTTCATCGAGCGTTCGCCGTCCGGCGTCACCAGCACGATGCAGCGTCCGGTTTCGTCATGGGCGGTTTTCGGGGCGAGGTGGGTTTCATAGACCGCACCTTGCGCGCGCAGGTCGTGGGCGAAGATCGCACCCAACTGGTCATCCTTGACCTTGCCGACATAGGCCGTGCGCCCGCCGAGGGCGGCGATCCCGGCGATGGTATTGGCGGCCGATCCGCCAGAGATTTCGCGCGCCGGGCCGATGGCGGCGTAAAGTTCCACCGCACGGTCCATGTCGATGAGTTGCATGATGCCCTTGCCGACACCGTTTTCGGCCAGAAAGGCCTCATCGGCTTCCGCCAGGATATCGACCATGGCATTGCCGATGCCGACGACGTGAAATTCCTTCATGGTGTCTTGTCCTCGTAAGCGCAGAGATCGCGGATCAGGCAGGCGTTGCAGGCGGGTTTGCGCGCCTTACAGGTATAGCGGCCATGCAGGATCAGCCAATGGTGTGCGTGGTGCTGAAATTCGGCGGGAATATTGTCTTCGATGGCGCGTTCGACCGCGTCCACGTCTTTGCCCGGGGCGATGCCGGTGCGGTTGCCGACACGGAAGATATGCGTGTCCACCGCCTGGGACGGCTGGCCGAACCACATGTTCAGGACGACATTGGCCGTCTTGCGGCCCACGCCGGGCAGGCTTTGCAGGGCGGCGCGGGACGACGGCACCTCGCCCCCGTATTCATCGACGAGGATCCGGCTGAGTTTGATAACGTTCTTGGCCTTGTTGCGGTAAAGCCCGATGGTCTTGATATGCTCGATCAGGGCCTCTTCCCCCAGCGCCAGCATTTTTTCCGGCGTATCGGCGATCTTGAACAGCGCGCGGGTGGCCTTGTTCACGCCGACATCCGTCGCCTGCGCCGACAGCGCCACGGCCACGACGAGGGTATAGGCGTTGACATGCTCCAACTCGCCCTTGGGCTCGGGCTCGGCGGCCCGGAACCGCGAAAAGATCTCTACAAGCGTCTGATAGGGCAGTTGTTTGGCCATGGGGCCGGGTATGCCTTTCCGCCCGGTTTCGGGCAAGCCGAATTGCGCCTTTAGCGCGTTGGTAAGCATTTCCTGCGAGGAGTCTGGCACCTGTCGAAGGGGGTGCCCATGATCTTTGCCTATGCGCCCGACGCGCTGATTTATGATGCGGGGTCGAACACCTGGTCGTTGCGCCCCGATTATGACCCCGCTCTGCACCGGGTCGAGATCGGGTTTTCGGATGACGATGCCTTTCTGGATGGCGACTGGACCAATGGCGAAGTGGGCGATGACGCCAATCAGACGGCCGAGGTTTTCGACGTCGCGGGCAACCTCCTCTACTCGGGCCAGGTCTATTCCGAACAATATTTCACGATCGAACAGCCCGATCTGACCGAAAGCTGGATCGACCAGATCAAGACTGCGGGGACGATCGTGGGCTATGTGGTGTCGGCGCCGCTGGAACCTGGGGTCACCTATACCCAGCTTGCGGTGACGAATGTCGGAACGCCCGAGCAAACCGGCGGGAGCGAGGAGCGGCTGCAATACACGCAGGCCAGCAGCGTGCCTTGCTTCGGGCCGGGGGTGCGGCTTTTGACGGACCGGGGGCCGGTGCCTGCCGCGTGGATCCGGCCCGGCGACCGGGTCGTGACCCGCGATCATGGGCTTCAGCCGGTTGTCTGGGTGGCGCGCCGTGGGGTCTCGGCGGCGGAACTTGCCGCCAATCCGGGGCTGCGCCCTGTGCAGGTGCCGAGCGGGGCACTTGGCGACGCCGGTCCGGCACAGGGTCTCGTCCTGTCGCGCCAGCACCGGGTGCTGGTCACCGGGCCGCAGGTCGCGCTTCATTTCGGCGTGGACGAGGCACTTGCCCCGGCCTTCGCACTGGCCGAGGCGTTCGGGACTGTTGCTCCCTGGCGCGGTGGCATCTGCTATTCCCATGTGATGTGCGCGCGTCATGAGGTTCTGCTGGCGGACGGCGTCTGGGTGGAAAGCCTTCTGGCCGGAGACGAGGCGCTGGCGGCGGTGACCCCCCGCGCGCGGCAGGGTCTTTTCGACGCGCTCGGGGCAGGGGCGGCGGATATGCGTGCGGCGCGGCTCTGCCTGAAAGGCTATGAGGCGACGGTTCTGATGGCGGCGCAGCGCAGGCGGCGCGGAACGCCACGGGGGGTCGCGCAAGCGGCGTGAGGCCGCGCCGATGTGCCAATGCGCAAAAACCGGGTCGCGGGTGCGGGGGCGGTGACATATCTATGCGGGTGTGAAAGGACGACACCCATGACGATGCCCCAGACCCTGAGCCAGCTTCCATCCGACGGCGATGCGGAGAATTCGTACTATTATCAACTGATGCGCCGCGCGATCGACCGGATCGATGCGCCGGACGGGCGCGACCTGTCGCTTGAGGATATCGCGCGCGACATGAACCTGAGCCCTGCGCATTTTCAGCGAGTGTTCAGCCGCTGGGCGGGCGTGTCGCCGAAGCGGTTTCAGCAATGGCTGAAGCTTGACCACGCCAAGCGGATGCTGGCCGACCGGCACACCATGCTGGAAACGGCGGATGCGGTGGGGCTTTCGGGGGGCGGGCGGTTGCATGACCTCTTTCTGCGCTGGGAGGCGATGAGCCCGGGCGAGTTCGCGCGCGGCGGCGAGGGTTTGAAAATCTATTGGGGCTGGATCGAAAGCCCGTTCGGCCCAAGCCTTGTCATGGGCACCGAGCGGGGGATTTGCGGCATCGGCTTTGCCGCCGAGGCCGGTGAAGAGGCGACGCTGGAAGACATGGTGAGCCGCTGGCCCAAGGCGGAGTTCGTCGAAGACCCGATGATGCTGCGGCCCTGGGCGCTGAACGCCTATGGCGCGGGGCACGGGCAGAACGAAAAGACCCCGCTTTTCGTCATCGGCGCGCCGTTTCAGATCAAGGTATGGGAGGCGCTGATGCAGATCCCCACGGGTCACGTGACGACCTATTCCGACATTGCCCGTGTCATCGGCAACCCAAAGGCCGTGCGCGCGGTGGGCACGGCGGTGGGGCGTAACCCGATCAGCTGGCTGATTCCGTGCCATAGGGCGCTGCGCAAGTCAGGTGCGCTGGGCGGTTATCACTGGGGCCTGCCGGTCAAGCGGGCGATGCTGGCCTGGGAAACGGCGGAAACTGCCGAAACGGCGTGAAAAATCGGCGAAATCTCGCGTGATATCGCATATCATGTGGCTCTTCCCCTAAATCCGGTATTGTAAAAGTGGGGGCGAAGACTGCCCAACAAAATCGAGGACGATATGACACGAGCAAATAGGAAAATGCTGATCGCAGTGGCTGGCGTTGTGGCGCTGGCGGGCTGTACCGACCCGCGCTTTCAGCCGGGCGGCGAGCTTGAGCGGACGCGCCAGGGCGCGCTGACCGGGGCGCTGATCGGTGGCCTGATCGGCGGGATCGAGGAAAGCGGCAATGACCGCGTGCGCGGGGCTGCAGTTGGTGCCGCAATCGGTGCCGCGGGCGGTGCGGTTGTCGGCAACATCCTCGACAAGCAGGCGCAGGAGTTGAACCGCGACCTGGGCAACAACATCGACGTGATCAATACCGGTGACGAGCTGATCGTGCGGATGCCGCAGGATATCCTCTTTGCCTTCGACAGCGACCGCGTGCGCCCCGATCTGCGGGCGGATCTCTTCACGCTGGCCGACAGCTTGCAGCGTTACCCCGACACGACCGTTCAGATCATCGGTCACACGGATAACGTCGGCTCGGCGTCCTATAACCAGAACCTGTCGGAACGTCGCGCAAGTTCGGTCGGCTCTGTGCTGGTCAATGCCGGGGTGCCGGGCTCGCGGCTGCGCATCTTCGGCGCGGGCGAGGATCAGCCCATCGCATCGAACCTGACCGAAGAAGGCCGCGCCCAGAACCGGCGGGTGGATATCGTGATCCGTCCGAACCGGTAAGTGTCAGACGGGATAAGAACAACGGCCGGGGTCCATGCCCCGGCCGTTTTGCATTTCAGCGTCAGGTGTCAGTTGCGCGCGGGCAGCAGCATCGGCCCCAGCGGTCGCCCGGCAAGGATATGGACATGCAGGTGCGGCACTTCCTGCACCGCGTCATCGCCCGCGTTCGAAAGCGTGCGATACCCTGCGCCGCCTTCGCCGGGCTGGACGCCCATCATCTTGCAGACCGCGCCGATGGTGCGGGTGTAATCGACGATTTCCTCGACGCTCGCTTCAAGCGCGAAGTGGTCGAAGGTCACGTAGGGCCCTTTCGGGATCACCAGCACATGCGCGGGCGCTTGCGGGTTGATATCGCGGAAGGCCAGCGAATGTTCGGTTTCCAGCACCGTGTCTTTCGGTATCTCGCCACGCAGGATCTTGGCGAAGATGTTCTGATCGTCATAGGCGTAGGGCATGGGGCAACTCAATCCTTGAACAAAAGGTCGGTGCGCGCGATCTCAAGCGCGCGGTCTTCGGGCAGGGTGAAAAACTCGGCCAGCGCGGGTGCGTTTTCCTCGGGCGGTGCGGCCTGACGCATGCGGAAATGGTTCGGGAACTGTTCGTCGCGCAGGCGGTCGCTTTCAAATATCACGTCGTTGCGGATCGTGGGCAAAAGCCGTTCGATCGTGTCCTGCGACGTGCGTTCCCCGGCAAGACCGACGCGGCGCGCATGGCCGACAAGGTATTGGTCGGTAAAGTCGCATTCGATTTCGAGCAGGCGGGTCTGGCTGCGGTCGGCATAGAAATCGCGCAGAAGGTCGATATTGGCGGGGTCCATGCAGATCACCAGCCGGTCGCTTTCGTAATAGTCGAACAGCATCCGGGTCAGCGCGCGGCGGTGGCGGGTGCGTTTTTCAAGCGTCGCCTCGATGCCGCCGAGATCGGGCAGGACGGTCGATTCTTCGTCGAAGAGATATTCGGCGGTGGGCACGTTGGAATGAAAGCTGAGCTGGTCGAGCAGACGCTTGGCCACGTGCCATTTCTTGCAGGCCACGATCATCAACTCGCGGGCGCGGCCAAGGCTGGCCTCTTTTTCCCAGAAGCGGGGGGCGAACCGCTGGCCGATGCGGCCGCGTTCGGTGACGAATGTGTAGAGCTTGGCGCCTTCGCCCGAGATCGGGATTTCGGTGCCGGTGCTGACGTAAAGCTCGCCCAGCCGTTTCTTGAGCGCGTCGGCCTGGGGCGAGATTTTGCGGGCAAAGAGGAAATCCTGCCCCACGAGCATATCGTAATGGTCGTTATAGAACTGGACCGGGATGCCGTAATCGGAAAAGAGCAGGAAGGTCAGGGTGCGCGAGCGGATCTGTTCGGCGGGGACGAGGTGGCGCACGAGCGTTTGAAAGAACGTCTCATCCGGGATCCAGGTCGTGCGGAAAAAGCGCAGCACATCGCGGCGTTTGTCGATGAAGTCGAGAAGCCACTCGATGGTGCGTCGGCGCAGGCACCACCATTGGCTGCCGATCATCATCTGGATATCCGATGGCACCTCGCGCGCCAGACCCAGCCGCTGTTGCAGACGCATCGAGGCATAAAAGAGCCGCTTCTGATTGCGCTCGTTGAAGAGGTGGCGATAGATCAGCCGCTCTTCCTTGATGCCGGTCTTGATCCAGTCGGATTTGAAGAAGTCGAAACTTTCAATGAAATCAGAATCTTCGCGGTCAAGGTAGTCATGCACGTATTCGGCGGGTTTGATCGCCATGCAATCGCCCGACAGCATGTAGAAATGCGTGGCCTCAGGAAAGGCATCGACGGCGGCGCGCACGGCGTTGAGCGTGGCCTGCACAAGGCTCCATTCGCCCCAGCCGCAGCGCACGCGCTGGCGCGCGAAGGTGACGCGCGGATTGTCGCGCAGGGCCGAGGTGATACGCTCGTAATCGCCGCGCGCGGCAGAGGCATCGAAATGGATGGCCATGCGATCGCCCGCACGCGTCAACCGCCGGGCCTGCTGAATGATGGCGGCCGGGTCCTTGTGACAAAGAAGAATAAAGGCGATCTGAGCCATGCGGCGTGCGAACGGGCCCCTGATGTGTGTTTTCTGCTGCTCTGGCCTTTGTTATCTTTAACACGCATTGAATTAACAACCGTTTCTTGATTTTTTACGGTCAAACCGCGACGCGGCGCCCTGTGGCAGCCGGTAAAACAATCAGCGGGATAGAGGCGCGCATGGGGTTTCCCGGAACCTGGATGACGGAGAGCGAAAGCGTGGTGTACCGTGTGGTGCCCAAATGCGCCTGTTCGACCATCGGTCAGATCATGTTTTATTCCGATCACGGGCGATTTTTCGACGGCGATATCCACGATGCGACCGAGGGGCTTCACAAATGGGCCAATGGCGAAAGCCAGCCGCTGATCCAGAGCAATGTGACAACGCATAAATCCTATGCGTTCAGCTGTGTCCGTAACCCCTATACGCGGATCCTGAGTTCGTTCTTCGACAAGATCTGCGGCATCCAGCGCAACGGCAAACGCTATCGCGGGAACCTCGTGCCGCTTCTGATCCAGAAATACGGGATCGAGGTGGAGGGGGATTTCGACCAGATCGCGAGTTTCCGGCGCTTCCTGCTTTTTGCGCGCGACACGGTGCGCTGGCGCAAGCCGATGGACCCGGACATTCACTGGTCGGCGATGTCGGGCCACCTTTCGACCTTCATCGTGAATGGCGGGCGCTATGACGCGATCTTTTTCACCGAGACGTTCAATGACGGGATGCAGGGTGTCCTCGATGCGATCGAAACGCCGGTGAAGGTGAGCCTGCCGGACGTGCCGCGGTTCAACGAAAGCCAGGGGCACGGCCCCAAGCGCGCACATCCCGTTGAGGATTACTTCGACGATCTGTCGATGCATCTCGTCTATGAGATGTACAAGCGCGACTTTGACCTCTTCCACTACGATTTCGAGAACCCGGCCAACAAGATGCCGCTGGGCGAGATCGATCTTGAAGAGGTTCACGCCAAGCTGGGCGACTGACGGGCCCAGCCTAGATGGAGGCGCATCTGGGGGCGCTGCCCCCTGTCCCCCCAGAATATTTCCGGCCAGAAGACCGGGGGCGGGCGGTCAGTCCGAGCCGGTGTCGAGCCCGCTACGGATCTCGGCGAGAAGGGCGCGGGCGCGCAGTTCGGCGCGGCGGATGCGCACGGCGGTCAGGAAGCGCTCTTCCATCGTGGGCGATGAGGTGGCCAGCGCGTCGGCAACGCGTCTGATGAGGCCTTCATCGCCGGTTTTCTCCTCGAGTTCGAGGGCTTCACGCGCGAATTCATCGACCAGTTCTTCCATCACCGACATGGGGCGCCGTCTCCTTTTTGATGTTCTGGCTATACCAACGGGTTTCGGGCGGCGGCTGCAAGGTGTTTCGCGGGCTTGCGCGCGGGCGCGGGGGGCATAGGTTAAGACGAGATGCGGCAGGAGGAGCAGGGCATGGCGCGGATCGGATTGACGGGGCTGGGCACGATGGGGGCGGCGCTGTCGCTGAATATCGCCGAGAAGGGCTTTGAGATTGCGGTGCATAACCGCAGCGAGGGCCGCACGCAGGCGCTGATGGAGCGGGCGGGCGATCTGGCGGCGCGGATGACACCGACGGCGAACCTTGCCGAGCTTGTCGCCGCGATCGAGCCGCCGCGCGCGGTGATCGTGATGGTCCCGGCGGGCGCGCCGGTGGATGCGGTGATCGAGAAGCTTCTGGAGCATCTGGAAACCGGCGACATGATCGTCGATGCCGGGAACGCCGATTTTCATGACACGCGGCGGCGCGAGGCGGCCCTGGCCGAGCGCGAGATCGGGTTTGTCGGCATGGGCGTGTCGGGCGGCGAAGAGGGCGCGCGGCACGGCCCGTCGATCATGGTGGGCGGACCGGAGGCGAGTTACGCCCGGCTTGAAGAGATCGTGGAAGCGATCGCCGCGAAATATCAGGGCGCGCCCTGTGCGGCGCATCTGGGCCCCGATGGCGCGGGGCATTTCGTCAAGACCGTGCACAACGGGATCGAATATGCCGATATGCAGCTGATCGCCGAGGTCTATGGCATGCTGCGCTATGGGCAGGGCCGCAAACCTGCGCAGATGGCCGAGCTTTTCGAAGTGTGGAACGGCGGGCCGCTGCATTCCTATCTGGTGGAGATCACCGCGGAGGTGCTGGCGGCCACCGATCCCGAGACCGGCGCGCCGATGGTGGATGTGATCCTGGACCGGGCCGGGCAGAAGGGCACCGGGCGCTGGACGCTGATCGAGGCGCTGGGGCTTGGACAGTCGGCCACCACGATCGAGGCGGCGGTGGCGGCGCGGTCGTGGTCATCGGCCAAGGAGGCGCGCGAGGCGGGGGCGCAGATCCTGGCGGCGCCCAAAGAAAAGTGCCGCCCGGTTCTTGATACCGATCTTGAAGAGGCGTTGCTGGCGGCGCGGATCATCGCCTATGGGCAGGGGATGTCGCTTTTGGCGGCGGCGTCGGAGGAATATGGCTGGGACCTTGATCTGGCGCAGGTGGCCGAGATCTGGCGGGCGGGCTGTATCATCAGATCGTCGCTTCTTGACGAGATCGCGTCGGCGGTGCGGGCAGGCCTGCCGCATCAGATGCTGATCTTCGCGCCCGGGCCGGCAGAACGGCTGGCGCAATGCGTGCCGGCGTTGCGGCGCGTGGTCGCCACGGGGGTCGCCGGGGGGCTGCCGATGCCGGCGATGGCGGCGGCTTTGGGCATGTATGACACGATGCGCACGGCGCGCGGCACGACCGACCTTAT
>JABDPT010000138.1 GCA_013042605.1 Paracoccaceae bacterium
ATGGCGGCACAGAGCGTGCTGGCCCCGCTCGCCATCTGGTTGGGCATCCTCATGCTGCCGGCTTACGCGTTCGGCGGCCTTGCCGGGCGGGCGCTGTTCAACCCCGAACGCGAACGGCTTTACCGGGGTGTCGCATACGCGATGATCGCGCTATCTATCGTGATGGGATTGCCGATCTTCGGATAAGACAAGGGGCCGACGCGATGCGCCTGAATGAAATCACCTATACAGATGCCGTGCCAGTCGAAGGCTATGGGCCGGGTTTCTTCCGTGTCGGCGGTAAGGTTTATGACGGGGCAATCGCCATTTTGCCCACGCAGATCGGGCCATGGGGCGGGTATGACGATACCGCCACCCTTTTGGCGGCGCTGGGCCATGTAGACGTGATCTTCGTCGGTACCGGGGCTGAGGTCGCGCATGTGCCGCCAGCCTTCAGAAGCGCGCTGGAAGAGGCCGGGATTGGTGTGGAATCCATGGCCTCACCCGCCGCCTGCCGCACCTACAACGTGCTTCTGAGCGAGGGGCGCCGCGTCGGCCTGGCGCTTTTGCCGGTCTGACGGCACTTTTCGCCGCGTTCAGAACCGGTTAAGCCCGACCGCATGGAATTGACCGTAACCGATCTTGCCTGTGACCGTGGCGGCGTGCCGGTGCTCGAGGGCGTGGGCTTTTCGGTGGCGGCCGGAGAGATCCTTGTGCTGCGCGGACCCAACGGGTCGGGCAAGACCACGCTTTTGCGTACATTGGCCGGGCTTCAGCCGGCTCTGGATGGCGAAATCTCGATGCCTGCGGAAACGGTAGCCTATGCGGGCCATGCCGACGGGCTCAAGGCGATGCTGACGGTTGCCGAGAACCTTGGTTTCTGGGCGGCGATCTATGGCACATCCGGGATCGAGGACGCCTTGCGCGATTTCGACCTGCTCGCCTTGCGCGACCGCGCCGCACAGAACCTGTCGGCGGGGCAAAAGCGGCGGCTGGGGCTTGCTCGGCTCGCGGTCAGCGGGCGGCCGATCTGGATCCTGGACGAGCCCACGGTGTCGCTTGATGCCGCGAGCGTGGCACTCTTCGCGCGCGCGCTGGAACGGCATTGCGCGGCGGGGGGCATGGCGCTGATCGCCACCCATATCGACCTTGGGTTCGAAGAACGCGTGCTGGATGTCGGGGCTTTCCGGGCGGTGAACGGGTCAGGTGGAAGGGGCGGCGGCGCCTTTGACGAGGCCTTCACATGATCGCGCTTCTCACCCGTGACCTGCGCCTTGCGGTGCGCGCGGGCGGCGGCTTTGGTCTTGCGCTGGCGTTCTTCCTGATCGTGACGGCACTGGTGCCCTTCGGGGTGGGGCCGGATACCAGCATTCTGACGCGCATCGCGCCCGGCATCCTCTGGGTCGGCGCGCTGCTGGCCTGTCTTCTGTCGCTTGACCGAATCTTTGCGCTTGATTTTGAAGACGGCTCGCTCGATCTGCTGGCCACGGCGCCGATCCCGCTTGAGGCGGTCGTGGGGATCAAGGCGCTGGCGCATTGGCTGACCACGGGCTTGCCGCTGACGCTGGCCGCCCCGGTGCTGGGCGTGCTGCTCAATCTCGACCCGCAAGGTTTCGTGTGGCTCGTCGTCAGCCTTGCCATCGGCACCCCGGCGCTCAGCATGATCGGCACTTTCGGGGCGGCCCTGACCGTGGGGCTGAAACGCGGGGGGCTTCTCTTGTCGCTTTTGGTGTTGCCGCTTTACGTACCCACGCTGATTTTCGGGGCCGAGGTCGTGCGGCGCGGTTCGGACGCGCTGGCCACTGCAACGCCGCTGGCGCTGATGGCCGGGATCACGGCGGGGTCCGTGGCCCTGCTGCCCTTCGCGGCGGCCGCCGCGCTCCGCGTCAATCTGCGCTAGGCGATGGCGGGGATGTGTCTTGAGACCACCGGCGCACGAGACTAGATAGCTCACATGTCTTTTTGGGAATATGCCAACCCGCGCAAGTTCATGGCCCTGACCGACCGGGCCATGCCGTGGCTGTTCACGCTGGCTGGCGTGTCGCTTGTCGTCGGGCTGGTCTGGGGCTTTTTCTTCACGCCCAATGATTTCCGACAGGGATCGACGGTCAAGATCATCTATCTGCATGTTCCATCGGCGATGATGGCGATCAATGTATGGGTGATGATGCTTGTCACCTCGCTGGTCTGGATCGTGCGGCGGCATCATGTCTCTGCACTTGCGGCCAAGGCCGCGGCCCCCATCGGCGTGACCTTCACGCTGATCGCGCTGGCCACCGGGGCGATCTGGGGACAGCCGATGTGGGGCACATGGTGGGCCTGGGATCCGCGCCTGACGTCCTTCCTGATCCTCTTCCTTTTCTACCTTGGCTATATGGCGCTGTGGTCGGCCATCGAAGACCCGGACACGGCCGCCGATCTGACCAGCGTGCTGTGCCTTGTGGGCACGGTCTTCGCGGTTCTGTCGCGCTATGCGCTGATCTTCTGGAACCAGGGCCTGCACCAGGGCGCGTCGCTGTCGCTGGACAAGGAAGAGAACGTGGCAGATGTGTTCTATCACCCGCTCTTGCTGTCGATCGCGGGGTTCGTCCTCTTGTTCATCGCGCTCGTGTTCTATCGCACGCGCACCGAAATCCGCGCCCGGCGGCTCTATGCCATCGGGCTGAAGGAAAGGATGGCCAATGCCTGATCTGGGCACATATGCGGTCGAGGTTCTGTCGGCCTATGCCGTGTCCATCGGGCTTTTGATCGCGCTTGTCGTGGTCAGTGTGTTGCGTGGCAAACGGGTCAAACGCGCGCTGGAAGCCGCCGAGGCGCGTCTTCGGAATGGCTAAACTGTCCCCATTGATGCTGGCCCCGCCGCTGATCTTCGCGGGGCTTGCGGTCATGTTCTACATGGGCATGCAGCGCGACGATCCCGATGCCCTGCCATCGGTGCGCATCGGCCAGCCGGCCCCGGCGCTGGAACTTGGCGTTCTGCCGGGGTCAGAGCCCTTCACCTATGACGTGCTGGCGCAGCCGGGTGTGAAGCTTGTGAATTACTGGGCCAGCTGGTGCGCGCCCTGCCGGGTCGAGCATCCGAACCTGCAGCTTCTGGCCGATGAGGGCATCCCGATCTACGGCGTCAACTACAAGGATGACCCGGAAAAGGCGTTGGCGTTTCTGGCAGAGCTTGGTGATCCCTATACCGCACTTGGCACCGATCTCACCGGTCGCGTGGGGATCGAATGGGGGCTTTATGGCGTCCCCGAAACCTTCGTGATCGACAGGACCGGAACGGTCACCTATCGGTTTGCCGGGCCGATCACGCAACGCGCGCTGGAAAGCCGGATACGCCCGGCCATTGAAGCGGCGAAGTAACCATCCCCAACAGCCGGGCGAGAAAGGCGAACCTTCCCCAAAGGCGCGAGTGCGGGTTGCCCCGCGGCAGCAGAAACACGCTACATAGAACCAGCAACAGCCAGGATCAGGAATACGCCCAATTCGAAAATTGGAATCGGTACACTGAATGGCAGCCAGCGGAACTTGTTACGAACCGGTACCCACTCATTACTAGACTTCATAATTCGCCCCTTTGTGGACACATCTTCGCCTCATTTGGTAA
>JABDPT010000144.1 GCA_013042605.1 Paracoccaceae bacterium
TGGCGGCCATGGGCGACGCTGTTCTTGAGCGTTGGTTCAGCGATGCGTTCCGCGGAACCGACGCGCTTGAAGCCTGGCGCAACATGCTTATCCGCACGCCGGCCGAAGGGTATGCCGGCTGTTGTTACGCTCTGCGCGACGCCGACATGAACGCACAGACAAAGACCCTGTCCCTGCCGATTCTGTGTATTGGCGGGACGGAAGACGGCGCCAGTCCGCCCGCGGTCGTGCGCGCCACTGCCGACATCATTCCCGGCGCGCGCTATGTCGAAATCTCCGGCGCGGGCCACTTGCCCTGCGTGGAAAAGCCGGACGAATTCGCCGACCTCATCACCGCATTCCTGAAGGAGACCGGCCATGTCCAATGATCGCTTTGCCCAAGGCATGGCCACCCGCCGCGCTGTTCTGGGCGATGCCCATGTCGAACGCGCCGAAGCCGAAAAGACCGGGTTCGACGAAGCTTTCCAGACCCTGATCACCGAAGCCGCGTGGGGCAATGTCTGGTCGAGCGATGGTATTTCGATGCGCGAACGCTCTATGCTGACGCTGGCGCTTCTGGCGGCGACCGGCAACTTCGAAGAGATACCCATGCACATCCGCGCCACCGCCAATACCGGCGCCAGCCAGCAAGACGTGCTAGAGGTGTTTCAGCACGTGGCGATCTATGCGGGCGTACCGCGGGCCAATCATGCGCTGAAGCTGGCCAAGGCAACCTATGCCGAAATGGGAGAGAGCCTATGACACCAAAACCCCCTGGCGGCTTCATCGCCCGCGACTGGTCACAGCATCCACCGGCCTTGACGCCGCCCTACAAGACTTCGGTCAAACGCTCTCCGTCCAACGCGCTGTTGTCGTTTCCGACCTCGATGGGCGAAGAAACCTCTCCCATCTTCGGGCATGCGATGCTGGGCGATCTCGACAATGACCTGATCCACAACTTCGCCGCCCCGGGCGAAAGCGCCATCGGGCCGCGGATCATCGTCTATGGCCGCGTGACGGATGAAACCGGTCGCGGCGTTCCCGGCGCGCTGGTCGAGTTCTGGCAGGCCAATGCCGGCGGGCGCTATCGGCACAAGAAAGAAGGGTATATTGCCCCGCTCGATCCCAATTTCGGGGGCTGCGGGCGGCTGATCACCGATGAGAATGGTGGCTATGAATTCCGCACGGTGCAACCCGGCCCGTACCCGTGGCCCAATGGCATGAACGACTGGCGCCCCGCGCATATCCACTTTTCGGTCATCGGCCACGCCTTTGCCCAGCGCCTGATCACCCAGATGTATTTCGAAGGCGATCCGCTGATCTCGCGCTGCCCCATCGTCGCAACCATTGGTTCACAAGAGGCGATCGGACGACTGGTCGCCCCGCTTGACATGGCGCGGACCATTCCGATGGATGCGCGTGCGTATAAGTTCGACATCGTTCTGCGCGGCCGCCGCCAGAGCGTCTTCGAAAACCGGCCAGAGGGGATGTGATATGGTCCAGCCACTCGACTACCTGAAAGAAACCCCGTCCCAGACCGCTGGCCCGTATGTTCACATCGGCTGCACGCCGAACTTTTCGGGCATTGAAGGGGTGTTCGACACCGATCTGGGTGCTTCGATGAAAACCGGACCTGTGAAGGGTCAGGAGATCACGGTGCGCGGCACCGTCTTTGATGGCACCGGAACCCCGCTTCGCGATGCGATGATCGAGATCTGGCAGGCCGATGCCGATGGCCTCTTCCCCTCGGCCAATGAGACCCGCGGAACGGCAGACCCGAACTTCACGGGCTGGGGCCGCAGCGCGGGCGACATGGCCACCGGAGAGTTCGTCTTTGACACGGTCAAGCCGGGGCGTGTCCCATTTCATGATGGCCGCCTTCAGGCGCCGCACGCCACATTCTGGATTGTCGCGCGTGGCATCAATATCGGCCTGCACACACGGATGTATTTTGCCGATGAAGAGGCCGCGAATGCCGAAGATCCGATCCTGACTCGGATCGAACACCAGAACCGCGTGCCGACCTTGCTGGCCAAATCCGAAGGGGCCGATGTGTATCGCTTCGACATCCATCTTCAGGGCCCCCACGAAACCATCTTCTTCGACATCTGAAGGCCGCCATGACCAAACCCTGCATCATCTGCGTCGCCATCACCGGTTCGGTGCCCCGCAAGGAAGACAACCCGGCGGTTCCGATCACCATCAACGAACAGATCGAAAGCGCCCACGCGGCGTTCGAGGCCGGGGCCTCCATCGCGCATTGCCATGTGCGCATGGAAGATCAAACGCCCACCTCCGACCCCGAACGTTTTGCCCGGTTGATGGAAGGGCTTCACAAACACTGTCCGGGCATGATCGTTCAGTTCAGCACAGGCGGCCGGTCCGGCGCCGGGCATGAACGCGGCGGCATGCTTCCGTTAAGACCGGACATGGCGTCGCTCACCGTCGGATCGAACAACTTCCCGACCCGGGTTTATGAAAATGCCCCTGATCTGGTCGACTGGCTGGCCGGAGAGATGCGCACCTACAACATCAAGCCCGAGATCGAGGCGTTCGATCTGAGCCATATTCACCAAGCCGTCGCCATGAACCGCGATGGGCGCATTCCCGGCAAGCTCTACGTGCAATTCGTCATGGGCGTGAAAAACGCGATGCCGGTCGATCGCGATGTCTTCGACTATTACATCAAGACGATGAACCGCCTTGCACCCGAAGCCGAGTGGTGCGCCGCCGGGATCGGACGCTTCCAGCTTGAGGTGAACGAATGGTGCATTGCCGAAGGCGGGCACACACGCACAGGTCTGGAAGATAACGTACGCCTTGACCGCGAAACCCTTGCCCCGTCGAACGCCGCGCTGGTGTCGCGCGCGGTGGAGCTTTGTGAGAAGTATGAGCGCCCCGTCGCGACGTGGCAGCAGGCACGTGAGATCCTCGAACTGCCGGCACGGGCGGCCTGATCGACGCTTCAGGCGGCCACGGATTTCAGGCTGGCCATCAGATGATGGAATTTCTCGCCCTGAACGGCCACATGCGCCTTGATTGCGCTCGCGGCGCGGTCTCCGTCACCATCCTCAAGTGCGGAAACGATCGCTTCGTGTTCCGCCATCGATTGCTTCAGGCGGCCCCGAAGCCGCAGCTGAATGCGCCGGAATGGCTGGAGCCTGCGGTGCAGGCGGGCGCATTCCTGTTCCAGAAAGCTGTTGCCCGACTGGCGATAGAGAATGGCATGAAAGCGCTCGTTTTCGCGGTAATACCCATCCGAGTCCTGCGCTTCGACGGCGGCGTTGCAGCGTGCATTCGTGTCGTGCAGGTCTTTCAGCGCGTCATCGGAAATGCGCGAGGCGGCAAGCCGGGCGCAGACGGCCTCAAGCTCGGCCATCACTTCGAACATTTCGATAAGCTCGACCGGGCCGGGCTGACGGACGAAGACGCCGCGCCGTGGGATCTGTTCGACGAGCCCCGATTGGGCAAGCCGTTGCAATGCCTCCCGAATGGGCGTCCGCGATACGGAAAAGCGCTCGGCAAGCTGCACTTCATCCAGCCGCTCGGAATTGGCGAAAGTCCCGTCAAAGATGAGGCCTTCCAATTCATCGGCAATGATATCAGATCGCTTGCGTTCCATATTTTGTATGTAGCACCTGATCATTTGGAACGCAAGATTACACATCTTGTATACAAAAATATTGACTTCGAACACGAGCAAGTTAGTTAAGGGCGAGGTCCGATGTCGAATCGGGATCGCAATGGGAGGAAATCAATGAACTTCAAACTTACCGCAACAGTGGCCGCCGCCGCCCTGTGCGTCGTCACGCTTGCCGCGAATGCCACCGAACTGCGCCTGTCGCATCAGTGGTCGGACAAGGATGTACGCCATCAGGTTGCACAAATGATCGCCGACGATGTCGCCGCCGCGAACGTCGATCTCGATATCAAGATTTTCCCGAC
>JABDPT010000146.1 GCA_013042605.1 Paracoccaceae bacterium
CATAGCCGGACATCACGCGATCGATAATCTCTTCCGCGCTGTCGGCCTTGCAATTGGCAACATGCGGGTATCCCAGTGTGCCAAATACCCCCTGAAACTTGCGGCTATACGCCATCGGCACTACGGGCACCCCGCTTGAAAAGGCGGCAATCGCGGCGTGCATCCGAGCGCCGATAAAGAAGTCCATTCCCGCGATATAACTTTTCGCATCGGTCGGTGAGGCAAAGACCGGGGCGACCACGACGCCCTGATATTCGCGCCCAAGCTCTTCTGATACCCGCTGATCGTCTTCCACCGGCTGCGCTTCCGATTGCACATGGCCGACAAGATGCAACTCGACTTCGGGCATCTGAAGGAAACCTTCGATGATCTGCCGGATGACACTTGCGTAGTCCGATTTCAGTCCGAACTGGTTCGACTGCGTGTAGCCGCCATTGAACAAGAGGCCCGACACGTTCAATCCTACCCGAACCGGCCCACTACCCTCGCGCGCGGTCGGCAGGTCATAGGGCAAACCCATCGCCACATCCGTCGCCTCAAGCACCCGCGCAGTGATTCCCATATCCGACACGAACTGGGTCGACGGGGCATCACGCGTGACCACGAACTTTGCCCGGTTCATCACGCCACGCGCCAGTCTGCGCGCCCATGCCGTCTCAAATGGCCCCACGGTTTGCGGGCTGAGCACAAGCGGTTTGCCCGCAAGGATCGTGCGCAGCTTCGTGCCCCACACCGTCAGGAACCGTTTGGTCCCATAGATATCGGTGAAACTGTCGCCGCCACCGATGTCAAAGACGATATCCGCGCGGGCCAGTGCTGCGCCGAGCGGACCACCGGGAGCGGGCAGGTGTCGGGTGCGCAGCGGGATGTTTTCCACATCATCCCATTCGCCGTACCAAGGCCGCGGGTCGCGCCATCCCAGCACCAGGAAATGCGGGGTCAGACCCTGCTCTTTCGCCGCCTCGCGCAGGATCGCGATATTCGACAGGGTCAATGCACCGACGCCCAGATTGTCTGAGTTCATGGAATGCCAGACCAAGGCAATCGTTATCTTCCGGGACATGACGCGGCAGCCTTTCGTGTAGTCGGGTCAAATTCGGCCCATTGGCCATGGAACAGACAGGTTGGGCAAGGGTTTGTCGCTTTGGCGTTGACCGCATGGCAAAGCGGGGCGATGTCTCTGGCACTTAAGTGACGGAAGCGAAGCCGCCTGATGAGCGAAAGTCTGACCCCAAGCCCGGCCCTCGCCCGCGTCGCCAAGGGCGGTCTTTGTGCGGGTTGCGGGCTTTGCGCCGCCATCGCGCCCGATCAGGTGACGATAGAGGTGACCGAGGCGGGCTTTTTGCGGCCAACGCAGACGGGGCCGATCGGTGCGGCCCAGGACGCGGCCATTGCCGCGTCCTGCCCGGGACTGGGGCAAACGGTCGATGCGGGCGGGCGCACCGATGATACGCTTTGGGGCCCTTATACCGCGATGCAAACGGGCTGGGCATCGGATCCCGACTTGCGCCACGCCGCATCCTCGGGCGGCGCATTGTCCGCGGTTCTTGTGCATCTGATCGAGGGCGGAGAAGTGGACGCGGTTCTTCAAACCACTGCCGACCCGCAAACGCCCTGGGCCAACACGACACAGCTTTCGCGCTCCGCCGACCAGATTTTGACCGCTGCCGGTTCCCGCTATGCCCCCTCGGCCCCCTTGGCCGGGATCGAAGCGTTGCTGACAAAAGAAGAGCGGATCGCCTTCGTCGGAAAGCCGTGTGATGTCGTCGCACTGCGGGCGCGGGCAATGGATGACCCCCGGGTCGCTCGCGTCTTTCCCGTGATGGTGTCATTCTTCTGCGCCGGCGTTCCGTCCCTGACCGGCGCGCGCGAGGTGATCAAAGCCCTTGGTGTCTCGCCCGACGAAGTCACAGCGTTTCGGTACCGTGGAAACGGATGGCCCGGACGCGCCGCGGCCACGCTGACCGATGGCAGCGACCGGTCGATGACCTATCACGAAAGCTGGGGCGGCATTCTGTCGGGCCACGTTCAGCACCGGTGCAAGATCTGCGCCGACGGCACCGGAAAGGCCGCCGATATCGTCTGCGCCGATGCCTGGGAAACGGATGCCGCGGGCTATCCCCTGTTTGAAGAGCGTGACGGCGTCAGCCTGATCGTTGCCCGTACGGCGCTTGGTGCGCGCCTGATCGATCAAGCGGCAGCTGCCGGTGCGATTGCGACAGAACCTTTCGACGTTGCGGGGCTTGCATCGATGCAGCCAGGCCAGTCCGGGCGACGGCGCGTTCTTGCGGCGCGTCTGGCGGGGCTTCTGGTCATGGGGAAACCGATACCGCGTTATCGCGGCTTGCACGTTATTGGGGCGGCAAAACAGGGGCGTTTCCCGACCCTCGTTCGCAATTTCCTTGGCATGGTGCGACGGGTTTTGCAGGGGCGGATTCGCTGATCAATTTGACGCCGCACGGCATTTGCCGTCGTAGCTGCGAAAGGCGTGACGCCAGAGGTCGATTGTATCTATCTGGAAACAATGACGGATTTTTTCAGGTTTTATGCCTGTTTTTTGACCGCCTGACCGTATTCGAGCCGCAATTAAGCCTCAGAAAGGCAAGATTTCGCTTGGGGCACCAGCGATGATCCGTTAGCGTCTTCTTAGAGTAACTGTGACCTATCTAACGATTCTTAAGGGGGTGGACTATGAAGTTTAAGGTAATTCTTGCTGCAGCGGCTTTGGCGGTAACGCCATTCATGTCGTCGGCAGCTACGTTTGCGAATGCAGACGTTGTTCAGGACGTCGGCTTCGGCACGATCAGTGTCGACTTCGGCGTTTTGCCATTGACTGGTGCTAACGATCTTGAAGACGCGCTGAACCTTCAGGATGCAGCGGCCGAATTCGAAATCGAAGCACGTATCGTCGAATCCGGCACGTTGTCGATCGACACTTTTGTTGATCCGTTCGTCGGGGCTGGCTCGGGTTCGGGCCAGGTGCTTCTGTCGATTGGCGAAGTTCTTCCGGCCGGTTCTGTGGTTGTGACCTGGGGTGAAAGCGCTCCGGTCGATATCTCGGACGGCAGCACCAAAATGCTGACGACCTTCTTCGACAGCATTGA
>JABDPT010000147.1 GCA_013042605.1 Paracoccaceae bacterium
CCGACAGGGTGCACGCTTCGGGCAGATCGCCGGCAACGCGCACGCCCTCTGGAAGCCTGTCGACCAGCGTGACGCCGGAAATCACCTTGTCCTGGCTCGAGTTGCGCAGGCGATACCGGATCTCGGCCGCGTCGCCCACCGCTTGCGGCCGCCCGCGCAGGTCTTCCCGGACGACCGCCTCGGGGGCGCGCAGATCGGCCAGGCCCACGGGTTTCACCGATATCCAGAAGATCGACAGAAGCGGCAGGATCACAACCAGCGAGACGATGAAGATCGTCGGGAAGAGAAGCGACCAGGCCAGCCGCGCCTCGCGGCGGCCCAGCGGTCCGGTTCCCTTCGGGGGTGTGGCGGTTGTCATCGTGACGCTCCGATGCGCGACGGGTAAGGCACGGCCCCGGGCAGCAATCCCCGGGGCCGCGCTCTGGCTTACTCGATTGACGACAGTTCGTCGTTCATCGCGGCCACGGCGGCAGCGGCATCGATCTCGCCGTCGATATATTGGCGCACGATGCGGTTCACCGCCTGGCTGTTGATGATCTTGGACGCCAGCGCCAGTTGACCCTCGGCCACGCCCCAGCGCTGTGCGACGTTCAGGCCGCCGACGATCTCGTCGATCATCTCTTGCGCGTAAAGCTCGCCCAGCGGGGCCTTGCGGTCGACGCCGACCGGCAGTTCGGCCCAGGCTTCCTGGAACTTGTTGGGCTCATCCGGAGTACCACGACGCACCGGGAATTTGCCTTCGGGCGCAATCGACAGGGTCTGGGTATAGCCGTCATCCATCGAGAACTTGACGAACTCCATCGCCGCGTCGGTATCGGCGTCCGTCGTGATCCCGAAATACCGGACATCGCCCCAGGCTGCGCCATCGGGGTTCGAGGGGCCCGAGAAGTTGGTCACGATGCCCGTGGCCGCCGCCAGGTCGCGCGAAGTCGGGTCGTCGTTGATGGTCGGCGGGGCGCTGTCGCGCAGACCGGCCAGTTCATCGAGGATGAAGGGCGACCAGATGATCATCGCGGCGCGGCCCGCGAAATAAAGCTCGCGCGATTGCTGCCAGAAGAGTTCACCCGGGGGCGAGGCTTCGGCGATGGCCTTGTAGAAGTCGAGCACCTCGGTGGTTTTGGCCACGTCGAGCGGGGCAAAGCCGTTTTCGTCTACCGGCGAGACGCCATTGGCGAGGAACACATGCTCGAGCACCTGGCTCATGAAGTTCTCGTCCACCTTGGTGGCGGCCACGAAGCCATAAAGCTCCGGCGGATTGTGAAGCGCTTCAATCGCCGCGAGCACGTTGGCATAGGAACTTGGCGCCTCAAGCCCGGCGGCATCGAAGAGGTCCCTGCGATAGACGATCATCTGGGTCCAGCCATCGACTGGAACCGAGGCGACGCCACCGTCCACAGCCGCCATCGACAGCGCGCCGGACGCGAATGTGCCTTCGCCCAACTCTTCGACCACGTCGGTGGCCGCATCGGTATCCAGAATGCCCGCTTCGGCCCATGGCAGCGCGTATTGCAGCGTGTGATAGATCACGTCCGGCAGGTCGCCCGCGGCAAAGGCCGCAGTGGCGCGCGTGCCAAGGTCGCTTTCGGTGACCGGGATCACTTCGACGGCGGTGCCGGTCGCGGCTTCGAACTGTTCGGCCATTTCCTGCTGCTTGGCCAGACGCTCGGGTTGTTCTTCGGTGGTCCAGAAGCGGATCGTATCCGCGCCCGCGCCAACCGCCGAAAGGGCCAGCGCGAGGGCCGCCCCGGCCATGAGGCGGCTTGTATGGGTTCTCAGGTGATAGGTCATGGATGTCCTCCCTTGGATGTCAGACCATGTGCTGCGCTGGCGACATGTTCGGCCAGCGCATGTGATGAAAGGCGGGGCGGCCCGTCAGAGCCGCGGTCGACAAGTGTGGCATGGGCGGTTTCGCGCAGATCTTCGGGCGCTTCACCGCGAATGCGCCGGATCAAAAGCTCGGCAAGACGCTCACCCGCCCCGCGCGTATCGACCGAGAAGGTGGTCAATGCGGGCCGGGCATGGATGCCTTCGGGGATGCCGTCATAGGCGATGATCGAAAGATCACTGCCGATCTGCAGGCCAAGGACCGCGGCGGCTTGATAAGCGCCCAGCGCGGCCTCATCGGTTGCATAGACGATGGCGGTCGGCGGATCGGGTCGGGTCAGAAGCGCAGTTGTCGCCGCCGCGCCGTCGCTGGAGAGACGCGCATCTTCGCGAACAAGGTCCGGTTCATACGCAAGCCCTGCGGCGTCGAGGCCCTTGCGGTAACCCCCGCGGCGCAGGCGGCAGAAGTTGTACTCGCACCCACCGGTGACAAATCCGATCCGGCGATGACCCAGACCGTGAAGCCGCAGCACGGCGTCGTACATCGCGTCTTCGCCCAGAATGTCGAACCACGCGCACCCCGTGTCGTCCGCCGTGCGCCCGAACATCACGAAGGGCACGTCTTCGCGGCGCAGGAAGCGCACGCGGGGGTCATCGACCAGCGTGCGTTGCAGGATAAACCCGTCAGCCTTTCGCTCGCCGACCATACGGCCCAGCGTGTCGATCATGTGGCTGTCGGAATTGGCGGTCGCCACGGCAAGGGTCCAGCCCTCGGCGCTGGCGGCGGCAGAGACGCCTGCCAGAAAGTCGGTCAGAAAGGGGCCATGGGCGTCGTGTTCGCTGATCTGAAGGACAAGACCGATGGACCGGACGCGCCCAGTGCGGATCGCCTGTGCCTGTGCCAGCGGGACATAGCCAAGCTCTTTGGCCGCGCGCGCCACACGGTGCCGGGTGCGTTCGGAAATATCGGGATATCCGTTCAGTGCGCGTGAAACGGTGCCTTTGGTAAGGCCCAGCGACTCGGCAACATCCGAGATCGTGATCCGGGTCCGCCGGCCACCGCCCTGCGCCGTATTTTCGGCGGTCCTGAGCAGCGTAAATCCTCCCTAGGTCGTCAGCTTTCATCACCGAAACCGGTTTCGGCAAGCCTTTTCGCCAAAAATACCAACTCCATCCCGCCACTTGTTTACAATGGATTAACCAAGACCTGTTGAGATGACCCCGGTTGACCGCATTTTTTTGAAAAGGGGGCACGAGATGGGGAAAGCCTACCGGATTGCCGGTCTTTTCTTGATGATATTCGTGGCATGGCCCGGTCATGCTGCTGGGGACCGTGGCGATTGGATGCCCCGCTCTGCTATCGGGTTCGAGCGGGACAACGGGCGCTCGATTCACAGCGCATCGACCCTGTCGGCCCCGTGGCAACGCGCACGCATTCAGTATTCCGACCTGCCGAACACCAAGCCGTTTCACCCCTTTGCGATCACCGAACTCTCGCCGATCGGCCAACGCCCGGGGAATGCGCCGCCGCCCGAAGACATCCCGATTGCCGCGACCCCGGTGTCAACGCCGGTGATCCTGTTAGTGACGGCGCTGCTGGCGCTGAATGTCCTGCGGCGGTGGCGTCGGCAGAAGGTGTGATCGCGGGACGTCAATCCGCGTCCGCAACCCCTTCGGCCCTCAGACGTGCCCGGCGTGCACGATAGGTGGGCAAGGCGATCAAGAGACAGGCCAGCACCAGAAGCCCCATGGTCATCGGCCGTTCCCACAGGAACGAAGCCCCATCGTAAAGCTGCATCGCGCGGGCGAAATTGTCTTCCAGCATCCGGCCAAGGATGAACCCGATCAAAAGCGGCGCCAGCGGATAATCGGCAAAGCGCAGAATCGTCGCCGCCACCCCAAAGCCCACGAGGATCAAAAGCTCGGTCGCGTTGTTCTGCCCGATATAGGCCCCCATCAATGTGAAAAAGAGGATGAAGGGGATCAGGAAGGTGCGCGGCACGGCAAGGATTTTGGCGATATAGGGGATCAGCGGCAGGTTCAGGATCAACAGCACCACATTGCCGAGATACATCGATATGATGACGGCCCAGAAGATATCCGGATTGTCGATCATCAGGCGGGGACCGGGGCTCACATTCAGTGCGATGAGCGCCCCAAGAAGGATCGCGGTGGTGCCCGATCCGGGAATGCCAAGCGTCAGAAGCGGCACGAAGGACCCCGTGCAGGCGGCGTTATTGGCGGCTTCGGGCGCGGCCAGACCCTTGATCGAGCCCTTGCCGAACTGCTCCTGCTCTTCCTTTGACGCGATGTTGCGCTCGACCGCGTAGCCAAGGAAGGACGCGATCGTGGCCCCGGCCCCGGGCAACACGCCGATGAGAAAACCCTGAATCGACTGTCGCCCGATCACCGGGGCGATAGATATCGCCTCTGCCCGGGTGATACGCAGATCCTTAATCTCGCCCGAGCTTCCGCCTTCCTGCTGCGACCGCTTGGGGTCGAGAACGAGATAGATCGCTTCGGGCAGGGCGAACATCGCCATGGCCAGCGTAATGAAGCCAAAGCCCGATTGCAGGTCCATCAAGCCGCCGGTGAAGCGCGGCAGGCTGAACAGGGCCCCCTCGCCCACGGTGGACATGATCAGACCGACGAGTGTCATCAAGAGCGCCTTGAAGACCTGTCCCGACCCGGCGAAGGCCGCAATCGCGGAAAGCCCGACGACCATCAGCGCGAAATACTCGGAGGAATGGAAAAGAAGCGCGACCGACGCCAGCATCGGCGCGAAGATCAGCAAGAGAACGGCCCCGATCGTGCCGCCCGAAAACGACGAGATCGCGGCCACGGTCAGCGCCTTGCCCGCCTTGCCCTGACGCGCCAGCGGATAACCGTCGAACGATGTCGCAACGGTCGAAGCCACGCCGGGCGCGTTGATCAGGATCGACGAGGTCGAGCCGCCGAAAATCGCACCGTAATAGACACCCGCCAGCAGAATGAGGGCGGCGGACGGATCACCGATACCGATGGCAATCGGGATCATGATCGCAATGATCGACATCGGGCCGAGACCCGGCAGCATGCCGATGAACGTGCCGATCAGACAGCCCCCGATCACCATCAGGATATTGGTGATCGAAAAGGCGGTGCTCAGGCCAACGAGAAGTCCCTCGAGCATCTCAGAACCCCATCGGCCAGGGGCGCAGGAAGATGCCAAGCACCTCTTGCACCAGATACCAGATACCCCCGGCGGCGATCAGCGCCACGGGGATGAGAATGTGAAATCGCCGCTCGCCCAACGTGGCCGAGGACAGCACGAGGAAGAGAACCGTCGACGCCAGAAACCCGACCGGGCGCAGCGAAAAGGCGTAAAGCACCATCAACGAAATCAGCAGGATCGCCTGGCCGAGCTTGTAATCCGTCAGGCGGCGATAATTGATGTCCATAGGCTTTGGATCATCCGCTCCCTTTTCAAAACCCATAAGGATCACGAAGGAACAGATCACGCCGAGCAAGGACAATATCTTGGGGAAGGTCGAGGGCCAGATCGGGTTGCGCTGCATGAAGGGCGGCATGCCGACATCCATCAGGAAGAACGCCGTATACCCATAGACCCCGCAGATTACGAGAAAGATCAGCGCGATCCAGCGGTCGAGCGCCATGTCCCCGTCCCCCGTTTTTTTCTGGGTTTCCCGGCGCGGCGCCGTGCCGCGCCGGGACAATTGGCTCTTAAAGGAAGCCGAGTTTGCGCATCAGGTCGCCGATCTGCTGTTCCTGGGCTTCGAGGAACGCGCGAAAGTCGTCGCCGTCATTGTGGATGTTGACCCAGCCGTTGCGGGCGCGCACTTCTTCCCAGGCATCGGTGTCATACATCTTGGCCAGCGCTTCGCGATACGCCGTGACCTTTTCGTCCGACAGACCCGGTGCGGCGAAGAACCCGCGCCAGTTCACGAACTCGGTGTCGATGCCCTGTTCCTTCATGGTCGGGGCTTCGGGCATGGCGTTGACACGCTCGGGCGCCGTCACGCCGATGACCTTGACCTCACCGGCCTTGGCCAGCTCCACGGCTTCCGAGAAGCCGGTCGACAGTGCCGCGATCTCGCCCGACAGAAGCCCGGCCATGGCCGCACCACCGGCGTCATAGGCGATGTACTTCACGGCCGTCGGGTCTTCGCCCGCCGCTTCCATGGCCATGGCGGCCACGAGATGGTCCATCCCGCCGGGGACCGACCCGCCGCCAATCGCGACGTTCGAAGGATCGGCACGGTAGGCGGCCAGAAAATCATCCATCGAGTTGATCGGGCTGTCCTTGCCTACGACGATCGCGGCATAGTCACCAATGGTGCCGGCCACGAGCGTCAGATCGCGGAAGCTTTGCGGGAAGACGCCCGTGAGCGAGCGGATCACGATGGGGGTCGAGTTGACCATCAGCGTATTGTCGAGGCTTTCGGAGTTTTCGATCAGATAGGCGATGGCCTTGCCGCCGCCGCCACCGGACATGTTCTCATACGTGGCCTGACCGACGATCCCGGCATTGGTGAGGGCCTCGCCCGTGCCGCGTGCCGTACCGTCCCAACCACCGCCGGCACCGCCGGGGATGAGGAAGTGGATTTCGTCGAGAATCTGGTGGCCGCCGGCAAGAACGGGCGAACCGAGGCTCAGCGTCGCGGCCGCAGCCGCAAGTACGACCCGACGGGTCATCGAAAGGTGTTTCATGAATATCTCCCTTTTGGCAGCCGCCCTTTTCACCGGGCAGTCTTTCCTGCCGGTCACCCTAGACAAGGGCATGCCCCGATAGCAACCCTTTGACCGATGGCGGCCCGTGCCGGGCCATGCGACGTTTTGCACGCCCGTCCCGGGCGCGCGGCCTCCGGCGGGGATATTTCCGGCCAGAAGAAGATGGGAGATTGCACCCCTGGTGAGGCTCGCCCATGATCGCGGGAATGGGCACGGACTTCGACCTTATCATTCGCGGTGGGCAGCTGGTCTCGGCGGCCGGTCCGATTGCGGGCGATATCGCGTTGCGCGACGGGCGCATCGCGGCGCTGGGGGATGTCGGCACCGCAGCGGCACGTGTAGTGGAGGCCGAGGGCAAGCTCATCCTGCCCGGCGGTGTGGATGCACATTGTCATATCGAGCAACGCTCGGGCATGGGGCTGATGAATGCCGATACGTTCGAAACCGCGACACGGTCGGCGGCGATGGGCGGTACGACCAGCGTGATCTCCTTTGCCGCGCAGACCAAGGGTCAACGGCTGGGGGATGCGGTTGCGGATTATGCCACCCGGGCGGCGCGCGGGGCCGCCATCGACCATGCCTTTCATGTGATGGTGACGGATACGGGTGTTGAGAGGTTTGCCGAGGATTTGGCCCACCTCATCGAGGCGGGGCACCGGTCGGTCAAGGTCTTCACGACCTATGACATCCGGCTGGAGGATGCCGAAATTCTTGCGGTGATGGATGTGATGCGCCCGCTGGGCGGCTTGCTGTGCGTGCATGCCGAGAACCACGCAATGATAGCGCGGGCGACGGCCGCGCTGCTGGCCGATGGCCAGACCCGGCCCGAGCATCACGCCGCCTCGCATCCGCGTATGGCCGAGATCGAGGCGGTGGCGCGGATGATCCGCTTTGCCGAGTTGACCGGGCAACCGGCGATGCTGTTTCACCTGTCCACCCCGGAGGCCGCCGATCAGGTGCGCGGCGCGCGGCGGCGGGGCATTCCGGTCTGGTCAGAGACCTGTCCGCATTACCTATTGATGACCAAAGAGGTCTTGCGGCGCGAAGGGCTTGAGGGCGCGAAATGGATGTGTTCGCCGCCCCAGCGGGGCGAAAGCGATTGCGCCGGCCTGTGGGAGGCGATCTGGCGCGAGGATATTCAGGTGATCTCGTCCGACCACGCGCCCTATCGGTTCGATGAAAGCGGCAAGTTGCGCGCGGGTCCAGAAGCGCGGTTCGATGAAATCGCGAACGGGTTGCCCGGGCTTGAAACGCGTCTGCCGCTACTCTTCGATGCGATCGTCTCGAATGGGCGTGGCAGTGTCGCGGATTTCGTGCGGCTGACGGCCACGGCGCCGGCGCGGATCTACGGGCTGGCGGGCAAGGGTGATTTGCGGCCGGGGATGGATGCGGATCTGGTGGTTTGGGATCCGGAGCGGTCGGTGACCTATGGCGCGGACGATCTGCATGACAACGTCGGGTACAATCCATGGGAAGGGCGGCAGATTACCGGCTGGCCCGAGCGCGTGTTTCTGCGTGGACAGGAGATCGTGCGGGACGGCGGCTTTTACGGCCTGCCGGGGGCGGGACAGTTGATCCCCCGCCCCGACCCCGGGGTGACCGCGCGATGAATGGCGCCGAACGGCCCGGCGGCGGTGTCGACCTGACCATCACCTTCTTCTATTACCGCGACCTTGCCCGCGCGCAGGCGTTTTATGAGGATGTCATGGGGTTCCCGCTGGCCATCGATCAGGGCTGGTCGAAAATCATGGCCATCGGCGGCGGCGCGCATGTCGGGCTGGTGGATGAAGCGCGGGGCATGCACCGCGCGGCAGAGGACAAGCCGGTGCAGCTGTGCATCCGGGTGGCGGATGTGGACGGCTGGTACGCTTACGTGCAGTCGCGCGGTGTGGCGGCCCTGTCGGAGCTTTTCGAGAATGCGGCGCTGGGCATCCGCGCCTTCGTGTTCGAGGACCCCGAAGGATATCAGATCGAGGTGCAATCGGCGACGCGGGAGGGGGCGTGATGGCGCAGGCGCTTGTCGTGATCAACCCCAACTCCTCGCAATCGGTCACGGACGGGATCGACGCGGCGCTGGAGCCGTTGCGCGGGCTGGGCGTGCCGATCCGCTGCGAAACGCTGGCAGAGGGCCCGCCGGGGATCGAGACACAGGCGCAGGCCGACCGGGTGATAGCACCGATGCTGGATTTGGCCGCGCGGTTGGAACCGGAGGCGCTTGGCTATGTCATCGCCTGTTTCGGGGATCCGGGGCTGCATGCCCTGCGCGATGAAACCGCCCTGCCCGTTCTGGGGATACAAGAGGCGGCGGTGGCGAACGCGCTGACCCGCGGCCAGCGCTTCGGGGTGATCGCCATTCTGCCCGCGTCGGTGCCACGGCAACTGCGGGCTTTCGGCGCGATGGGGGTCACGGACCGATTGGCCGGCGAACGGCCGCTCGGGCGCGGGGTGGCGGCACTGTCGGAAGCGGAGGCGACGCTGGCGGCGATGGTCGAGACCGGGCGCGCGTTGCGCGACGAGGATGGCGCCGATGTGGTGATCATGGGTTGCGCGGGCATGGCGCAATACCGGAACCCGCTGGAAGAGGCGCTGGGCATCCCGGTGATCGAGCCCTGTCAGGCGGCGGTGGCCATGGCGATCGGACGCATCGCGTTGCGACAGGGGTAGCGATGGCTGCGGAGCTTGGACTGCGCGGGCAAAGCGGCGAGGCGGATCTGCGCGCCCTGCCCGCCGATCTGGCCACCACGTGTCTCAAGGCGTGGACCGCATTGGAAGGATAGTCTCGGTCGGTCATGCGCGGCACTCTGACAGCGGCCAATCTGCTTCTTGGGGCGGATGGAAGGACCGCATTGCTGGAGGGTGGAGCGGGACCGGGCGCCCGAATTTGCGGCGCTCTAGCCGCTGGAACAGCCCGGCATTTGTCGCCATAAGAGCACCAGGCCGAGGCGCGCGAAAGGAGACCCCCATGCTTGATGAAACCGCCCGCGGGGTGTTCACGATTGCGGTCACACCATTCCTACCCAATGGGGCACTGGATGAGGCGAGCCTTGATCGGATGGTGGATTTCTACCTTGAAAAGGGCGCGACCGGCCTGACCATCTTGGGAATGATGGGCGAAGCGGGGAAACTGTCGGCCGAAGAATCGCTGACCGTGGTCCGCCGCGTCGTGGCCCGAGCGCCGGTGCCGGTGGTGGTCGGCGTCTCGTCGCCGGGCTTTGCCGCGATGCAGGCGCTTTCAGGGGCGGCGATGGACGCCGGCGCGGCAGGCGTGATGGTGGCCCCGCCCGGCAACCTGCGCACCGACGACCAGATCATCGGATATTACCGGACTGCCGCCGAGATGCTGGGCGATTCACCCTTTGTCTTGCAGGATTTCCCGCTTGTTACCGGGGTTACGATTGCGCCGAAGGTCATCGAGCGGATCGTCGCGGACTGCCCGACTTGCGTGATGCTCAAACACGAAGACTGGCCGGGGCTCGACAAGATCAGCGCCCTGCGCGCGGCGTCGGATGCGGGCGGACGGCGGATTTCGATCCTGTGCGGCAATGGTGGGCTGTTTCTGCTCGAAGAGATGCTGCGTGGGGCGGACGGCGCCATGACCGGCTTTGCGTATCCTGAGATGATGGCGCATGTCATCGCAGCCTTCGAAGCAGGGGATGAAGCCCGCGCGCGGGATATCTTCGACGCCTATCTTCCGCTGGTGCGGTATGAAAGCCAGCCGGGGCTGGGCCTTGCGATCCGCAAGCATACGCTCGCCAAACGCGGGGCGATTGCCCATGCGACCGTGCGCAAGCCCGGTGGCGCGCTCAGCGCCGCGACCATCGCCGAGGTCGAGGCCCTGATTTCGCGGCAGGAGGCACGGCTTGCCGCACTTGAAGCCTGAAGACTGGCCGCTAGCGCCATGACAGTGCTGGCATATTTCACGGCCGCGCGGCTCAAGACGCTTGCAATTGCCGCCGCCGGGGTGCTTTTCTTTTGGGCGCTCGGCTTGCCCTTGCCTTTCCTCTTCGGACCGATGTTTGCCTGTTTGGGGGCCGCACTTGCCGGCGCGCAACTAACCTCTATGCACCCGTTCGGGGCGATTGCGCGCGTCATTCTGGGCGTGGCCATCGGGGCGTCGGTCTCTCCCGAAGTGGTGGGGCGCGTGCCGCAGATGCTGGCAACCGTCGCGCTGGTGCCCGTCTATATCATTGTGATCGGCCTGATCGGCGTGCCGTTCTTCACCCGCATCTGTAAGTTCGACCGGGTCACCGCGTGGTATGCCGCGATGCCGGGCGGGCTTCAGGACATGGTGCTTTTCGGAGCAGAGGCCGGGGGCGACGTGCGGGCGCTGTCACTGATCCACGCAACGCGCGTGCTGGTGATCGTGACGCTCGCGCCGATCATTCTGGTCGGGTTTTTCGGGGCGAGCCTGAGCAATCCCATTGGCACGCCAGCCGCCAACTTGCCCCTGTCGGAAATGGCGCTCATGTCGGTTGCCGGGCTGATCGGCTGGAAGGGGGGCGAGCGGATCGGGTTGTTCGGCGCCTCCATCCTCGGCCCGCTGATCGTCACCGCGGCGTTGTCACTGGCCGACGTGATCCATTACCGCCCGCCCGCCGAGGCGATCCTGACCGCACAGTTCTTCATCGGCATCACCATCGGGGTCTATTACGTCGGCGTCACACTAACCGAGTTGCGCAAGGATGTGCTGGCCGGACTGGCCTTCATCCTTATCCTCGCCGCCCTTGCCGCGGCCTTTACCGAAATCATCGTCCTGCTGGAACTGGCCCGCCCGATTGAGGCGTTTCTGGCTTTCGCCCCCGGCGGACAGGCCGAAATGACGGTGCTGGCGATTTTTGCCGGGGCCGACCTCGGGTTCGTTATCGTGCACCACCTTGTGCGGATCACGCTGGTGATCCTGCTTGCCCCCGTGGCCGCACGGCTTTTCGGCATTACCCGTGAGAGGCCCCCACCGTCCTGAGGCTGGAACGCCCGCCAAGTGCCTTTGCGCCACCTTTCGCAACAATGACAGCGGTTGCACTGGTTTGACCGCATTTCTGCCAAAATGATCCGTACCAATCGCCGCAACGTAAACGACAAACCGGGTCGCAGATATGGCCAACGCCCCTACTTTCGATGAGTTCACCGGCTGGATTCGCGCCGCCGAAACCGAGGCTGCCGAAAACGGATCAGGCTATAAACGCAAGGTCGGCCTCTTCGCGATGCTGGGCTATGCCTTTGTTTTCGGGCTGATTATCCTGACGCTTGCCGCGCTGGTCGGCTTGGTGGCACTGGTGGCGCTTCGCGAAAGCGGCGGCGCGACCGCGGGAATTGCGAAACTCGGGTTCGTGCTGGCGATCTTTGGCTTCATGGTGGCCTCCGCGCTTTGGGTCAAGATCGACCCGCCCACGGGCAAGCGGATCACCCGCGATGATTTTCCCGACCTTTTTGCCGATATCGACGATCTGCAACGCAAGCTTGACGCCCTGCCCATCCACGAGGTGATCCTTGTGCCCGACCTCAACGCCTTCGTGGCACAAACCCCGCGCCTGGGCGTTTTGGGCTGGCAGCGCAATACGCTGGGCATTGGGCTCGAGCTCATGCTGGTTCTTGATCGCGAGGAGATGCGCTCGGTCCTCGCCCATGAGCTTGGCCATCTTTCCGGCAATCACTCGAAATTTGCGGGCTGGATCTACCGGGTGCGCAAAACCTGGACCAACCTCAACACCAAGTTCTCCGAACTGGGTGGATGGGGCGGCTGGCTTATCCGGAAGTTCTTTTTCTGGTACGTGCCCCGGTTCGACGCCTATTCCTTTGCCCTGCGCCGCTTGAATGAATACGAGGCCGACGCCGCCGCAGCCGAACTGACCAGCGCCGATGATGCGGCGCGCGCGCTGGTCAAGATCAACATCTTCGCGGGCTATCTCGACCGTGTGTACTGGGACGGGTTCTTCAAACAGGCGAGCGAGACACCCCAGCCGTCGCGCATGGCCTATGCAGGTTTTGCGGATCGTCTTGAAACGCTGGACCTGCCCATCGATACGCTTGAGGCGTTTCGCAAACATGCGATGGCACGGGAAACCGGATATCAGGACACGCACCCCGCGCTTCGCGATCGGTTGGCGGGGTTGGGTCGAGCGAGCTTTACGCTGGACTATGACAAGTTGGATTTCAAACGGTCGGTCGCACATGACTGGCTTGGCCCCAAATTCGACGAGGTGATCGGAACCTTCGACGCAGACTGGTGGCAGACGGCGCAGGAGCGCTGGGAAGGCCAGTACCAGAAGGTCGCGGCAGAGCGGCGCGAACTGACCGAGCTTCAGGCCCGCCCGATCGACGACCTCACGCTGGATGAGCTCTGGACCTTGGGCGTGCGGACCTCTCGCCATATCGGCGGTGCCGAGGCCTTGCCGATCTTTCAGACCTACAAGGCCCGTGATGATCAAGACTTCGATGTCGCGATGGTGCTTGGCCGGCTTCTGGCGCAGCAGGGCGATGATGCCTGTCTGGCCGAATGGGGCCGGATACCGCGCGAGCACAAGGAATTCGTGCGCGCCCATGATGAGGCTGCGGTCTATCTCGACAATTCCGACCGCTCGGACGAGGCCAAGGAATGGCGCGCCAAGGCAGACAAGCGTTATGCCGAAGTGCAGGCGATCGAAGCGGATCATTCCGGCGTCAGCACCGATGACACGCTGATCGAACCCCAGTTGTCCCAAGCCAACCTCGACTACCTGCGAGAGCGGCTTTTGGCAATCTTGGCTGCGTCAAGTCCGCGTGGGTGGCGCAAAAACAGGCAAGCCAGCCGGGCGGTATGCCGATCTGTCTGATCGCCTGGCAGAACCGCTGGACCAGCCCGATGTCGATGTCAAAAGTCTCCGGCCAGAACACGGGTCAGGAGATGGTGATGGATGCCGTCAGCGATGCTTATGGCAAGGAAGACCCGATGCACCTTTTCGTGGCGGAATATGAGCCGTTCTCGTCCGGCGTCGCCGCCAAGGCGAAAAAGGCGGGCGTCAAGATCATCTAAGCCCGTTAACCGTGGTAGGCCGCCACGGTCTTTAGGCTGGAAAACCCGTAAAGCGCCTCGAACCCCTTTTCGCGGCCATGACCGGACTTTCCGACCCCGCCAAAGGGCAGTTCGACCCCGCCGCCCGCACCGTAGTTGTTGACGAAGACCTGCCCTGCGTGCAGCGCTTTGGCGAGCCGCATCTGCCGCCCGCCATCGCGCGACCAGACCGAAGCGACCAGCCCGTAATCGGTGCCGTTTGCGATGGCCACGGCCTCGTCTTCGTCGTCGAAGGGGATGACGACCTGAACAGGCCCGAAAATCTCATCCTTCGCAAGCCGGTGGTCGGGCGTGACCTGCGCCAGAAGGTGGGGGGCAACGTAATGGCCACCGGCAGGGGCGTTGCCCGCGATCTCGCCCTGAGCCGCCACCTCAAGGTCGCCGGCCAAGTCTAGGAAACCTGTGACAATCTCTTTCTGGCGGGCCGAGATGAGCGGCCCCACGTCGAGATCGGCAATCGCCGGGCCGACGCGCAGGGACCGATAGCGTTCCGCCATCCTCTCCAGCACCTCAGCCTCGCGTGAGCGGTGCACCAGAATGCGAGAGGAGGCCGAACAGGTCTGGCCCGCATTCTGAATACCCGCATTCACCAGAAACGGCAGCGCCGCATCGAGATCGGCATCGTCGAACACCACTTGCGGGGACTTGCCCCCAAGCTCAAGCGTCACCGGGACGACATTGCGCGCCGCTGCCGCCTGGACAAGGCTGCCCACGCCGACCGACCCGGTGAACGAGATGTGATTGACGCCGGGGTGGCCTGAGAGCGCCGCCCCCGCCTCTTCTCCAAGCCCCGGCACGACATTGAGAGCGCCCTTGGGCAAGCCCGCCTCTTCGGCGAGCGCGGCAAAGGCCAGTGCGGTCAGGCAGGCCTCTTCCGCTGGCTTCAGGACGCAGGCATTGCCCATGGCAAGCGCGGCCCCGACCGAGCGTCCGATAATCTGCATCGGGTAATTCCAAGGTACGATATGGCCCGTCACCCCGTGCGGTTCGCGCAACGTGTAAACGGTGTAGCCGTCGAGATAGGGGATGGTTTCGCCCATCACCTTGTCGGCCGCCCCGCCGTAGAATTCCATGTAGCGCGCCAAAGCCAGCGCATCGGCCCGCGCCTGTTTCAGCGGTTTGCCGACATCCGTGGCTTCGATGAGGGCGAGGTCATCGACGCGCGCCTGCACAAGCTGGCCGATACGGGCAAGGATGCGCCCCCGCTCTGCCGCCGTGGCCTTTCCCCACTCGCCCGAAAGCGCGCCCCGCGCCGCCGCGACCGCTGCGTCGATATCAACCGCCTGCCCTGCCGCAATTTCGCCGATGGCCGCCCCGGTCGAGGGGTCCTCCAGTGCCAGCCGTCCGCGCGCATCCGGGTCGCGCCACGCGCCGTCGATGTAGATCTTGGCGGGATCAAACCAAAGCCTGTCCAGTGTCATGCGGGCCTCCCTCGTGCCATTCGGCCGGTATGCGCGGCGTCGCCGCGATCAGTTGTTTGGTATAGTCATGCCCTGGCGTAGCAAAGACCTCTTCGGTAGGGCCTTCCTCCACGATCCGCCCCGATTGCATCACCAGTACCCGGTCGGTGATGGCGCGCACGACGCTCAGGTCATGGCTGATGAAGAGGTAACTTAAGGAAAAGCGCGCCTGAAGATCGGCCAGCAGATCGAGGATCTGGGCGCGGATCGACACATCTAGCGCCGAGACGGCCTCATCCAGCACGATCAGCTTCGGTCGGGTGATAAGCGCGCGGGCGATGGCGATTCGCTGGCGCTGCCCGCCGGAAAACTCGTGAATATACTTGTGCTTGTCATCCGGGCTTA
>JABDPT010000157.1 GCA_013042605.1 Paracoccaceae bacterium
ATCCGAGAGTCGATTTCCTGAAGCTGGATATCCAGAAGCGTCGACCGGTTGTCGCCACCGCCGCTTGCAATGACTTCAGGAAGCTGGCTGACCTTTTCCTCAAGCGCGGCGACGCGTGACCGAAGAACACGCACGCGCGGGTTCTGTTCCGAATAGATCGACAGGGCTGTTTCAAGTTCGTTCTGCAGCGCGGCCAGCTCACGCTCTTCCGGGCGGCGGGTATCTTCCGGCTGTGCCTGACCGACACCGCCGGTGGCATTGAAGATAAGGATCAATCGCTCACGCTGTTGCCCCAGCCCCTCGATTTCCCGCTGGTTCTGCGCAATCCGCTCACGCAACGCCGTCTGGCGTTCAAGCCGGTAGTCCAGGCTTTCTGGAAGCGCCCCGATATTGGCGTTCTTGAATTCAAGAATGCGCTGGCTTTGGCGCGCAAGGTCCTCGCCCAGCCGCTCTACTTCCTGGTCGAAGAAATTCATCGTGTCTTCGGCGCGCTCGGTGCGCAGTTCGATGTTCTCGCTCAGGACGCGGTTGATATAGGCATTCACCACCGCCGCACTTGTCGACGCTTCGCGGGCCTCGAATTGCACGGTGAAAAGCGTTGCGCGGTTCCGCCCGCTTCGGGCGGTAAACGTCGTCGCGGCACGCATGTCTTCCACGATTTCATCGGGCAGCAAGCGGTCTTCGGCGTCGTAGACATCATGCTCATTGGCGATATCAAGCAGGTTGGCCCGCGTCAGAAGACGCTGTTCGATGATTTCAAGCTGTTCGGTGGGGTTCGTGCGCACGGTCGAGGCCGCAAGCTCATCCGGGATCTGTGGCGCCTCGATCAAGAGCAGCGCATCGGCCGTGTAATAGGCCGGGAGGCGCAGAGACAGCGTTACGGCCGCCGCAGTTATCGTCAGCGCGACGAGAAAGAAGATGTGAATCCGTCTCAGAAAGACCGAAATGTAAAAGCGCAGATCACTGTTCATCGGTTACGCCCTTGTCACCACTATATCCTGCAAAAAAAACGCCATCCTTCACCACCTGGTCGATCACTGACGACAGTATCAGCCGCTCTTCGCTTGTCGCGGCATAGACCATCGCGAAGTCGCAAATCTGGTTGACCAGCCGGGGCACCCCTTTTGACACTTCCCAGACACGTTCGCAGGCCTGTTTCGTGAATTCGTTGCCCTGACCGCCGGCCACCTTCAACCGGTGGCTGATGTAAGCGGCGACCATATCCTTATCCATCGCCGGCAGATGGAAGTTGGCCACCACGCGTTGCGCGAACTGCCGCAACTCGGGGCGCAGCACCATCTCGCGAAGCTCTGGCTGGCCGACAAGGACAAGCTGCAAAAGCTCGTCCTTGTTCGAATTGACGTTGGTCAGCATGCGAAGCTCTTCCAACCCCTCGATTGACAGGTTCTGGGCCTCGTCAATCACAAGAATGGAACGGCGTCCGGCTGCGTATTCCTCAATCAAGAAGTTCTGAAGAAGCTGGAAAAGCTCGACATAATCGCGGGCACCCGATGTGTCGACATCAAGGGCATAAAGCACCCAGCGCAGCAATTCACCGCGCCCGCCCTGCGCATTCGAGATCAGGCCAATGGTGACGTCATCCGGGATCGACTTGAGAAGTTTTTGAACAAGCGTCGTCTTGCCGGCCCCCACTTCGCCGGTCACCACGGTGATCGGGGCGTGGGTCAGAATCCCGTATTCAAGGATCGAATAGGCGCGCCGGTGCATCGGTGTCCAATAGATGAACTCCGGATCGGGAAGCAGCGTGAACGGCCGCTCCGATAGGTCGAACTGTTCAGTATACAGTCCGGTGTCCGACATCATTTCCACAAAAGCCTCTCCACTCGCGCAGCCACTCAATCAATCGTTACACCCACTCTTTGCCGCGTCGGGCGACGGAAGTCACATAGGTTCGCCAAAACGCGCCCGGTTTTTCCACAAAGGCGAACAAAGGTCACTACATGACGCCGCCGTCGCTATGATGGAAACGGACTGTGGCATTTTTCTGCACCGTGATCATCCATCGCCGAACGCCCGTTATATAAGGTCGCAACAGGCGCACACCACCAACCTAGCCACAAAAGCACCGAATCGGGGGATCATCCGTTTCAAAAAGCGGATTTATCCCGGTTTGATCCACAGGATTGTGTCGATTCTGGTGACAAAGACACAGAATTCGAAAAATCCATTCAGAAATAGGCGCTTCAAATTTGGGCGATTTCTACACAAAAAGTTAATGTTAACAGTATATTAAAGGTTTCGACGGCATTTCATGCGAATTGCTCACAGTTGTCCAAGGCGGTTTCGCAATGCTAACTTTTCCACGTCGGTTGCTGGGAATCGGCAGTTTCGAGGGTTTGACCTTCGATGAGAGGTGGGTGGTTTCCACTTCTCTTGTGCAACGAGTGAGGGGGCGCCAACGCACAAGCGTTGGTGTTGTATAATGACAGTGCATTTTGAGAGTATTGATCAGTCGGGCGAGGTGGATGTTGCCACGCCGACGTTTTCGGAACCTGTGCGGACAGGTTGGTACACAGGTATCGGAAAACGCGTTTTCGATCTGGCGCTGATTCTGATCGCTCTGCCCATTGTGGTGCCTGTCATGGCGGTGATTGCCCTGGCGCTCATCGCTGATGGCCAGAAACCCTTCTTTTTCCAAAAACGCGTCGGGCGTGATGGGCGTGAGTTCACGATCCTCAAGTTCCGGACGATGGTATTGGATGCCGACGAACGTCTTCAGCAGTATCTTGATGGCAATGAGGCGGCTCTGTGCGAGTGGCGTGATCATCAGAAGCTGAAGGAAGACCCCCGGGTGACCCGTCTGGGCCGTGCGCTGCGCAAGACCTCTCTCGATGAACTCCCCCAGCTTTGGAACGTGATCAAGGGCGAGATGTCGCTTGTCGGCCCGCGCCCCATGATGCCGCACCAGCGCCGTCTGTATCCGGGGTCTGCCTACTACGCGATGCTTCCGGGCATCACCGGCCCTTGGCAGGTATCTGCCCGCAACGAAAGCGAATTTCGTGCCCGTGCCCAGTTTGATACGCGCTATGGCCAATCGGTTTCGTTGCTGACGGACATTGGGCTGCTTTTCCGGACAATCACGGTCGTTTTCCGCGGAACGGGCTGCTAAGCCGCACAATCCCGTCAATTCCCTCTGGTCTTCTGGTTCTGGAATCAGGCTTCTGTTAAGCTTTCGCAGGGTTTATTTCAGGGGTTACCATGACGCGACGTCTTCGGCCTTTCGGCACGGCTGTAATTTTGTCTGCAGCGCTTCTTCTGGCCGCATGTGATTCTGCGGAAGAGCGTGCGGAAGGACATTATCAAAGCGGTCTGGAACTTGTTGCTGCGGGCGATGTCGATCGCGCGCTGGTCGAGTTTCGCAACGTGTTCAATCTTGATCCGCTGCACCGCGATGCCCGCATGACCTATGCCGGATTGATCCTCGATCAGGGTCAGTTCCGCGAAGCCTATGGTCAGTATCTGGTTGTGGTTGAACAATACCCCGAAGATTTCGATGCGCGCATCGTCTTGGCCGAGATGGCCATTCGCCTGTCGGATTGGGACGAAGTCGAACGGCACGGCGAGCGGGCCGTTCAGCTTAACCGCGAAGACCCCCGGTCGCAGATGGTTAACCTTGTTCTTCGATATCGGGAGGCGGCTGAAGACGGGGACAACTCTCTTCGCCGCGAGATCGCCAACAATATGCGGGCGATCGTCGACCAACTGGAAGATCGCCGCCTTGCCCGCCAGGTCATCATCGACAGCCTTCTGCGCGACAGCGAATTTCGCGGCGCCCTGGAAGAGATTGGCGTGGCTCTTGCCGAAGGTGGCGACGATCCCGACCTTTATCGCTTCCGCCTGACCATTCTGAACGAGCTGAACGATGACGAGGCCTTCGAGGCACAGCTTGAGGAACTGGTGCGTATCTATCCGGATGACGAAATTTACGCCAACTCGCTGATCGCTTGGTACGGCTCTCGC
The DNA here is from genome assembly GCA_013042605.1 of Paracoccaceae bacterium. Taxonomy (GTDB): domain Bacteria; phylum Pseudomonadota; class Alphaproteobacteria; order Rhodobacterales; family Rhodobacteraceae; genus JABDPT01. Next base: position 3,982 of record JABDPT010000157.1, read on the forward strand.
GGGGATATCGAAAGCGCGGAAAAATTCATGCGCGACCGGGTCACCAACGCGACCGGTGACGGCATTCAGGAACGCGTTAACCTTATCGCCTATTTGCGCGCCAATAGCTCGGATGAAGCCGCGCTTGCAGAGCTTGAAACCTATATCGAACAAGGCCTGAACCCCGATCTCTTCCGGTCGATCCGCGCGGGCATCGACTTCGATGCGGGCAATAGAACCGAAGCTTTGGCGGTTCTGGAAGGCATCGTCGATGCCGCCGAACCGTCCGAACAGACGCGCCGCATCAAGATCAACCTTGCTCGCCTGTTGATGGCTGAGGGAAATCAGGTCGGTGCCAGACAGCGGGTCGAAGAAGTGCTTGCCGAAGACAGCAGTCAGGTCGCCGCACTCAAGATGAAGGCGGCGTGGCTTGTCGAGGATGATCGTGCCGATGAGGCGATCGTGACCTTGCGCACCGCGCTTGACCAGGCCCCGCGCGATCCAGAGATCATGACGCTTCTGGCCCGCGCTCATCTTCGCAACGGTAACCGGGGTCTTGCGGGCGAAATGCTCGCATTGGCCGTCGAAGCGTCGTCAAGCGGAGTGCGCGAATCCATCGCCTATGCCACCTTCCTGACCGGCGGCGGCAATGATGCGACCGCGGAATCGGTCTTGGTCGATGCGCTGCGGGCCAGCCCGGGCAACGAAGACCTGCTGACCCAGTTGGGCCAGCTATACACCCGATCGGGCGATTGGTCCCGGTCCGAGCAGGTGGAAAACACCCTGCGCCGACTGGAAACTGACACGGCCGCACGCGCTGCCGATGGGCTGCGTGTCGCGCGCCTTCGCGGTCAACAGCGCGGCGATGAAGCCATCGACTTCTTGCGCGGACTTGCCACCCAAGACGGAGAGAATGCCGCAGCGGAGGTTGCCGTTGTGCGGGCCCATATCGCCAGCCGCGATTATGAGGCCGCCGAAACCTTTATCGATGCAGCGCTCGACGAAAACCCGGATCGGCGCCTCATCCGCTATCTCAAGGCGGTCGTCCTGAACGCAACCGATCGAAGCGCCGGCGCCCGCGAAATCTATCGTGAGCTTCTCGACGAAGCACCGCGGGACGAGGTTGTCTGGCGTGCGCTCTACGTCAGCCATTTGCGCGACGGCAATATCGACGATGCGCGCGGCGTTCTGGAAGAGGGGCTTGAGATCATCCCCGAGGCTCCGAACCTGCGCTGGGCACTTGCGGGTGAGTATGAGCGTGAAGGCAATATCGCTGGCGCCATCGAAATCTATGAGGCGCTATACGACCGGAACCCGAATTCGCCGGTCATCGCGAACAACCTGGCCAGCCTGATCGCGACCTACCGCGAAGATGCCGATGAGATCGAGCGGGCTTATGCCATCGCGCGCCGCCTGCGCGGCATCGCAATTCCCGCCTTCCAGGATACCTATGGCTGGATCTCGTTCCGCCGGGGCGATCTTGAGGCCGCGTTAGAGCATCTTGAACCGGCGGCTGCCGGTCTGCCGCAAGATCCGATCGTGCAATATCATCTGGCCGCAGCGCTTGCCGCGTCGGAGCGATATGCAGAAGCGCTCGAGAAATTCCGTGAGGCGTTGGCCATTGCAGGCCCGGCCGACACCCGGCCGCAATTCGAAACGGCCCGATCAGAGATCGCTCGTATCGAATCGATTCTCGCTGAGGCGGTCGAAAACGACTGACAGAAGGCTCGATTTGTTGCGCATTCGTGACGTCCGTGCCCTGAAGCGCCGCTTCAGGCGTCCGGAATCGCGAAAACACTTCAATCGTGCCCGTGTTGTGGACATAGTGTGGATAACTTTTGGGGGATAGTGAGGTGTATTATGACTAAGCGATTGTTTCTTCTGGTAATCGCGATCTTCTGGGCGACCTTCGCCACCGCGCAGGATGGCTATCGGGTTCAACCCGGTGACCGGCTTGCCGTCGAAGTGCTCGAAGACAGCTCGCTCAGCCGGCAGGTTCTTGTTCTGCCCGACGGCAGCATTTCCTTCCCGCTTGTCGGCAACCTGCGCGCGCGCGGCCAGACCACCGATCAGATCGAACAGTCGATCTCGGCCGGCCTCGCGCCGAATTTCGCGGCACCGCCGACGATCTTTGTCTCGGTTGCGGCGCTGGCCCCGACCGATCCGCTGGGGCGCACGCCCACGGCCGACACGATTGACGTCTATTTCATGGGCGAGATCGAGAACCGCGGACGGGCCGCTATCGAGCCGGGAACAACCCTTCTTCAGGCGCTTGCCCAAGCCGGTGGCTTCAGCAAGTTCGCTGCGACCAAGCGTATTCAACTGCGCCGCACCGACCCGCAGACGGGGACCGATGTGGTGTTTCTCTTCAACTACCGCGCCGTTGAAAACGGTGGTACGATTTCCGGAAGGACGATTTTGGCGGATGGCGACGTAATTGTTGTTCCGCAACGGCGACTCTTCGAATAGAAAAGAGACAATATGACAGGCGGGTGGGGCAGAAAAAGCGCAGCAGGCATAGCTAGCGCGGCCGTGATAGGACTCATGGTGCCGGGCGTGCAGGCGCAGGTTGGATCGGGCGTGAATGTCACGGCCGATCTGGAAAGCAGCTTCAGTATTGATGACAACAAGAACCTGAACAGGGTTTCGCCCGGTACCACGACCAATTTCGAGACACGCCTGACATTCGGCATCGAAAGCGAAACGCCCCGTGCGCGGGTGCAACTGCGGACCGGTGGTGTGTTGCGCTTCGAAAATGCGCCGGATGATGATGTCAGCGAATTCGACGATCCGTTTGTGATCTTCAGCTATGGTCTCGATAGGCCGGACAGTCGTCTGAACGCCAGCTTGCGCTATCGAACGAACCGGATCACGGACACCTTTCTGACCGATCTCGATGCCGACTTCCTTGAGGACGACCTTGTCACCGATACCGGTGTGGTCGACAGCACAAGCGCCCGGCTCAACTATCGCTTCGGGATAGATTCGCCCATCGGAGGGAGCTTCACGATCCAAAGAAGCGAGCGGGATTATACGGGGACGACAAACCCCGACCTCTTCGATCGAACGTCCGACAGCGCGCGGGTTGAGGGTATCTTTCGGATCAATCCCGTTGCAACCGCGCGGATTATCGGAACCTGGGGCGAATACACCGCCGACGATATCGAACTTACGACCCGGGACAGCAGCAGCGTCGGCGCGGGTCTAAGCTATGAATTCAGTCCCGCAATGCGCTTTGACGGTGAAATTCGCAGCAATGAGATCGAAACAGTCGAGACGATCGGCTTCGCTCGGATCACCCGCAACAACACGGCGACCAGCGGTTTCGGCCGTCTCACCCGCGATCTGCCCAACGGCACAATCTCGGGATCCATCGCAACCGAAGTGAACTCACTGACGTCACGAACGACCGTTCGGGCGGACCGTACCATGGAAACGCCCGGCGCCCTGTTCAATATTGGCGTCGGAGTATCCGAAAGCGATACGGGCGACACATCGGTCATCGGATCGCTGGACTATGTGCGCGAGCTTTCGACAGGCATTCTGACCGCTGGCCTTGATCAAAGCGCGGTTGCGAACCTTGAAGACGAAGAGGTGCTGCGCACGCAGTTCAGCATCGCCTACCTGCATGAGCTGACGCCATCTTCGGGTCTTGATGTCGGGTTCGAACTGGCGCGTACCGACGACATCGGTCTGGGTGACGCGAACGAACAGACGCGCACCGAATTCACCCTGAACTACCGGCGGGAACTGACCGAAGACTGGGACTGGACAATTGGCTATCGCGGGCGCCAATCGCGTCAGCCCGGGGTCGATACGGCCACATCGAACGCCATTCTCACAACGATCTCGCGGTCGTTTTCCCTGCGCCCCTGATCGCCAATCCGTCGCCATGACAGGGGCGGGGCCGGAGCGCGCGCATGTCAACTGATCAGCAGGGCGAACGGCAAGGCCAAGGCGGGTATGGGCCGGGTCTTCACCTGCCGGTCGTGACCCTTGTAATCCTGCTGGTTTGCTTTGCCATCGAAGGTACCCTGGTTCTGGCCGATATCGGCGTGATCGACCGCCCCCGCCTGCGGCTCCTTGCCTATGAGTTCGGGGGGTTCTGGCCCGGGCTTCTGCAGGACTGGCAACCCAACTATCGCGCCCAACCGCCGTTGATGTTTCTGACTTACGGGTTCTTGCACGGCGGTCCGGTGCATTTTGCGATCAACATGCTGACGCTCGTGTCGCTTGGAAATGTGGTGAACCTGCGCGTCGGGGCGGTGGCCTATGCGGTCATCTATTGCGCGTCGATCCTTGGCGGCGCGCTTGTCTTTGGCCTTCTCGCGCCGACGCTTCAGCCCATGGTGGGGGCGTCGGGTGCACTTTTCGGATTGGCCGGTGCGATATTGGCGTGGCAATTCGCCGATAGCCGGGCCGCCGGGCAAAGCCTTGTTGGTGCATGGATTCTGGCCGCCTTCCTGCTTGGGCTCAACCTCGTGATGTGGTGGGCCATGGACGGCCAGCTTGCCTGGCAAACTCACCTTGGCGGGTTTCTGACCGGGCTGGCGCTCGGCGCCTGGTACACCCGCCGTTAACGTTGATTACGATCCAGCACCGGAATTTACGCACTGTTTGCACTCCGTGCTCTAAACCCGGTCTCGGGTGTAGGCGGAGGTGTTGATATGTCAGCGCAATCGAACGCGCCCGTAATCATAAAACGTAAGAAAATCATTGCTGGGGGCGGCCACCATGGCGGCGCCTGGAAGGTCGCTATTCGTGTTCCCTCATGTCGTTCGGCGCGTTTGCGCCGTGTCTGAAAGTGCCCTTTCGGGGCACGGTTTCGGCGCCGTTCTGACGGATGCGGCAGGTGTCGGGGTTTCGACTGCCGCGCCATCCTCTTGCAGAGGTGCGCACTCTGGCTACCGGCCAATCCCTAACGCGGACTTAATTCGCCTTATTGATTGAATTGCGTGGTTAACGCCTCGCGGCTCACGCCTTGCGCTCAAGCGTTGGTGGGCTGCCGCCGATCTGGCGGGGCGCGCCAGACCCGGAATAGCTCTGGATCGGGCCACCTGCCCGCTCATATTCCTTCAGCCGCGTCAAAACCGACTTCACGCCCTCTGCTGCCGCCGACATGAGCCTTTGGTTCCGCGCGGCCGCACGGCGCAACCGGGCCAGATCGCCCGCGGGCGGGGGGGTGCGCGACAACTCCTCCAGCAACGCTTCTTTCTCGGTTACAAGGGCTGCCAAGGCCTCAACCTTTCCACGCTGTAATACCTCGCGTTCCTGCGCCAGATAGGTCATCAGCCGGGTGACCGCGCGGTTATCCGGCATCCGTAGACACCAAAAGCGAGCGATAGATATTTTCGGCCAGTCCGATGCCGCCCGCCTCGACCATACCCGCCACCTGCGTGTCGCGCAGGAATGAGGCGAACTGCGCCTCGCCGGGACCGCCGCCAAAGCTTTGCCGCGCCTCCCCGAAGCCGGCCGATTTCAGCATCTCTGACAAAAACGCGCCTTCGATCTTCTGCGCGGCCTTCCACAATGCGGGATCACGCCCGGTTTGCGGCGCAGCGATGCGGGGGCCTGTCGCGTCAATCATCGATCACCTCCAATTTGGTCGAATTTTGTCGACTATGACTGGCGGCGGTAAACATCCGGTAATCGCTTTCGCGGATAAACGGCGAAACCGGCACAGAATGTCCGAAAGCAAGAATATGCAATTGCCCGTCTTCTCCATCGCGTCCCCGGCCTCGCCGGAGGGTGCCGCTGTCGCCCCGCCAGATGTCGAACTCGCGGGGGAATCGGTCACTCAGGTTCCGGTCCCCACGCCCTTTGAGATCGTGTTGACGCAGCCCGATATCGTCCTGCCAGAAAACGCGACGGACACGGTCGCAGGACTGAATTTGACGAATGTTGAAATTGAGCCGCTGGCGAACAAAGTGACGGTACTTGCCCTCGTGTTTCCATCATTGCCGGAAACACCGCGACCGACGGGAAGCATACCGGTGATCGGTACTCTTAACGCCGAGCTTTCCAAAAGCGCGACAGATTTGGCGTCGACCGAAAGGACTGTGCAACTTTCGCCTATTGACGCGACCGTGCGCCCAACTTCCGATGGAAGCCAAGCCATCCCCAGCCGTGAACGTTCTTCTGCATATCAAAACGAACCTTATCCGGTCACACCCCCACGGCCTGCAATAGCCTCAGCAAGTCCCGGCCAAATCCTGACGCCCGTTGCATTGCCCGAGCCCGTGCCTCTGGGCGGACAAGCGACATCAGGCGATGGTAAGCCTCTGAAAGCGCCCGTCTCTACAAACCTGGCTGCACCGACAACCTCTCTTCAAGATCTCACCATTCCGGCGAAGGCGTCCGATGACGCGGCCTTATCCAATGAGACCGCTCCGCTTCGCGACCGTTCCGTTACTCGTGCCGTGGCAGCCTCAACACCGACCGAGACCGCCGTGCCAACCGAACCGCGCAAGCCGACGGTAGAGCCGGCAGCCAAGCCCTTGCCCGACCAGCCCGGCCCGGCGGCCCGCGCGCCAATCCCCGATCTGACTTCAAACAAGCCGCAAATGCCTTTCCAAATCGTTCCGACACCGCCGCTCACAGCGGTACCGTCTCTGCCGGTTTCCGTGCCCGGACAAGAGGTGCCATCTCTGCAGAACGCCGCAATTGCAATGCCACCGGCCGAGGCCACCACAGGTGCGGTGATTGACGTGAAACCGGGGGCGACCACGTCCGATGCGACCGGGACCGTGCCACCTCTTAAGCAGCGATCCACTGAAGTCATGGCGCCGACATCCACCATGCCGCCTGGAGTCAACAGCCCGCTTTTCTCGGGACGACCCAGTGCCGATATCCCCTCGCAGAAAGTGCCGACTCTGCCTGATCCGCCGCGGACAGTCGTCGCCGGTGTCGCCCCACAACCCGCGCCGCTCCCACCGACGCCCGCGCAGCCTTCGGCTATCGCGACCCCAATGCTACCCCCAGAAGCACAGTCGAAATGGGTCGACAAACCGCCCACCGACCCACGCGGACTTGCTGTGCGGACAGACGCTATTGGCGTGAAACAACAACAAAGCGCCGTGGCTTCGTTCGTTCCGCCCGCCGTGCCTGTCAACGCCGTAACCACACAGCCTGCGATCAGGCAATCCGTCCCCCTCGAGAATTCCGCTGACATCGGGCTGTCTGGCGGCGATGCCGCCCGCAGTGAGGCGCCCAAGGGCGATCCTGCGCCGCCGCGCGCCCCCGACATGCCGCGCAGCGTGGCCGCACAGATCCTCGACGCGGCCCGCGCCAGCACGACCAGCCGCGCGGAAATCACGGTCACGCTCGAAGATCTGGGTCGCCTTCGGTTGTCGCCCGGCGGGACGGACACGCTTTTGACCGTTGCGATCGTCGCCGACCGGCCTGAAGCGACTGACTTCATTCGACGCAACCTCGACATCCTGATGCAGGAAGCGCGCTCCCAAGGATTTGCCAACCTTGACCTTGACCTGTCCGGCGGTGGCCAGACCGGGACGGGACCCCGCTTTACGGACCCCGGCACCACGGAACAGCACGACGACACCCCGGTGCCGCTGCTGCCCAACGTCACCGCCCCACGCGCCGCCGCGCCGGATCCCGGCACGCTCGATCTTCGTCTTTAGAAAAGGACCTGCCCCATGGACATCGCTTCCACCGCCGCCGCGTCGCAGACCGCGCCCACCCCCTCGACCACGCAAGCCGAACAGTCTGCCTCTGCGCTCAGTTCCGATTTCGAAACCTTTCTCATGATGCTCACCACGCAGATGGAAAACCAGGACCCGCTGAACCCGATCGAGTCTTCGGATTTCGCGGTTCAGCTCGCCACATTCTCGGGCGTCGAACAGGCCGTGCGTACGAACGAGCTTCTTGAAGGGCTGACCGAAAGCATGGCCGTCGGCGGGCTTGGCCAGATCGCGGGCTGGGTCGGGCGCGAAGGGCGCGCCGACGTGCCCGTTGCCTTCAGCGACGCGCCAATCACCGTCTATCCCGATCTTCCCGCGGATGCCGATCAGGCCAGTTTGATCGTCCGTGACGCCGCAGGTCGCGAGGTGTCGCGCACGGCGATCCCGGTCTCTGACGCAAGTGTGACCTGGCCGGGCACGGACAGTTTCGGCGTGCCCCTGCCGCCAGGCCTTTACAGTTTCGAAACCGAGGCGCGGGCTGCAGGTGATCTCTTGGGAACGTCGGCGGCCGAGGTCTATGCCGAAATCACCGAGGTCAGACTGGAAGGCGGGCAGGGGGTCGTGGTGTTCTCAGATGGCAGCACGCGTTCCTCGGCCGATGTGTCGGGCATTCGCGCCGCGCCGGGGGACACACTTTAGAACACCAACACCGCCCAGGTTGCCGTGGCACCGGCCGCGCCGCCGACCAAGACCCAGATCAGCGGCCAAAGCGCCGTTGATTTCTGCGGCTCTGGGTCTTCGTTTCCCTGACGGATCAAGGCCGCTTCGGCTAGTTGCGGCAACTTCGGGCCAAACCGCCCCAGAACCCGGGCGGTCATGGCCAGATCACGCAACAGCGCCTTGGGCCCGACATTTTCCTTGATGTAGTCTTCGACAATTGGCCGTGCGACTTCCCAGATGTTGATATGCGGGTTCAGTGACCGGGCCACGCCTTCGACCACGACCATCGTCCGCTGAAGCAGAATAAGCTCGGTGCGCGTTTCCATCCCGAACCGCTCGGTCACCTCGAAAAGATATGTCAGCAAGCGCGCCATCGATATCCGCGTCGCATCCATCCCGAAGATCGGCTCACCCACAGACCGCAACGCACGGGCGAACTCATCGATATCGCGATCGGCCGGGACATATCCCGCCTCGAAATGCACCTCGGCCACCCGCCGATAATCCTTGCGGATGAACCCGAACAGAATCTCGGCATAAACCCGGCGCGTGTACTCGTCGAGCCGCCCCATGATCCCGAAATCAAGCGCGATGATGTCGCCGTTCGCGGCCACCTTCAGGTTCCCCTGATGCATATCCGCGTGAAAGAAACCGTCCCGCAACGCATGGCTGAGAAACAGCTTGAGGACCCTCTCTCCAAGGGCGGCCTTGTCATGCCCCGCGGCATCCAGTGCGGCGATATCGCCCGCCGGAATACCCTCGGCCCATGCTAGCGTCATCACCCGGCGCGACGACAGGAACCATTGCACGCCCGGCACCTGAAATCCGCTATCCGCCTTCGTGTTCGCCGCGAATTCGGCGGCGCCCGACGTTTCCAGCCGCAGGTCCAATTCGCCCAATACCACGCCTTCGAAATGCGCGATCACGTCCATCGGGCGCAATCGTCGCGACGAAGGCGACAGCACTTCGATCAAGCGGGCGGCAAAGTAAAAAGCGTCGATATCCTTGCGAAACGCCTTCTCGATCGCGGGGCGCAGGACCTTGACCGCCACGAGTTCGTCGGTGTCCGCAAGCCGCGCCTTGTGGACCTGTGCAATCGATGCGGCGGCCACGGCTTCGCTGAACTCCGAAAACATCGTCTCGACCGGCAGGTCGAGTTCCCGCGCGACCGTCTTTTTGGCAACGGCAACCGGAAACGGCGGTAGCTTGTCCTGCAACACCCGCAATTGCATGGCCAACTCGTCACCCACGACGTCGGGCCGCGTCGACAAGATCTGACCGAACTTGATATAGGCCGGGCCAAGCGCGGTCAGCGCGCGCGTCGCCGGGGGCAGGGACGTGTCGC
>JABDPT010000161.1 GCA_013042605.1 Paracoccaceae bacterium
CGACCCGTTGCACACCTGACACGGCGCCCGCCCCGACCCGCGACAGCGGTGGCAGCGGCGTTTGACCGGAACCTCCGGTTTCTTTCGGATACGTTGGATCTCCATGTCAGCGACCCTATTCCTTGAATCCTAACAAACTACAGACGCATTTTGGCAGAATTGGGACGGTGGGGCGTGTGGTGTGGGTATCCTTTGGGGTTGCGCAGGTAATCGGGGGGATAGCCCAAAGCCAGGCAATCTTTACCGCGATAGGCGAGAAAGAGCTCGATCTGTTCTTGTGAAAGGTAGTTCAGGTAGTTCCCTTCTTCCTGTTTCCAGAAAAACTTCCCATCCTGTTGTGTCAGGTCTGCTGCCCCGTGAACAGCACGGGCCATCTCTGCCTCGTCCAAGCCGATGAGACCACGCACCTCTTCGAGCGCTTCAAGAGGTGCGTGCAACATGTCCTCGTAACGCAAATGAACTACCGGGACCTCGTCCTGCTCGAGCCAGAACCGGTTGTGTTCGAAATAGCTCCCTGTTTCATGTGCGAAGCCCAGACTGAGATGTCCAGCCGTTACAAACGTATGAAAGTAAAGATCGAAAAGCTGAGTCCCGTGGATCGTCTCTACCGACTCAAAACCGATAGGCGCGGCGCGTTGCACGTTATCGGAGATATAATTGAGGTATGACACAAAGACATCGAGCGGATTGCGTCGAATATGGATGACGTTCGTGGTGCCAAGGTGTTCGCCGCGTCCCGAGACCACCAGATTGCTACCGCTGTGACTTTTGAAGAAACGCATCCCTTTGAACTCATGCGATGCAGCGAACGCTTGTTTGTGCAGATCGGGTATCTTCCTTTTCCGTTTTCCCATCGCCTCGCCGAGGATCGTCCGAAGCCAGGTGTTGCCCGACTTGGGAAAGGAATAGATGCCGATTACGCGCATGACGGGCTTTCACCTTTCATCGTTGTCTGGAACGGTGACTGAGTTGCCCACCAATGGTAGGGGTCCGTCGGCACCATGACCAGATATCTTGTGCCAATCAACTCTGAACCGGGCTGATCCGCTGATCCTGTTTCCGGCTGGACGGCATCGCGTGTGTGCCTTGGAATCCTATACGACGACAGTCACCTCTCATCGTTTCGCAAACGATGCGTCAGCGGGGCAATGGCAACTATTTATGATCTGCTGACACCCTGATCGGAGAAATGCGATGCCCCAAATCCCATCGACCCCCGGCACGGCGGCCCGTGCCGGGGTCGGAACCCTGATCGCCATCGTGGCGGCTTTGTCGGCAGTCGAGGCACAGGCGTTCTGGAGCACATCCAAAAACAAGGGGACCCTCTGTGTCTCGCGCACTGATCCGCAGGCTGGCCAAAGCGCGACGCATTTCGAGATGAGGCCGGCTTTCAGATGCCTGAGTTCCAGCTGTACCCGCGTGTTGCAGAAAAAGCTGAACGTCGAAGTCGGGGATGGCGTTATTTCCGTGACCAGCCTATTCCGCGTCACCAGCAAACCAGGGGTTACAATGTGTTCGCGCGACTGCTCCGGCGGCGGATATGCCAGCCGCGTTCTTCCCCCGCTTGAAAAGGGTAAGTACCGCATCGAGCTTGGCGGGGTCGAGATCGGGGTGCTGGACACCAAACAAGTCCCGACCGACCGCTTCTCCTCTTACTGTTTCGGGTCACTTGGTCTGGATGGAGCCACGAAAGGCCTTTGATTCGGCGCGCGCTTTGAATCGCAATGCCTTCCCCCCTGCTTCGGTTCATGGCAATAGGGTTCCAACGGGCCTTCGCACCGGCGGCTTGCCGCGGGGCGCGACGCCCAACTCCTGATCTGGTCGACGGTTCGGCCCCGATTTTGCACCTGCCAAGCCCGCCGCCACGCGCCGGGGATTAAAGCAGGCGTATGGGGCCGATCTGTCCGTCGCTCGTATCGGGGAGGATCCAATGAGAAAGATTTCCAACGCGGCCTATGAGGCAGAGCTTGCCCGGCTTCAGATCGAACTGGTCAAGCTGCAGGAATGGGTGAAGCACACCGGCCACCGCGTCGCGATCGTGTTCGAAGGCCGGGATGCCGCGGGCAAGGGCGGCACGATTAAGCGCATCACCGAGGCCATGAACCCGCGGATCTGTCAGGTCGTCGCCCTGCCCGCCCCGACCGAGCGGCAGAAATCGCAGTGGTATTTTCAAAGATACGTGGCGCATCTTCCGGCCGCCGGAGAGATCATCATCTTCGACCGCTCGTGGTACAACCGCGCAGGGGTCGAGCGTGTGATGGGGTTTTGCACCGACGAGGAATACAAGGAATTCATGCGCAGCTGTCCGGAGTTCGAGCGTATGCTCGTGCGCGCCGGGATACAGTTGATCAAGTACTGGTTTTCGGTCAGCGACGAGGAACAGGAACGCCGGTTCCAGAAACGGCTGACCGATCCGACCAAGCAATGGAAACTCAGCCCCATGGACCTTGAAAGCCGCAAGCGCTGGGTCGATTATTCCAAGGCCAAGGACGACATGTTCTCGCATACCGACATCAAGCAGGCGCCGTGGTATGTGGTGAATTCCGATGTGAAGAAACACGCGCGGCTGAACTGCATCAGCCACCTTCTGTCGCTGATCCCCTATGAAGAGATCGAATTTCCCCCGGTCGTCCTTGAAGAACGTCCGACCCAGCGTGGCTATGTCCGGCCACCGATGGCGGATCAGACATTCGTGCCTGAAATTCATACCAGGCTGACGACCCGTCGGGCCAAATCCTCCTAGCCGCCAACACCCGCCTTCCCCCCCGCGCGCGTTCGTGGCATCACATTCCCAACGTGCATCCGGGGGAGTGACACATGGCATTCGGCAAAGGCCACCACCTGCATCTGGTCGACGGCTCGGCCTTTATCTTTCGCGCCTATCACGCCCTGCCGCCGCTGACGCGCAAGTCCGATGGCCTGCCGGTGGGCGCGGTGTCGGGCTTCGTCAACATGCTTTGGAAGATGATCGAGGATAACAAGGGCCCCGATGCGCCGACCCATGCGGCGGTGGTGTTCGACAAGGGCAGCCACACGTTCCGCAACGACCTTTACGACCTTTACAAGGCCAATCGCGAGGCGATGCCCGAGGATCTGCGCCCGCAGATTCCGTTGACCCGCGACGCGACCCGCGCCTTCAACATCGCCTGTCTCGAGCAAGAGGGGTTCGAGGCCGACGATATCATCGCCACGCTGGCCTGCAAGGCGCGCGATGCCGGTGGGCGGGTGACGATCATCTCGTCGGACAAGGACCTGATGCAACTCGTCGGGGGCGGGATCGAGATGTATGACGCGATGAAGAACCGCCGGATCGGGGTCGAGGGGGTCGAAGAGAAATTCGGCGTCGGGCCCGAGCGTGTGGTCGATGTGCAGGCACTGGCGGGCGACAGCGTCGACAACGTGCCCGGCGCGCCCGGGATCGGGGTCAAGACGGCGGCGCTTTTGATCAACGAGTTCGGCGATCTCGAGACGCTGCTGGAGCGCGCCGAAGAGATCAAGCAGCCCAAGCGGCGCCAGACCCTGATCGAGAATGCCGACCAGATCCGGCTGTCGAAAGAGCTGGTGAAGCTCGATTGCGACATGGATCTCGACTATTCGCTCGACACGCTCGAGGTGAAGGATCCGGAGGCGGATGACCTGCTGAAATTCCTTACCGAGATGGAGTTTCGCACGATCACCAAGCGCGTGGCCGACACGCTGGGGGTCGAAGCGCCGGTTATCGCCGATGCCGCCCCGGTGCAGGAGGATGCACCCCAACCCGAGGCGGTGGATTTCGACGCCGAAAGTTACGAATGCGTGCGCGATGCCGAGGCGCTGAAAGCCTGGGTCGCCAAGGCCCATGCTTGTGGCTGGGTGGCGGTGGATACCGAAACGACCAGCCTCAATGAGATGCGCGCCGATCTGGTGGGGATTTCGCTGGCGGTGACGGCGGGCGAGGCCTGTTACATCCCGCTGACCCACCGCGCGGCGGGGACGGATGATTTGTTCGGCTCGGACGATCTGGCCGAGGGGCAGATGGCGTTGGATGAGGCGCTGGCGATCCTCAAGCCGATGCTGGAGGACGCGAGCGTTCTCAAGATCGGGCAGAACATGAAATACGACGCCAAGATCTTTGCCCGTTACGGCGTGAACGTCGCGCCCATCGATGACACGATGCTGATGTCTTATGCGATGAGCGCGGGGCTGCATAATCACGGGATGGACCAGCTGTCCGAGCGGTATCTGAGCCACAAACCCATTGAAATCAAATCGCTTCTGGGGACCGGCAAGTCGGCCATCACCTTTGACCGGGTGCCGGTGGACGAGGCGGTGAAATACGCCGCCGAGGATGCCGATATCACCCTGCGCCTTTGGCAGCAGTTCAAGCCGAACCTGCACCGCAAGCGGGTGACGACGGTCTATGAAACGCTGGAACGCCCCATGGTGCCGGTGCTGGCACAGATGGAGATGCATGGCATCAAGGTCGACCGCGACACGCTGAGCCGGATGTCGAATGCCTTCGCCCAGAAGATGGCGGGGCTTGAGGCGGAGATCCACGAACTGGCGGGGCAGTCCTTCAACGTGGGCAGCCCCAAACAATTGGGCGAGATCCTCTTTGACAAGATGGGCCTGCCGGGCGGCAAGAAGGGCAAGACCGGGGCCTATGCCACGGGCGCGGATGTGCTGGAGGATCTGGCGACCGAGCATGACCTGCCGCGTCGAGTGCTCGATTGGCGGCAGCTTTCCAAGCTGAAATCGACCTACACGGACGCGTTGCAGGATCATATCAACGCCGATACGGGGCGCGTGCACACGTCCTATTCGATTGCCGGGGCCAATACCGGGCGGCTGGCCTCGACCGACCCGAACCTGCAGAACATCCCGATCCGGACCGAGGAAGGCCGCCGCATTCGCGAGGCGTTCGTGGCCGATGACGGCAAGGTTCTGGTCAGCCTTGATTACAGCCAGATCGAGTTGCGGATTCTGGCGCATATCGCGGATATCGAGGCGCTCAAACAGGCGTTCCGCGAGGGGCAGGATATTCATGCGGCCACCGCATCAGAGATGTTCAACGTGCCGCTCGATGAGATGACGCCGGACGTGCGGCGGCAGGCCAAGGCGATCAATTTCGGGGTGATTTACGGGATTTCGGGATTCGGGCTGGCGCGCAACCTGCGCATTCCGCGGGACGAGGCGCAGGGTTTCATCGACCGCTATTTCGAGCGTTTCCCGGGAATTCGCAAATACATGGACGACACGGTCGCCTTCGCCAAAGAGCATTCGTATGTGCAGACCCTTTTTGGCCGCAAGATCAACACGCCCGAGATCAACGCAAAGGGCCCGCATGCCGGGTTCGCGCGGCGTGCGGCAATCAATGCGCCGATCCAGGGGACGGCAGCGGATGTGATCCGGCGGGCGATGGCGCGGATGCCGGCGGCGATCGGGGATATGCCCGCCAAGATGCTGTTGCAGGTGCATGACGAATTGCTCTTCGAGGTCGAGGAAGCGGCGGCCGACGATCTGATCGCCACCGCGCGCGAGGTGATGGAAAACGCCGCCGATCCGGCCGTGAAGCTGGATGTGCCGCTGACGGTGGATGCGGGAACGGGGGCGAACTGGGCCGAGGCGCATTAAGGTGGGCGCGGTTGCGATCACCTTTCCCGACAGGGTTGAGGATCGCGATGCGTTGGAAGCGATGATTTTCGACTATTACGCCGGAATTTTCCCCAAGGTCCTTGCGGTGGGCGGGCCAGAGCTGTCCGCCGCCGAATACACCGCCGCGATGTGGGACGATATCGACGACTTTCTTCCGCCCAAGGGCCGGATCGCGCTGGCGCATGATGCGACGGGGCGTCTGGTGGGCTGCGGGTTCCTGCGGGAATGCGCGCCGGGGGCCGGGGAGCTCAAGCGGCTTTATGTAGCGCCCGATCACCTTGGCACCGGGCTTGGAAAGCGGCTGGTCGAGGAGCGGATCGCGCAAGCGCGCGCCATGGGGCTGCGCGCCGTTTATGCCGATACCGTCATGGGCAACACCGCGATGCTGCGGCTTTACGACAAGCTGGGATTTCAGGACTGCGATCGCTATCCCGGAAATGCCAACCCCGATGAGTTCGACTGGATGCTTGTCTATCGCCGCCTTGATCTTTAACCGCTTTGCCATTCTGGACCGATATTCATGACCTATTCCCTGACATTCGTTGACCGCCTTCCCGACCCCGACGCCTATGCCGCGATGATCCATGACTATTACTCGGTCCTGACACCGAAACTCGAGGCCATGGGAGGGCCGAAGCTTCACATTTCCGACCTTGTTGCGGATACGATGAATGAGCTTGAGGAATTCTTGCCTCCCACGGGGCGGCTCGTACTGGCCCATGATCAGGACGGACGGCTTGTCGGCTTTGGGTCAATGCGAACCTGTGCGCCGGGCTGTGCAGAGCTTAAGCGGCTTTTCGTTCTGCCCGAATGCCAAGGCAGCGGGCTGGGTCGGCGACTTGTCGAGGCGCGGCTGGATGAGGCGCGGGCCATGGGGCTTCGCTATGCCTATATTGATGCGCTCAAGAACAACATCGAAGTGCAGCGGCTTTATGAGCGTATGGGGTTCGAGCCCTGCGAGAGGTTCGAGGGCAATGACGAATATGAGGCGCTGAACGGCTTTGTCGTCTATCGTCGCCTGACCCTGTAAGCCCATGAGCAAGGACGCGCCCCGGATCGAATTTCGCACCCGGCCCGCGTTGCGCGACTGGCTGGCCCGGCACCACGCAGATAGCGGCTCGGTCTGGTGCGTGACCTTCAAGAAGCATCACCCCGACTGCCTGCCCTTCGGCGAGGTGGTCGAGGAGTTGATGTGCTGGGGCTGGATCGACAGTTCGGTGCGCGGGGTCGATGACGACCGGATGATGCACCTGATTTCGCCGCGCAAG
>JABDPT010000083.1 GCA_013042605.1 Paracoccaceae bacterium
CCCGACCTCAGGACAAGTTTTTCTGACAAGACTGCCAAGGCTTCTCGAGCCGCATGCACGTGGTAGGCACTGCTTGGTCTGGCATCATCGCTGAAGGCGGGTGCGCTCCATCCCGGTGATGGGCTCAGACCCCCCAGGTGTCTTTGAGCCGATAACCTTGAGGCCACGGGTCTGCCGGATCCAGCAGGTGCTGATGTATGCCCGTGATCCATGCGCGCCCCGAGATCTCGGGCACGATTGCAGTTCTGTCGGCAACCATCGCTTCCCCCACGATGGTTCCGGTGAACGTGGATCCGATGATCGACACGGCCTCGAATGTCTGACCGGCAGCAAGCTGATTCTTCGCCGACATCAGGGCCAACCGGGCTGAGACCGCGGTGCCGGTCGGTGACCGATCGATCTTGCCGGGGCGAATGGCGACTGCGGATCGGCCTTTGATGCCGGTTTCGGTAGCCTTCAACGGCCCGCAAAATGCGCAGAATGAAATGTGATCCCAGTCCGGATTCTCGGGATGCGTGAAGCCAAGCTGCTCATTGGCCGCAGCCGTGATCCGCATTCCGAGCCGAGCAAGCTCACCTGCCTCGTCCTCGACAAGATTGAAGCCAAGGGGCTCTGCTTCGATCACGACGAAACTGTCACCGCCGTAGGCGGTATCCACCGTGAGCGTTGTAAGACCTTCGACCTCAAGAGGGACACCGATCTTGTCGGCGAAACTAGGAACATTCCTGACATTGATCCGCTCCGCCTTGCCGCCATTACAGTTCGCACGGACACGAACAAGACCGCCGGGCGCTTCCAAGGTGATCTCGGTCACCGGTTCGGACATCGGAATGATCCCACTGTCGAGAAGAACCGTTGCGACAGCGATCGAATTCGACCCAGACATCGGCGGGGTATCGGCTGGTTCCATGATAATGAAGGCGGCATCGGCCTCAGGAGATTTTGGTGGGACCAAGAGGTTCACGTGACGAAAGACGCCTCCGCGCGGCTCGTTCAGCACGAAATTCCGCAGTGTTTCGTCCTGTTCGATGAAGGTGCGCTGTTCCCAGATCGTATCCCCGGGAGGCGGCGATACGCCGCCGACAATGACGTCACCGACCTCACCCTCGGCATGGCACGAAATAACATGGATTGTCTTTGTACTACGCATATCCGCTCTCCGAAGGGCCTGAGATCAGTGAAACTGGCGAAATGCGCTCAGAACCCCTCTTCCGCAGCCCAGTCTTTGAACCATGTCCTGAAGAGAGTGTATTGCGCTTCGAGGTAGTTGCGCTGAGCATCAGACAGGGCGTCCGTCTCATTGAAGTGGAGGCGGTATTCGTCTTCGCCGTTCATGACCATCAAGTGCTTGTAAAACAGCACCAGATCAGGCCCTTCGTCGAAGCTGGACAGAACGGCCAACGCCTCGTCGAGTTCACGGGCCAGACGCCGAGCACGCGCGTCACCGGCTGCTGCCTTTCGACTGAGGTCGGTGAGCAGCAGGACCTCGCGGGGCAGCGCATTTCCGATTCCGGTGATCGCTCCCGTCGCACCGCAATTCACAAAGCCGTGATAGACCGCCGTGTCGACGCCGATCGCCAACGTCACGCCTTCGTCGCGCGACGTTATATTCTCGGCAGCGTAACGAAGGTCATCGGCGCCACCGAATTCCTTGAAGCCGACAAGATTAGGGTGATCCGCTCTCAGCTCAAAAAAGAGGTCGGCGCGCGTCGCGAATCCGTAGTACGGGCTGTTATAGATGACCGCCGGAGTATCAGGCGCGGCGGACAAGATCGCTTTGAAGTGATTGCGCTGCGCCGCCATTGAGGGGCCGCGTGACAAGACGCGTGGGATCACCATCAGCCCGCGTGCGCCCACCTCGGCGGCATGGGCCGAAAGCGCAATGGCAGACCGCGTATTGATCGCGCCGGTCCCGACGACAACGGGGACGCCTGCGGCTGTCAATGCGGCCACGCCCTCCATCCGCTCTTCATCCGTTAGGAGAGGCCAATCCCCCATCGAGCCGCAATAGATGACCGACGACATACCGAGACCGATCAGCTCTCTCCCCTTACGGACGAGAGCATCGAAATCTGGCCTGCGGTCCGGTCCGCAGGGCGTCATCAGCGCAGGCATACAGCCAGCGAATACGTCGCTTTGCATTTGTCTTTCCTTCTGCGGTGCCGAACGCATTTCGTCCGGTGATCGTTGCAGGGGCTGCTCTGTGCCTCAGGGCCGCCAGAATCCTTCTGGCTCGGTTCAGGCAGCATCTATCGAATACTAAACTGGATCGGGCGCGAAGATCTGCGGATAAAGGTTGCGCATGGCAGTCTCGTCCAGCTCTGAACGGAATGTGTGACTTGCCACCAGCTCATGCACCCGCTTGGCCGCAGGCCGGTCATCGAGTTCGGCCATCAGTCGAGCGATGTTCCTGAACCGGTCAAAGGCATCGGGCTCTTCCAAGACATAGGGTATGCGCGGCGCCCACCCCCACACGGCCATATCAGCGATGGTATAGATGTCACCCATGATGTAGCGCCGCCCTTCGAGACGGTCGTCGACGATCTGCCAATGGCGGTTCGCCTCATAGTGGTACCGCTTGATGGCATAGGGAAATTCGGGCGCAATGTTCCGAAAGTGAAACGCCTGCCCGCTATAGGGCCCGACGCCGGACGCGATGAACATGAGCCATGACAGCAACTGACCCCTGTCGGAAGTGGCCGGTAGAAACTGTCCGGTTTTTTCGGCGAGGTATAGAAGGATCGCGTTGCTGTCGAAAACCGTTGTCTCGCCATCGCGGATCGCTGGCACCTTCGCGTTGGGATTGATGTCCTTGAAACCGCCGGTGTGCTGATCGCCTTTCTTGGTGTCGATCGGAATCGCGCGATAATCGAGACCGCTTTCTTCGAGGAAAAGTCCGACCTTCAAAGGGTTCGGGGCCCCATTGTAGAAAAACTCGATCATCAGTGCCTCAAAACCTTGGAAAAGAAGTCTCGGGCCCGATCCGTCTTGGGCGCGTCGAAGATCTCTGCCGGAGCACCGGACTCGACGATCTGTCCCGCATCCATGAAGACAACCTTGTCCGCCACTTCGCGTACAAATCCCATCTCGTGACTGACAATAACCATGGTCATGCCCTCGGCGGCGAGCTTGCCGATGGCATCCAGCACCTCGCCCACCAATTCGGGATCCAGCGCCGACGTCACCTCGTCCAGCAAGAGAATCTGCGGCTTTAGCGCCAGTCCCCGCGCCAGGGCGACGCGCTGCTGCTGACCGCCTGAAAGCTGGTCGGAATAAGCGTCGGCCTTGTCGGACAATCCAACCAGCCCCAACAGCCTGCGCGCCTCGGCTTCGACCTCTGCCTTTGGCCACTTTTTGATCTTGAGCGGTGCGAGAGTGAGGTTCTGCATCACCGTCATGTTCTGAAAGAGGTTGTAGGCCTGAAACACAATGGCCATCCGGTCGCGCGCCGCGCGCACTTCCTTTGCCGAGGAATAGTTCATCCGCTCGCTGGCGATTTCAACCGAGCCTTCGGTGATCGGGGTCAGCCCCATCAAGGCCCGCAGAACAGTCGATTTGCCTGACCCGGACGGGCCGACAAGGGCCGCAATCTCACCCTTCTCAATCGAAAAGCTGATGCCCTTCAGAACTTCAAGAGAGCCGTATTTTGCTCTTACGTCGCTGACCGCGAGGTGTGCCAAGACGTTTCTCCAGATGTTGGCCCAGAAGGCTCAGTGGGAATGACAGAATAAAGTAGCACATGGCAATCGAACCAAAGACGAGGATGCCTGAGTATCCCTGGTTGTTCAATTCTTTGCCCCGGAACGTCAATTCGAACACCCCGACCTGACTGACAAGCGCAGTATCCTTGATGAAGGCCACAGCGAAGGCGATGGCGGGTGGTACGATTACGGGCCACGCCTGCGGCAGGACGATCCAGAGCATCGACTGAAGCCGCGACAAGTTCATGGCCGCCGCTGCCTCTGTTTGGGTGATCGGCACGCTCTCGATGCCGCCCCGGATGATGTCGGCCGTAAAGGCCACCGCATAAAGGCAGATGGCGATTACCGCGATCGTGAAGAGCGACGCATTCGGGTTCACCGCCTGGATGAAGAACAGGACTAGGTACACCACCACGATGAACGGGATGCGGCGGAACACTTCGACGTAGATGATGCAAACTACACGAAGCGGCAGTGCCCAAAGATCCGGTGTCTGACGCAAGAAGACCAGCACGAAAGCCAGCGCGAAGCCAATCAGGCAGCCGACCACTGTCATGCCGAGTGTCATGCCCGCGGCTTCGAGCAGGAGCCAAAGGTTCTTCGAAGAGAAGAACCGCGGTGCTTGTTCGAGAATGCGCTCCATCAGAAGATCCGCGCCTTCACGCGAAACGCCCACTGGCCCAGGAGCGCGAGCCCGATCGACGCGATGAATGTCAGAACGACATACATGCCTGCGACCACCGTAAAGTACTCAAGCCAGCGGTAGTTGACGGACGACAGGTTGATGGCCTGGCCCGTCAGTTCGTCGACACCGATCAGCGCTCCGACCGACGTCCCCATGACGAGGACGACGATGAAGAAGTTGGCGAGTGCGGGATAGACCGCTTTCGCGATGTGCGGGACGATAATGTAGCGGACCTGCTGCAAGAGAGACATGCCCAGCGTCTGACCTGCCTCGATCTCGGTGATGCGGGCCGAGATGAAACCCGCCCGCAAAATGAGTGTCAAATAGGCGCCTGCGTTCAGTGTGAGACCGATCAGCAGACAGGCCTCATTCGACCAGCGGAGGCCGACTTCGGGCAGGCCGAAGTAGAGAAAATAGATTTGGATCAGCGCAGGCGTGTTGGTGATGAACACGACATAAGCATCGACGATAAAACGAAACGGCCGCGGCGCGTAGGTCTTTACCGCCGCGCAGAAAAGACCGATCAGAGCGCCGCCCGCAAAGGCGAAAACCCCAAGCTGGAACGTGAGCCAGGCCCCTTCCAGCAATTCGTGGAAGTTGTCCCAGACAACACCGAATTGAAACCTGTAGTTCACGAAATAGGTGGCTCCGGCTGGCTTTGCCCCGCCCCCGGACAGGGGGCGAGGCTATGGGGTCAGGTGGTCAGAAATAGGGGTCCGGATCGACCGTGCGCAGCATCGGCGCACCGTAGTGCTTTTCCCATGTCTCGTTAACCATACCGCTGGAGTGCAGATTGTAGAGCGCGATGTTCAGAACCTCGGTCAGGTTGTCGTTGCCCTGAGCCACGCCGATTGCGCAATAGGCAACGAAGATCGGGTTCTCGACCACACGCCAGTTCACGTCGGGGTAGTTTTCGGTAAAGGCCATGAAGAAGTCGATATTCTCGACGATGGCGTCGGCTCGGCCCTGCCCGACAAGACGGACGGTATCCGCAAGCGTGTCAACAAGCTCAAGGTTGGCGTTCGGCATATTCTCACCGATCCAGTCGACGGTCCAGTTGCCGCGCATGTTGGCGAGCGTCACGTCGTCCCGGTTGAAGTCCTCCCAGCTGTCACCTTCGATCTTGTCGGTGGCAAGCACCGCAAGGACCTCGGTGTGAAGGGGTACCGTGTAGTCGATGAGTTTTGCACGTTCCGTGTTTCGTGTCAGAGCACCGAGCGAGATATCGATTCGGTCGGACACCAGGAACGGCACACGCTGAGGCGTTTCGGTCGGCACCCACTCGACCTCGACCCCGATGGCATCGGCAAGCGCCTGGCCAACGTCAATGTCAAAACCTTCCCACTCGCCGTCGTCATTGCGCGTGCTCATGTTGGGGAAGTTCGGGTTGATGCCAATACGGATCACACCATCCGACAGGATATCGTCCAGGCTTTTCGCCTGCACTGCTGTTGCCGCAGACAGAGTGATGGCTAGGCCCGCAAGCGCGGATATGAACGTTCTTTTCTTCATAGCGTGATGTGCTCCCATGTCAGTCGGCCGGTTCCCCGGACAATAAAAGAAATCGGGTTCGCCGCCCGATTTGTGCGCAAAACGAACGTTTGTGCGCGCTGAGCGTCGGTGAGAAAAGGCTTCAAGTCAACGTTTTGTTTGCATCGGCGAAATTCAGGGAAGTACGGCCTCGGCCACCGGGAAGACAGGTGCCAAGGCATCCAAGTGATGGCTTAGATCGCCAGAGGCCGTCAAAAATAACGGCTTGCGATATTCGTCGCCGCAATCTCCGGGAATCAGGTCGAGCGCCTGTGCCGCCGCAGAAAGTGCAGCGCAGTCGTCGTCGTCAAGGGCCAGCGACAAGGCCTTCAAGTTATCCTGCCTATGGTGGTTTTCGCCGAGACGCGCGCCAATGATTGTGGCGCCAATGGCGTGATGTGACAGCGTCCAGGCCAAGCGTATGACCATCGCGCTCTTGATCGGCAATCTGCCAGAGCCCGGTCACGAGACGCCTGATCTTGAGGTTACGCACCTCGTGGTCGTTGGTTGCTGCATGTGTGGTCCCGTCCCTTTTCTTTCCGAACATCTGTGCGCAAGATGCACATCGGCCAAAAGGCAGTTATGGAAAAGCCATGCGAATTGGACTCGTCGTGAACCCTGTCGCCGGCATGGGCGGCGCTGTTGGGCTGAAAGGCACCGATGGCCCGGGCATCGTCGAGGAGGCCCGGTCTCGCGGCGCGGTGGAGCGTGCCGGTCCGCGCACGCGCGAGGCGCTGGCGCTTCTCGCAGCGCGGGTGCCCGGTGCGGAGCTAATAGTCGCTCCAGGCGCACTTGGTGCGGACTGGGCCGACGGTCTCGCGCTATCTTTCCCACCCATCGAAATGCCACTGCTAACAGGCACGGCACGTGACACGAAGACTGCCGTCGCGGCGATGGGCGACGTGGACCTGATCGTTTTTACGGGCGGTGACGGCACCGCGCGGGACGTCGCGGGGACCGCAGAGGGCACGCCGATCCTCGGCATCCCGGCAGGTGTCAAAATGCACTCTGGTGTCTTTGCCGTGACACCGCGCGCCGCCGGCGCACTGATCGCAGACCTTCTGAACGCACCCGACCGCATCCGCTGGCGCGACGCCGAGATCATGGATATCGACGAGGTTGCCTTGCGGACCGGTACGATTTCGCCCCGCCTTTACGGGATGGCAAGGACACCTACCTCGGGCGGTCTGATGCAGGCTGCCAAGGGGGGACCGCCGCCCGATGCGGAGGGGGCCGTCAAAGGGGCGGCCAAAAGCATCGCGGGTGCGATGGAACCCGACGTTTTGTACATCGTGGGGCCAGGTCGCAGTGCAGGCGCCGTAATTGCGGCGGCCGGTCACGAACCCACGCTTCTTGGGGTCGATGCCCTGCTGAATGGTGAGGTGGTGGCGCGCGACGCCACCGCGAGGGATCTGCATACCTTGATGGACACCCACCCCGTTCGCGTCATCGTCGGAGTGACAGGACATCAGGGCTTCGTTCTTGGCCGTGGTAATCAGCAGATCGACCCCGACGTCCTTCGTAGAGCCGGTCCTGACGGCCTTACCATCATCGCCTCGCCCGAGAAACTGTCCTCTCTGGCCGCGCCTCGGTTGCTGGTCGATACCGGCGACGCCGCGCTGGATGCAGAATTCAGCGGCTTCCACCGGGTCGCCACTGGACCGGGTCGCATGACGATGATGCGCCTTTCTTCGGAATGAAAGCAGTTGTGCGATATGTGAACATTTGTTTAGGTCATCGAATGTGCTTTCCATTCCGCAGGGGACCCGAAGACCATGACTGAAAGAGATCTCTCCCATCCCTGGATGGCGAATTCAGCGCCCGGTGCACTCAAAGCCATGATGGACGAGATTGGCGTGTCGTCGCCGCGCGAGGTGTTCCAACAGATCCCCGAGGATCACTTTCGCACCACGCCCCTCGATCTACCGCCACAACTCTCTTCAGAGCTGGCCCTTCGGCGCGACCTTGTTGGCAAGCTGAAGAAGAACGGCGACTGCGAGACCAATCTAAGCTTTCTCGGCGCAGGTGTCTGGCAGCATCACGTCCCGGCCGTCGTTGACGAGATCGTCGGGCGTACCGAATTCGCAACGAACGTTTGGGGGAGTTACCAGTCGGATCACGGGCGCAACCAAGCATGGTTCGAGTTTTCATCGCAACTTGGAGCGTTGCTGAACCTCGAAGTGGTGCAGTTGCCCGTATACTCTTGGGGCTGCGCAATTGGTCACGCAATCCGGATGGCGGCGCGGATCACGGGGCGGTCAAAGGTCCTTCTCCCGCGCTTGTCGGACCCCGAGCGGCTTTCCGTCATCCGCACATACTGCAAGCCGGAGGGCATGGCCGGCCGGATCGAGATCGTTCTCGTCGACGCCGATCCAACCAGCGGACGGATGGACCTGAACGATCTCAAATCCAAGTTGGGAAGTGACATCGCCGCAGTGTATTTCGAGAATCCGGCTTACCTCGGCACGATCGAAACCGAAGCCGCCGAAATCGCCCAGGCGGCACGTGCGGTCGGGGCCGAGACCATTGTCGGCGTTGATCCGATATCTCTGGGCGTCATGACTGCCCCCGGCGACTACGGCGCGGACATCGTCACCGGGCCCGTGCAGCCGCTTGGCGTGCACATGCAGTGTGGCGGCGGCGCCGGCGGATGGATCGCCTCGCGCGATGAAGAAACATACGTCACGCAATACAACGGCTTCCTCGTCTCGATCGTCGAGACAATCCAGGAAGGTCAGCACGCCTTCGGTCTCGCCTGCCCGCATCAGAACTCCTACGGGATGCGTGAGAATGGCAACGACTGGACCGGGAATTCGACCTATCTCTGGGCCATCGCAGGTGCCGTCTACATGAGCCTGCTTGGTCCGCAGGGCTTCCAGGAAGTCGGAACACTGATCGTCTCGAAAGCGCGATATGCGGCCAAGAAGCTCGACGCCATCCCTGGCGTGAAGATCGTTTGGCCGGACACGACGTTCAAGGAATTCGTCGTCAACTTCGACGATACCGGAAAATCGGTCGCCGAAATCAACGACGCTCTTCGTGGGCAAGGCATCTTCGGCGGCAAGGACATTTCGGGCGAGGTCGAAAGCCTCGGCCAGTCCGCGCTCTATTGCGTTACCGAAATCCATTCCGCGGATGACATCGACCGATTGGTCGACACACTCAAGGAGATTGTGCAATGACCCGCCTTCCTGATTTTCACGCCGCGAAATGGGACGAGCCTGTCATCTACGAAATCGGCCGCCAAGGCGCGCGCGGTCAGATCTTCGACGCGCCTGAAAAGCGCGTGGCCGATGCCGTGGGGACCGACCTGATCCCACACGCGATGTCGCGCAAGGACACGCCCGACCTGCCCGAGATCACCGAGTTCGAGGCGCAGCGCCATTTTCTCCATCTCAGCCAGATGACTCTGGGCATGATGGGCATCAGCCTCTTTGGCACCTGCACGATGAAGTACAATTCCAAGGCCGCCGAATTCGCGACGCTGCGCCCCGAGCTAGCCGAGGTCCATCCCTTCCAGCATCCCGACACGCTTCAGGGCGTGCTGGAGATTATCCACGACTTTGACGGCATCCTGCAAAATCTGTCCGGAATGGATCAGTTCATCTTTCAGGCCGGTGGTGGCGCGGATGCAGCCTATACCATGGCAACCGTCGCGCGCGCTTACTGGGCCGACAAGGGCATGTTGGGACAACGCACCGAGATGGTCACGTCTGTCCAGGCGCATCCCTGCAACCCGGCGACAGCGGCCGCTGCTGGGTTCGATGTGGTCAACCTGCCGCTCGAGGAAAACGGCTATCCTTATCTTGAGGCGCTCAAAGCGGCGGTCAGCGAGAAAACCGCGCTGATCATGATAAACAACCCAGATGACATGGGCATCTACAACCCCGAGATCAAAGAGTGGACGCGGATCGCCAAGGAAGCAGGCGCCCTTTGTTTCTATGACCACGCCAATTTCAACGGCGTGATGGGCAAGCTTTCGGCGCGTGAACTGGGGTTCGATGCGTGCATGTTCATGCTACACAAGACATTCGGCGCTCCGAAAGCCGGGGGTGGACCCGCTGTCGGCGCGTTCGGCTGCACCGCCCAACTTGCACCCTATGTTCCGGGACCCGTCGTTGTGAAAGAAGGCGACAGCTACATCCTCGATGAAGACCGCTCCAAATCGACGGGAAAGGTGCGCGAATACTGGGGCAACGTTCCCCAGGTGGTAAAGGCCTATGCGTGGGCCCGCGCGATGGGAGCCGAGGGCATCAACCTCGCCTCGGACATCTCGGTCGTGGCCAACAATTACATGGACAAGAAGCTGGCCGAGATACCGGGATTGGAAATCTCAAACCCCGATAACGGCGCGTGGCGCATGGAAATGACGCGGTGGTCGCTGGGCCCACTCACCGAGGAAACCGGCGTCTCGACGGTGCATTTCGCGAACCGGATGGCCGACTATGGCATCGATCCCTATTGGATGAGCCATGAGCCTTGGATCGTTGCCGAACCTTTCACACCCGAAGCGGGCGAGCTTTGGTCAAAGGAAGATATCGATACGTGGATCGCCGTGATCGCGAAGATCGCCAAAGAGGCGCGCGAAAACCCCGACATGGTAAAGTCCGCGCCGCACAATCAGCCCGTTGCCCAGGCCAAGGGCGACGCGTTCGAGGATCCGGCCAAATGGGCAATGACCTGGCGCGCCTATCAGCGCAAAGTGATTGGTGACGAGACGAAAAAGGGCGTCGCCTAGGCCAGATGGGCGCCGTGGGCTCAGTCGTAAAGGACCGAGATGCCTTTGAGCGGGACGGTAAGGTCGCGCGCGGCTACAAGGTCCGCCACGACGCGGCCCGTCATCGGCGCTGCGCTGAAGCCAACCCACGGAAAGAGGGCAAGGTAGAACCCCGGCACTCCTTGCGCCTCACCAATCACGGGTCGCCAGTCTGCGGTGCCATTGACCCATGCAGTCCAGCTTCTGACGGTTCTTGCGGATGCGACCGCAGGGACGACCTCGGCGGCCAGGGCCATGTTGGCCGCAAAGTTCACAGGATTGGTGGCAAGCCCGCCCCCTTCGCGCACCTGCGCCGCCCAGCCACCGCCTACGATCAGACCACCGTTCGGGGCCTGTTTCAACGTCAGCTTGCCGGCCGCAGAGTAAATCAGGTGTGGAATGATCGGGGCGCACGGTTCGCCGACGGTGACCTGAAGGGGAAAACCTTCAAGCCCGACCGACACGCCCACCATGGAAGCGATCTGGGCAGCTTTGGCGCCTGCCGCGTTGACGACCTGCGTGGCGCGAAATGCGCCGTTCGTTGTCGCGAGGTGAAAGCCTCCGCTCTCCACCGTGATGTCTTTGACAGGCGTGTGCGTGTGAATGTCGACCCCAGCCGTCCGCACCGCATTGAGAAGCGCAGGCGTGGCGCGCAACGTATCGGCCTTTCCCTCATCTGCGCAGAAGCCACCTCCGATCATCTTTTTGGAAAGATATGGCGCAAGGCGTTGCAGGTCGGACTGTCCGAGAACCCTGGTTTCGACACCGAACTCGGCCTCGATTCTCGACTTGGACTCGATCGCGCGCATTTGCGCGTCGGTTTTCGCAACCACGATGCCACCTTTTGTCGAGACCGCAAGGTCTTCGCCCAGATCGTCCGACATGCCCTTCCAAAGCTCAATCGATCCCGCGAGGAACCGCAGAGTTGGCGCATAAGCTCGCGCCCAATTCTCACCGAACTTGACGAATTCCGGGTACTGTATCTGCAGATGGAGCGAGCCCGCGTTCGCCCCGGAAGCCTCTGCGCCTGGGTCGCCCGCCTCGAAAACGACAACCGAAGCGCCCTGGCGCGCCAGATAAAGAGCGGAGAACAGGCCGACCAAGCCGCCGCCGACAATCGCAACGTCATGGCGCTTCGTCATGCGGCTGCTTTCAGATGAAGGACCGTTTCATGAGACCACAATACACCGGCAGCCACACCGTTACGATCACGCCGTTTGAGCCTGGCGGCACCGCGATCGACTACGAGGCCTGGGAGGGCTTCCTCGATTGGCAAGTCGACTGCGGCGTTCCAGGTGTCATCATCCTGGGCACCACTGGTGAATTCCTCACAATAAGCGACAAAGAGCGTACAGCTTTCGTGCGGCATACCGTGAACTACGTGAATGGGCGCATGGTTGTCTGGGTAGGCACGATGAACGCCTACACCCCCAACGCCGTCCGCTATTCCAAAGAAGCTGAAGACCTCGGTGCAGACGGCTTGATGATCATCCCGCCATATTACTACACGCCTACCGAAGATGAGATCTTCGCCTATTACCGCGCGATCTGCGAGGCTCAGGACCTGCAGATCATGCTCTACAACAACCCCTTCACCTCGAACGTCGATATGTCGGCCAAGCTGGTGGGGCGTCTGGCAAAAAGCTTCGAGCAAATCCGCTACATCAAAGAAGCCAGCCAGCGGATCGAACGGATCCACGACATCATTGTTGAAAGCGAAGGACACATGCACCCCTGGGCCGGTCAGCGCGTGCTCGAAAGCTACAAGATGGGTGCGGAAGGCTACGTCAATCCGTACGGAAACTATATTCCCCGACCGTCCGTCAAGTTTGTGGAATGGGCTGAACAGGGCCGGTGGGACGATGTGCAGGCCGTGCAGAACGTTATCTCGCAATTTGATACGATCATCACCGACGGGCACCCGCTCTACGGCCACCAATGCTACTCCAAGGCCCTGGCTGCGGCCGCCGGTCATCCCGTCGGCGACGTCCGCGCGCCCATCACGACTTTCGAAAGCCTCGGGGCTGAGGGGCAGGAACGCGTGGCGCGGATGGTTCGGCTGATGGAGGAGCTTGAACGGATCGTCGACGACATCGAAGCCCGACCTGCCGCGCCGGAGTAGCGTCATCTGATATAGGCCGCGCCGTTCACATCGATGGTGGCCCCCGTCAGGTGCCGCGCCCGACCGGAAGCGAGAAAGACAGCAAGGTCCGCAATCTCAGATGGCGGAATCATTTCCCCCAACGGCAAGCCGGCTGTGACAGCCTCGACGCCGCCGGTTTTGGCGGCGCTATCGAGTGACATTTTCGTGGCGACCGGTCCCGGCGCGATCACGTAGGCGAGGATACCTCGGTCCGCATAGTTGCGCGCCACGGTCTTGGTGGCCGCTGCAATCGCTGCCTTGGATGCGGCATAGGCTATCGCCCCGGGGTTCGCTGTTCCTCGCGTCGTCACCCAGCTTCCGATGCCGATAACGCTGCCCTTATGATCCGAAGTCAGCCAATCGCTTACGACCGAGCGCATCAGTTTCGCAGGGGAATAGACATTAACTTCCATCGACGTCGACCACGCCTTGTCCCAGTCATCCCTGTCGTCTTCGATGCCGCCGGTTTGAAACATGATGCCGGCATTGTTGACCAGAACGTCGAGTGGTGAAGAGCCGAGAGCTTCCTTCGCGGCCGCATATAGGTGCTCTGCTCCGTCCGGGCCTGAAAGGTCTGCCTGGACCAGCGTCACCTGCCCGTCGGCGGCCCCGGAGGTCGCGGCTTCGGCCCCTGCCCGGTCGCTTCCGTAATGGGCGATCAGCCGCGCACCGGCCGCAATCATGGCTTCGGCTGTGGCCGCCCCTATTCCCTTGGACGCCCCTGTCAGCAGAACTGTTCTTCCGGTCAGATCAGTCATCTCACATCCCTTTTCACAAATGGGGTCGATCGCAGCTTTGGATTGCAGCGAGCGAACGGCGCAGGCATCGCGATCTCGGCGCCGAGATTTTCCGCGGCTTTCCACGTCCAGTTGGGGTCCCAAAGCATCCCGCGCGCCAATGCGACCATATCGGCCTGTTCGGTCCGCACGATGGTCTCGGCTTGTACCGGGTCTGTAATCTGGCCGACGGCCATTGTGGCAATACCGGCTTCAGCACGTATTCTGGCTGCAAAATCGAGTTGATACCCCGGCCCCGTTTCGATCTTTTGGGACTGGTCCAGGCCTCCGGACGACACATCCACCATGTCACAGCCCTCGTCCTTGAGAGCGCGACAGAACTCGATGGATTGCGCGAGGTCCCAAGCCCCACTGATCCAGTCGGAGGCAGACAAGCGCAGCATGACCGGCTTTTCGTCCGTAAAGGCTTCGCGCACCGCCCGGAAGATTTCGAGCGGGAAGCGCATGCGATTCTCCAGTGATCCACCATAGGCATCATCGCGCCGGTTGGTCACTGGCGACAGAAACTGGTGCAGAAGGTAGCCGTGCGCGACGTGGACCTGGACAGTATCGAAACCTGCACGGTCCGCGCGGCGGGTGGCATCGACAAACGCGGCCTTGATCCGATCGAAGTCTTCAGGTGCCATCTCTTTTGGTTCGGGCCACCCGGGGAGGTAAGCAACTGGCGAAGGGGCTGGAGGCTCCCATCCACTGTCATCCTCGATCAGCCCGCCGCCTTCCCACGGGGCTACAGTGCTTCCTTTGCGACCCGCATGTCCAAGCTGCATGCCAACGCGGCTGTCACCAACCGATTTCATGAAAGCGACGATCCGCGCCCAAGCTGCCTCGCAGGCGTCGTTGTACATGCCAGTGCAACCGGGTGTAATCCGCCCTTCCGGCTCAACTCCGGTCGCTTCGGTGAAGATCAGACCAGCCCCCGACATTGCGAACCGCCCAAGGTGAACCAGATGCCAGTCGTTCGGCACGCCCGACACTGCCGAGTACTGGCACATCGGTGAGACGGTAATCCGGTTTGCAATCTCGAGACCGCGGAGCGTGATGGGTTCGAAAAGTCTTGGGGCCAATTGACAGTCTCCGCCAATGTTTGAGTTGCTCCGCACAATTCGTGCGGTATAGTAACTTTCGTGCGCAGATTGAACATCTTGGCGCAGCCTGACAAGCGCGAAAAGGAACACTCACCAAATGACCACTCTCAAAGTCGCGGCAAGCACCTTTCCGTTTCTGTACTCTCATGACGGGCTTGATGCCCTCAAGCACCTTCAAAGTCTGGGCTATGACATCTACGAACTGATGATATTCCCGCCGCATTGCTGGCCTGCGGAATTGAGCGCAGAGAAACGGCGCAGCTACAAGGAATGGCTTGATGGTGAGGGCGTGCGGCTGTCGTCGCTTTGTTATCCACTTCTCGACAACAACCCGAATTCTGTCGACAAGCTGATGCGCGACTATACGCTGGACCGCTACAAGGAGGCGGTCGATTTTGCCGCCGAGGTGAATTGTCCGTATGTCATCGCGATCCCCGGCCCGGTCAATTCTCTCATCAATCCGCCGCATGAGTGGATGTTGAACTGGTTCGTAGAAGCGATGCAGGAGCTTCTTGGATACATGAACGGGACGGGCGTCGATCTGCTGCTCGAAAACGTGCCTTTCACATATTTGCCGACCGCTCAGGACATGGTGGACACGGCAAAGATGATCGGCCCCGGCGTGGGTATCAACTATGACATCTGCAATGGCGCCTTCATCAAAGAGGACCCGGCCGAGGCGATCCGGATGATGGGCGGCCTGATCAAGAACGTACACATCTCAGACAGCGGTCCTGACGAGTTCAAGCATGAAAAGCTTGGGGGCGGGATCGTCAAACCGGGACCGGTTGCCGAGGCCCTGAAGGAAATCGGCTATACCGGCGACACCGTGCTCGAGATCATTTCGGATGCCATGCAGCCCGGCACTGATCCTGATGGTGACATCCGGGCCAGCCACGAGGTGCTCGCGAAAGCCGGATGGGAGCCCTTGCGAACCAGCTGAGGCTGCGCGCTCAGGCGATGCCAGCTTCGACCGGCAGGATGGTGCCGGTCATCCCCGAAGAGGCATCAGTTCCCAGAAAGACCGCGACCTTCGCCACCTCGTCTTCGGTCGCAATTCGACCGAGGGCCGTTTCATTGGCAAGCGCCTTAAGCGCAACGTCGGGGGCAGGCCCTCCGGTGCCGTGACGCGCGGCGACGCGACCGACCAGCGCGTTGGTTGCGATCGGACCGGGGGCGATCCCGTTCACACGGACCCCCGACGGCCCTAGATCGAGCGCCGCGGAACGAACGATACCGACGACCGCGTGCTTTGACGCGGTATAAAGCACCTGCGAGGCGTGTGCCTTGTAGCCATTGATCGAGGCCATGGCCACAACCGCACCGCGATCTGAAGCCGCAAGCGCATCAGCGCATCCACCAATGGACGCAGCCACCCCCCAGGTGTTGATCGCCATGACACGCAGCCACTCCTCGCCATCGACGTCCCTCAGGCGGCGCCAGGGGGGCACAACACCGGCATTCGCGACGAGAAGATCGAGACCGCTCAGTCTTTCGGAGAGATCGCTCATCGCGTTGCGCGCTGCTTCGCCCGAAAGGTCGAGTTCGACATAATTCGCGTCGACTTCTGCCGACGGTGGGACGAGGTCCACGATTGTTACCTCGGCTCCAGCCGCAAGCAATCTACGGACGATGGCAAGCCCCAACCCAGCACTGCCGCCCGTCACGATTGCCCGAAGGCCTCTGGCATCTTGTGCATCTTCCCGCATCGGGCGATCCTTCTTGCAAGGCTCCAGTTTTCGTACTTTTGTGCGTATTGCGAACAGAATCAATAGAGAGGTCGCTGAGATGCCAGCCCGGATCCTCATTTTGGGAGCTGGCCCTATCGGGACATCCTTTGCTGCCGTCTTCTCTGATGCAGGTGCATGCGTGACGCTTTGCGACCCGGACACGGCACGCTTGGAACACTCTCCGAAAGCCATCTCCGAACATAGGGACGCGATCGAGACCGCCAAGCTTTCAATGGATGGACCGCCATCCGAGGTCACGCTTATCTCTGACTTCGGCGATGTTGGCGAAGACTTGGATCTCGTCATCGAGTGTGGCCCCGAGGACGTTGAAACCAAACAGGGGATCTTCGCCGACCTTCACGCCCGGACAGCGTCTGATACGATCCTCGCAACCGCCTCATCCGCGATCACCATTTCGAAGATCATCCCTGATCCAGCGAAACAAGCTCGTTGCATTGTCGCACACCCCGTCAACCCGCCATCGATCCTGCGCTTGATCGAACTATGCCCGGCCCCGGGCACAAACCCATCGACGACCGAACGTGCGTCCGAACTCTTCCGGAGCGCCGGCTTTTCTCCGGTGGTTCTCGGTCACGAAGTCGAAGGCTTTCTTCTCAACCGCCTTCAAAGTGCGGTGCTGCGAGAAGCCTATAGATTGGTAGACGAGGGTGCGGCAGACGTAGACGCTATCGACACCGTGATGCGGCTTGGGCTTGGTCCCCGTTGGGCATTGTCAGGTCCGTTTGAAACGGCCGAATTGAACACGATCGGTGGCATCAAAGGACATGCCGCGCGGATGGGACCGGCCTACAAGCGGATCGGAGAGGATCGCGGCGAGACCGTCGACTGGCACCCGGACCTGGTTGCACGTGTCGCCCGGGAACGCGACGCGCTTCGCGGCGACACGACCGTCGAGCAACGCCGCATTTGGCGTGCGCATGCGGTGGCCCGGCTGATCGCTGCGCGGGACGCGCTTGCAGGGGAGCCAAATGACGAAGAATGACTTCACTTTCGAAGGGCGGAAGATCGCCTTTCGCGACGGTCTTACCCTGGCCGCGGCCTTGGAGGACACTGGCGAACGCCGCCTCAGGTACACCGCCAAGGATGGTCAACGCGGCATCTTCTGCGGCATGGGCGTTTGTCAGGACTGTCTGGTGACCGTCGACGGACATCCCAATCAGCGCGCCTGCATGATCCGTGCCAAGGCCGGGATGGAAGTTTGCCGCCAGACCGCCCTGCCCGCGCTTGAGACTGCGGCTCAGCCCTTAGAGACCGCAACGCCGGAAGTTATCAGGGTGGACGTCGCCGTTGTCGGTGGCGGCGCCGCTGGTCTTTCTGCAGCCATCGCCGCCCGAGAAGCCGGTGCGTCGGTTGTGCTTCTGGACGAACGGAAGACGACGGGCGGGCAGTACTACAAGCAGACTGCAGGCGACATCGCAGCGCTTGACACGCAACAAGCAGAAGGCGCCGACCTGGTGCGAAGTGCCGCCGCGTCGGGGGCCCGCATCCTTTCGGGCACAGAAATCTGGGGCGCCTTTGATGGGCCGCTTCTTCTTGCGGAAACTGAGGGGAGCGCCGTTGTGGTCCGCCCCAAGGCACTTGTCGTCGCGACAGGTGCATACGAGCGCCCTGTGATGGTACCAGGATGGACTTTGCCCGGCGTCATGACGACTGGCGCCGCTCAGACGCTGTGGCGCAGTTACCGAACAACACCCGGCAAGCGCGTGCTCATTTGTGGCTCGGGGCCGCTTAATGCGCAGGTTGCAGTCGAGCTTGCCAAGGGTGGTTGCGAGATCGCCGCCATACTCGACACAGCCCCCCACCCCGGTCAGCGGCTTGGCGAAGCCGCGGCCATGGCGCTTGCCGATCCAAAGCTGAGCGCCAAGGGTGCAATGCTCATCGCCGCGCTGAGGCGCCGTGGTATTCCCGTTCGCCACAAGACCAGGTTGCTGCGCGTAGACCAAGACGCTGAACGGCTGCGCGCGGTTTTTGAGGATGCGAGAGGACGGGAAACTGCCGAAACCGTCGACGCGGTCTGTATGAACGATGGCTTTCAGCCACAGAACGAGATCCTGCGCCTCTTGGGTGCAGAAATGACCTATGACACCCGCTACGGCCATCTGCGCTGCACCCGTGACAGAGCGATGGCAACAACCGTTCCGAGGCTCTTTGCGGCGGGAGATTGCGCGGGGCTCGGAGGCGCGCCCGCGGCACGCATCGAGGGCACGATCGCCGGACGTGCTGCGGCCGCATTCAGCCAGAACCGACAGACGGTCGACGCGACAGCCGCAGAGAACCTTGCCCTGGCGCGCCATCGCCGCTTTCAGGACCATCTCTGGCGCGTTTATGATCCCGGCCCTCAGGACATCGACGACATTGCGCCCGGGACGATGATTTGCCGCTGCGAGGAAATCACCCTTGCCGAAGCGGAAGACGCACTCAATGCAGAGACTGGTCATCTCGGCACGCTGAAGCGCGCCTCGCGGATAGGAATGGGTCGCTGCCAGGGAAGATATTGCGGCCCCGTCGCGGCGCGGCTCGTTGCGCGCCGCACCGGGCGACCGATTGAGGATTTCAGCTTCTTCGCCCCCCGCATTCCCATAAAACCAGTCGCCATTTCAGTGATCCTTGCAGTCGAGGAGGTGTTGGGTGGCGACGAAGACTGACGTCCTCGTCGTAGGAGGCGGCATCGTCGGACAAGTTGCGGCGATAGAGATCGCATCCAGCGGTGCCAGCACCATAGTAGTGGACGCAGGCCGGGACTCTGGTTCGACGGCAAATGCAGGCAGTCTTCACGTGCAGATGCAAAGCCGTTTCATGCGGCTCTACCCCGACCAAGTTCCGGCGCTTGAGGCATCGCTGCCGCTCTACTGCGCCGCCGTTCGGGAATGGGACCACCTCGATAAGAAATACGGCCCCTTCGGCATGGTGCGCAATGGCGGGCTCATGCTCGCGGAAACTGTCGACCAGATGGAGTTCCTCAAGGCAAAGGCAGAGCGCGAACATCGCGCGAACGTTGACGTTGAGATCCTGGACCGGGACGCGCTTGACGAAATCGCCCCCTGGCTTGGCCCGCAGATCATCGGCGCGGAGCTGTGCCGCAATGAAGGCAAACTCGATCCCCTTGCAGCCAACCTGCGCCTTCGGGAAGAAGCAAGCCGTCTCGGCGTGCAGTTTGCGCAAGATCAGATCACGTCAATCGACGAACGGAATGGAATGGCGGTCGCCGTCGGGTCGACCGATACGTGGCACGCCGATCGCATCGTCCTTGCGGCAGCCTGGGGCACAGGATCGCTGCTGAGCGACCTTGGACTTGCCATGCCCACCAAGCCGGAACCGCTGCACATGAACATCACCGAACCCTGCGCCGCGCATATAGGGCATCTCGTTCAGCACGCCGATCGGTCAATCACGTTGAAGCAGCTCTCGGGGGGACAGGTCGTCATCGGCGGTGGCTGGCCAGCGGATGACCGCAGAATGGCTCGGGTGCCCGGCGTTCGCTGCACGTCGTTGGTCGGCAACGTCGCACTGGCCGCGCGACTTGTCCCTTCCATCGGAAAGGTTCGGGTTCTGCGCACCTGGGCTGGCATCAATACGACGATCGACGGCGCGTCGACCGTGGGTCCTGTTCCGAATGCCAAGCGCATCATCGTCGCTGTGCCGGGGGATGCGGGGTATACGCTGGGACCGCTCGTGGCGAAGATGGCCGCGAGCTTCGTGACCGGAAGCGATCAGCCATTTGACGCCGGTGCTTTCTCGCCTGCACGATTTGCCTTTTAGTGGCCTGCTTTCAGAGATGCGCCAATGTTCTCACTGGTCGCCAGAAGTTTCGGAAGAATTTCATCGACCATCTGCTGCGGCGTCATGCGAATGGTGGGAACACCGACGTTTATCGCGCCCACGATGCCGCCAGATGAATTCCGAACAGGTACGGCAATCGACATTAGCCCGATTTCGAGTTCCTGATCGACCAAGGACCAACCCTGCTGCCGCACCTTTTTCAGAACGTTCCGAAAGTCCGATTTCCGCGTTACGGTCTTCTCGGTCATCTTCTTGAGGTCGATGTTCTCTAAGATGGTATCCCAATCCTCTTCCGGCGTCATGGCGAGCAGCACCCGTCCGTTCGCCGTACAATGCGCGGGAAAGCGTGAGCCGACCGAGATACCGACCGAGATCACGCGATGATACTGGGTGCCAGCGACATACACGACTTCGAAACGTTCGAGTATCGCGGCCGAGACGCTTTCGCGCACTTCTTCCGACAGCTGCGCGATGAACGGACGTGCGATGTCCCACACGCCCTTGGACGACAGAACGGAATAGCCCAGCTCCAGCACCTGCGGTGTCAAATCAAAGAGTTTGCCATCGGTCAGCGCGTAACCTTCATGAACGAGGGTCAAAAGGATGCGGCGCGCACCGGCGCGCGTGTTCCCCGTTTCAGAGGCAACTTGACTGACTGTCATCTTGCGGCCGGTCCTGTTGAAGGCGCGCAAAACCTCCAGTCCCCGCGCCAGGGAGTTGACGTAATCGCGTGGATTGACCGAAGCGCCGTCCTGACTGTCATCGACGGACTCGCCGGTCGTCAATTCGGACGACGACGACTTGCGGCCTTGCTTGCCCTTCGATGCTGAGGGGGAGCCTGCATCTTTCACCATTGTCCCGATCCCGCTGTTAGCTGCCTCCGTCTGATAAGGCGCTTAGCCCGTCTCCACCAGATGCTTCTCAGTGAGTTCCCGCAAATCTCTTCTTGCAAGACGCGTCTTAGGAGGTGTTATATCGTACAAGAGTTCGCTATGTGAACTTTAATTTGCAGGGAGAAAGAAATGACGACGATGCTTACCGGACGGCGTAATGTGCTTAAGGGTCTTGCAGCCACAACTGCGATGACTGCGCTGCCTCGCGCGGCGCGCGCTCAGGAGACAACTCTGCGTTGGTGGTCGCCGCAATCCGCGCCCCTGCAGGTTGCCGCTTACCAAACACAGATTGCGAATTTCGAAGCTGCCAATCCCGGCGTCAAAGTGGTGTTCGAGACGACATCTGACGAAGGCTATGCGCCACAGCTCGCAGCCGCCTTCTCATCCGGCGAGGTGCCGGACATCGTTACTCACCTGCCGTCCTTTGCAATTCAGTCCTATTATGCGAACGGGCTCGTCGAACCCTTCAATGACGTGATCGACATGATCGGTGCCGACGATTTCTTCGAAGGTGCAAACGACGTCTTCCGCGCCGCCGACGGCAATTATTGCGGCACTGGCATTGGCAACTCGGCGGCCAACATGCTGTGGCTTCGCAAGGACCTGATGGAAGAAGCAGGCATCGATGCTGCGCCGACAACATGGGATGAGCTGCGTGCTGCGGCGCAGGCGATGCAGAAGAACGGCATATTCGGCGCTCCCTTGCCCTATGGCGCGAACTCGATGACGACCCTGATCTTCGCGGGCGTCATTCACCAAGCGGGTGGTCAGATCTTCGACACCGACCTCAGCGTCGCTCTCGACACACAAGAAACCCGCGATGCGCTGGAATGGTACGGCGCGATGCGTGAAGTTTGCCCTCCTGGCGCCACCAACTATTCCTGGGGTGAGGCGATCACGGCCTTTGTCTCAGGGGCCACGGCCACCGGCATCTACACTGGTCGAGTTCTCGGTAACGTCAATGCACAGAACCCATCGATTGCAGACAGCGTCACCTGTGTCCGCTACCCAACGAAATCCACGGCCATCGCGCCTTGGACATTCAACGACTTCCCGTCGGTCTTCATCCCGGCACAGTCGAACAACATCGAGATGGCAAAGAAGTTCGCCGCCTCACTGTTCGATCCGGAAGGGTACATCCAGCAGCTTCACGCGGCCCCGGGCCATGTACTCCCGGTTCTGAAGTCGATCAACGACAATCCGGACTATCAGAACAACGAGATCATCCAGAAGTACCCGGCCGAGGTCGAGCTCATGTCCGAGGCCGCGGCAGGTGGTTTCAACCTCGGGTACGAGTCCGCCAACCATCCGTCCAACGAAAAGGCGGGCGAGGTCGTCGGTTCTGGCGTCATCGCCGAAATGGTCCAGCGCGTCATCCTCAACGGTGACAATGTCGACGAAGTGATCGGCGACACGGCGAAAGCCATTGAAGATATCATGAAAGGCTAATCTCCCGGCTCAATTGGTATCATTTCCGGGGCCGCGCGCGGCGCGGCTCCGACAACCGAACGAAAGACCTCATGGCAACACGGCCAAAAACGCTGCTCGAGCGGCACTACGCGCTTCTCGGCCTTGCGCTCATCGCGCCGACGGTGCTCGTGTTTTGCGCGGTCATCGTTTACCCACTGATTTCAGCAATTTATCTGTCACTCTTCTCGATCTTCACGCCAACGCTCGAGGGCGAATGGGTGGGATTGGCCAACTATCGTGAACTGCTCACGAGCGGAGATTTCTGGTCTGCGCTGCGGGTCAACCTCATCTGGACTATCGGAACGCTGACGCTTCAGATCGTGGCAGGCGTCGGCATGGCGCTGATCCTGCATCAGAACATCTGGTTCCGAAGCCTTGCCCGTTCGCTGATCCTCTTTCCGTACTTCGTGTCGACGGTGGTCGCAGTACTTGTCTGGAAATGGCTATTTAACGACCTTTACGGCATTCTCAACCACCTGATGATGACAGCTGGCATCATCGATTGGCCGATTGACTACCTCGGCATGATGCCGAACGCGCTCATCTCCGTGATCCTCGTCGGCGCGTGGAAGTATTTTCCCTTCGTGGTGATCGCCGTCCTCGCACGGCTGCAAACGATCCCGGATGCTCTCTACGAAGCGGCCCGCATCGATGGTGCGGGGCCCGTCGCAAGGTTCTTCGACGTAACGCTGCCCCAGCTACGGGATGTGCTTGTCGTTATCATCATGTTGCGCGCAATCTGGGACTTCAAGGAGTTCGACTTGATCTTCCTCCTGACCGGTGGTGGTCCTGTGAACTCGACCGAGACGCTTCCACTGCTCGTCTACAAAGAAGCCTTTGCCCTGAACCAGATGGGCATGGCATCGGCCTATGCCGTCGTGATGATGCTGATCATGCTGGTTTTCATGATCCTCTACGTCCGTCGCACGCGGTCGGTGGATGGCGCATGATCCGGAAAATCGCCTTCAACCTCTTTGCTTGGGCGCTTGTCCTTGCCGTCGCCTTCCCGCTGTTCTGGATGCTGGTCACGTCGGTCAAACCCCAGTTCGAGCTCTTTCGCCGCCCACCTACCATTCTTCCGGAGACGTGGACTTTCGAGCACTACATCGGCCTGCTGAAAGAAACAAACTTTCTCAACTACTTCTGGAACTCGATCATCCTGTCCACGACGACAACGCTCATCGTCGTCGCGATTGCCACGATCGGAGCCTATAGCCTGGTTCGCTTCAAGTATCGCGGGCGCGAAACGCTCGCGTTCCTCGTTCTGTTTACGTACCTTTTGCCGTCGGTCGTACTGATCCTGCCGCTCTATCTCATGCTTGTTCAGCTGGGCCTCTCAAATACGATCACGTCACTCGTTATCGCCTATACGACCTTTGCGCTGCCCTATGCGCTCTGGCTCCTGCGGTCTTTCATGGCGGGCATTCCCGAAGACCTTGAGAGTGCGGCCCTCGTCGACGGTGCCACACGGTTGGGAGCCTTCCGTGACGTGATCCTGCCGCAGCTCCTTCCCGGTATCATCTCGACCGCGCTCTTCACATTCATCCTTTCGTGGAACGAATAC
Source organism: Paracoccaceae bacterium (assembly GCA_013042605.1). GTDB lineage: Bacteria > Pseudomonadota > Alphaproteobacteria > Rhodobacterales > Rhodobacteraceae > JABDPT01. The sequence goes on from JABDPT010000083.1 coordinate 24,156, forward strand.
CTTTTCGCTCTGGTTCTCGTGAACTCGGATGAGGCGCGGCCGCTGACAACAGGCGTGATGAACATGCTGGTGTCATCCTTCAATATCGAGTGGTCGCTCTTGATGGCTGCCTCTGTGATGATGAGTGTCCCCCTCATTATCGTCTTCGCATTCCTGCAAAGCTATCTGACCCGCGGCTTCGGCGCTGGCGGAGTAAAGGGCTAATCCGATGGCTGACGTCACCTTCTCGAATGTCCAGAAACACTTTGGCGCCTTTCGAGCCGTCCAGGACCTTAACCTCGACATCCGCGAGGGTGAGTTCGTGTCGCTTCTCGGACCTTCGGGTTGTGGCAAAACCACGACGCTCCGGATGCTGGCGGGGCTAGAGTTCCCAACGTCTGGCGAAATTCGCATTGGCGATCGGGTCGTCAATGACGTCGCCCCCGGCAAACGCGACATCGCCATGGTGTTTCAGTCCTATGCGCTCTACCCGCATATGACTGTCGGCGAAAACATCGCCTATCCCCTGAAAAAGCGGGGCGTCGAAAAGGCCGAGCGCGCCCGGATGCTAAAAGACACCGCGGACATGCTGCAACTGACACCGCTTCTGCGGCGCAAACCGCGCGAATTGTCTGGCGGCCAGCAACAGCGTGTCGCGCTGGGCCGCGCCCTGGTGCGCGACCCCAAGGTTTTTCTCCTCGACGAACCCCTGTCGAACCTCGACGCCAAGTTACGCGGACACATGCGGGCCGAGTTGATCGAACTCCACCGGAGGCTTGGCCGCACGATGGTTTACGTCACCCACGATCAGCTCGAAGCCATGACGATGTCTGACCGCATCGCGGTCATGGAGGGAGGCAAGCTCCAACAGTTCGCCCCCCCGCAAGAGGTCTATCGCGAACCGAGTAACCGGTTCGTCGCGGGTTTCATCGGCACGCCGGGCATGACGATCATAGACGGCGCACTTTCGGGCAGCCCCGGTGCCTGGCGATTTGACGCTCCAGGCATCTCGGTCGAAGCCCGCCACCTGGGCCCAGACGCCGCCGAAGGCGCCGCTTCGATGGGCGTGCGGCCAGAGGCGTTGACCATCGGTACGGGCGATACGCCTGCAACCCTGCGTCTTGTCGAGCAGACGGGTCATGAGAACATCGTCGTCGTGTCCATCGGGGACATCAGGATGACCGGGCGCACCACACCGGACAAGGTCTGGAGCCCGGGTGAAGAAGTCATGATCTCGATCGATCCCGACATGCCGCACTTTTTCGCTGACGGTCCGAACGGCAAGCGCTTGAACGCCAAACCGTCTCCACGCGGCAACGAACCGTCCCATTCTCTCTCCAATCTGAGCGAGGTGTCGCCTTGAATCGTGACTCAATCGACTGGGCAGGCCCCATGCCCGCCATAACGACACCGTTCCGATCCGACCACTCGATTGACGAGGACAGCTTCTGCGGAAATATCGACCGTCTCTACAGGGCCGGTGCCACAGGCGTCATCGTCGCAGGATGCACCGGCGAATTCTGGGCCTTGTCTTTCGAAGAACGCGCGCACCTCACAAAGCTGGCCGTCGACGCGAGTGAGGGGCGGGGTCCGGTGATCGTCGGAACCGGGTCAATACGTGAGAACGACGTCATCAAACAAAGCTTTGCGGCGAAAGAAGCCGGCGCGGACGGCATCCTGGTCCTGCCGCCCTATTTCGCAATGGTCACCGAAGACGAAACTGTCGCCCACTTTGCCGCGGTGAACGAAGGCACGGCCTTGCCGGTGGTCCTTTACAACATCCCGGCCTGTGCCGTGAATTCCATCACGCCGGACGTGGCCGATCGCGCGGCGGATCTCGAAAACGTCGTCGCAATCAAGGAATCGAGTGGCGACTGGGCGAATTTCACGGCGACACTGGAACGCGTGTCCGACCGCATCCGCGTCTTCTGCGGACCATCTTCGATCTTTGGCGTCCGCGCGACACTGGATGGGGCCGACGGGTTGATTGACTGTTTTCCCAATGTCTGGACCGAGTGTCTGGACCTTTGGCACGACACGAAAGCGGGTCGGCTGGACAGGGCCTGGGCCCTGCAACGCATGGGGGAGCAGATGACTCGACTTTTCACCTCCGACGGCCTCACGCTTTATCCTGCGACCAAGGCGATCATGAACCATCTAGGTCTGCCGGGCGGAGGGCATATGCGGCCACCTTACCGCGATCTCGAAGGACCTGCGCTCGAACGTCTGATCGATGGGTGGACGGAACTTGATCAACTTGCGGCGAAATCCGCCTGACACGGAAAAACGAAGGAAAAGCTGAGCATGGACCTGGGACTTAAGGGAAGACGCGCTATCGTGACAGCCGCCAGTCGCGGCCTCGGCTTGGCAACCGCGCGCTCACTCGCTGCCGAAGGCGTCGACGTGGTGATGAACGCACGCGGTGCCGAAGCGCTGAACGAAGCGGCCGCCGCGATCAGAAACGAATTCAGAACTGAGGCGATCGCCATTGCAGCGGACTTCAATACAGATAAGGGCCGCGCAGAGATCCTTGCGGCGGCGGGCGACGTCGACATCCTCGTGAACAATCCGGGCGTACGTCAGGTCCCGACACCTTGGGAGGAAATCGCTCCCGAGGATTGGCGCTACTGGCTCGAAGTCCATTTCTTGTCATCCATGCAGATGATCCAGGCGGTCGCACCAGGCATGCGCGCGCGGAAGTTCGGCCGCATCATCAACATGTCGGTCAGCTTCATCAAATTCCCTCAGGTCGGCTTCGCGCACAGTCATGCCGCGCGGCTGGCCTTGTCCGGCGCAACGGCTGCCATGGTTCGCGACCTCATTGGCGACAACGTGACGATCAACACGGTCTGCCCCGGCCTTTTCGACACCGACGCACTTCACACCAACCTTCATGGTCATGCCGAGCGTGGAAACACGACCTATGAAGCCATCGTTCAGGATCGCAAGGACAACTGCCCGGCGGGGCGGTTCGCCGACCCCAAGGAATGCGGCGATCTCATCGCCTACCTTTGCTCGGCACAGGCAGGGTTCATGTCAGGTCAAAACATCATCAACGACGGCGGCGTCTATCAAGGACTTTTCTGATGGCAAAGGTTGCAATGGTTTCAGGAGGCGGCCGGGGTCTTGGCCAAGCCATTGTGAACGCGCTTCTGCTCGACGGATGGTCGGTCTCAATGGGACTTCGCGATCTCAGTCAGGCTGACCGTTTCGATGTGCCAAGCGACCGTCTTCTGGCAACGCCGTTCGATGCCAATGATCCGGCAATGGCCTCGGCATGGACAGACGCAACCTTAGAGAAATTCGGCCGGATAGATGCTCTGATCAACAACGCCGGAATTCTGCGAATGGTCGATTTCGAGCACGGGGACGAAAGCGATCTCGATGACCTCTGGGCGATAAACGTGAAGGCACCTTTTCGCCTGATCCGCGCAGTGTTGCCTCATTTGCGCGCCAGTGGCTCAGGGCGGGTGATCAATATCGCGTCGACGGATGCCAAGCGATTTCGATCAGGTACCTCGATAGGTTATGCCATGAGCAAACACGCGCTACTGGCGATGACACAGGCTGTCCGCCATGCAGCATGGGACGATGGCGTAAGGGCGACAGCCATGTGCCCCGGAGCCATCGACACTGATTTGATCGCCGACCTGCCCGGCGTTACCCCAAAGTCCGACCGGCTCACGCCCGAGACCGTGGCGAGCATGGTCGCCTTTGTCCTGACTCTGCCAAATCAGGCAAGCGTGCCAGAGTTGATCTCGAATACTCGTCTGGAGACCCTGATATGATCGACGCATTACGCAACGACGATTTGGCGGCATGGGACCGCGATAACCTGCTGCACCCGGCAACGCATACAGCCCAATTTGCGCGCGGCGAAGCCCCCCATCGGATAGTCACGGGCGGGGACGGGTCGTTCATCGAAGATCGCGACGGGGTGCGTTTGCTTGACGGGTTTGCAGGCCTTTATTGCGTGAATGTCGGGTATGGACGCACGAAAATCGCCGACGCCATCGCAAAACAGGCGCAGAAACTTGCCTATTACCATGCCTACGCGGGCACAGCGTCGCCCCCCGCCATACGGCTGGCCAAGATGGTCATGGATCGCGCGCCTAACCACATGGCGCGGGTCTACTTCGGTCTTTCGGGATCGGATGCCAATGAAACGAACGTAAAGCTTTCCTGGCACTATCAAATCCTGCGCGGCAAACCTGAGAAAACGAAGATCATCAGCCGGTGGCGTGGCTACCACGGCTCAGGCCTCGTCTCGGGTTCTCTGACCGGGCTGAAGGGGTACCATGAACGGTTCAACCTGCCCCTGCACGGCTTTCTTCACACCGAGACGCCCCACTATCTCCGTCGCCCGGATGCGGACATGTCCGAGCCGGACTATCTGGACTGGCTCATCGCCGAATTGGAAGCAATGATTGCGCGCGAGGGTCCCGAGACCATCGCTGCCTTCATAGGTGAGCCGATCATGGGCACGGGTGGCATCATCCCGCCCCCGCCAGGATACTGGAGCCGCGTCCAAGACGTTCTGAACCGCCACGACATCCTGTTCATCGCCGACGAGGTGGTCACTGGGTTCGGGCGGATGGGAACGATGTTCGGGTCTGATTTCTACGATCTGCGTCCCGACTTCATGACCATCGCCAAGGGCCTAACATCGGCCTACGCGCCCTTGTCGGGATCGATCATCTCTCAAAGGGTGTTCGATGTCCTGAAAGACGGCTCTGACGAATTCGGGCCGCTCTATCATGGCTGGACATACTCGGCTCATCCGATCTCGGCTGCCGCGGGTGAGGCGACACTTGAGGTCGTGGACGAAGATGACCTTGTTGGAAATTCAGGTCGGATGGGAACACGGCTTTTCGCGGCTCTAAACGAGGCCGTTGGCGATCATCCCAACGTGGCCGAGGTCCGGGGCGAGGGCTTGCTGGCCGCAGTCGAACTAATGGCCGATCCCAGCCAGCGGGCATGGTTTCCAACTTTCACCGTCGCCCCGAAAGTGGCGGCGGCGATGCTTTCGCGCGGCGTAATTGCACGGGCGATGCCCCAAGCCGACGTGATTGGCTTTGCGCCCCCCTTGTCGGTCAGGGAAGACGAAATCGACACGATGGTCCGCGCGACCCGCGACGCGCTTTACGAGGTGCTCCCCTGAACCCGGATACGCCATGGAACACGCCGGAAACCGAGTGGCGCGCCGACGTGAACCGGGTTCGCGCAGGGAGAAGACTGGCCCCCAACCATTGGCCGAATGGCGCGCGCTGCGCCATGGCACTGTCCTTCGATTGCGACCACGAGACTTTCGAGCTCGGCACGGGACGCGCCGCCGTTGGCCGCCTCGGATGGGGGGAATTTGGCCGCCGCAAGGGCGTGCCGCGCATTTTGGACACGCTGGATCGACATGGGGTGCGGGCAACCATGTTCGTACCCGCCGTCGCGGGCCTTATTGATCCCGACGCCATGCGTCCCATAACGCGAGCAGGACATGAAATCGGTGTGCACGGATGGATACACGAAGCCAACAACAGGCTTGATCGAGAGACCGAGCGTGATCTCATGCAGCGCGCGCGTGACGCGCTTCGCGATCTGACGGGCACCGAGCCGGTTGGGCACCGCGCCGCGCACTGGGATCTCAGCCCCAATACAATCGAACTCGTGGCGGAACTGGGCTTTGCCTACGACAGTTCGATGATGGCTGACGACGATTGTTATGAGCTTCTGTCTGACGGCAAAGCCACCGGTGTCGTGGAAATTCCCGTCGACTGGGTGCGCGACGATGCCGTCTATCTCTTGTTCAATCGCGAGCCCAACACGCGTCCATGGACGCCACCGGCGGATGTCTTCGACATCTTTCGGCGCGAATTCGACGCGGCCTTCGACGAAGGCGGGCTCTGCCAGCTTGTCATGCATCCCTTTGTCATCGGGTATCGCTCGCGCATCTGGATCCTGGATCGCCTGATCGAACATGCCAAGAGCCGGGGCAACGTCTGGTTCCCCACACATGCAGAACTGGCCGAATGGGTAATCTCGGAAAACGCATATGAGCCTCGCACAACCAGATGACTGATTTTTCAAATCTGGTTCGACAGGCTAACCTGATCAATGCCCAATGGGTCGGAGCTGATGACGCCGGGACCTTTGCAGTGATCAATCCCGCTACGGCGGAGACGATTGCTCATGTGCCGAACTGCGGCGCAACCGAATCGCGTCGCGCCATCGCCGCCGCAAACGCCACGGAATACGGATTGGCGACCTACGCCTATACCCGCGATCTTGCCCGTGCATTTCGGCTGCAGGACCGGCTGGATTATGGGCTGATAGGCATCAATGAGGTTTTCGTCGTCTCGCCGGAGAACCCGTTCGGCGGCCTCAAGGAAAGCGGCCTGGGACAGGAAGGCGCATGGCAGGGCATGGACGATTACCTGTCGACAAAGTTTACCTGTATTGGAGGTCTCTAGGCGGCGAGGGTCGACGTCTGCCGGAAGCGATATCTTCAGTCGGATCTTAAGCCGGGATAAGGTGGACCGGTTCCGAAAAGGAAACTGATGAAACCCCTATTGGCGAAGGCGACGTTCTGATCATGAGCAAAAGCATTACCCCGGAAGCGCGCATCATCACGGGCGCAAACGCCAGCGGCAGAGTGCTTCCGTCCGCCGAAGGGCTGAGCTTTTGGGGTGGTGTGGATCCAGAGACGGGTCTGATCATCGACGCGCATCACCCGGAACACGGCGTGTCCGTCGCGGGACGCATCCTGCTGATGCCAACGTCGCGCGGGTCCTGCAGCGGAAGCGGCGTTCTGCTACAGCTGGCTTTGAACGGCCACGCGCCGGCGGCGCTGGTATTCAGTGAAAAAGAAGAGGTGCTCACGCTCGGCGCGATCGTGAGCGACCGTGTCTTCGGTCGCCCGGTCGTGGTGCTCCACGTCTCACGGACGATCTATGATCAACTGGCCCTCGCCGAAACAGCCGAGATCACGGACACGAGGCTTCGCTTCGGCGACACGGTCGTCAACCTTCGCCGTGTCACGCATGAAGACCTGAGGCTCACAGATCCCGAACAGGCTTTGCTCGCCGGCAGTGCAGGACACGCCGCACAAGTCGCAATGGACGTTCTGTGCCGGATGGCCGCTGCGGACGGTGCCGAGGAGCTTTTGGAGATTACACGGGGCCACATTGATGGCTGCATTCTCGCTCACGATGCAAACCTGATTTTTGCCGAGAAGATCGCTGACCTTGGTGCAAGAGTCAGCGTTCCCACAACCATCAATGCGATATCCGTTGATCGCGAAAACTGGAAATCGCAAGGAGTGCCGGAATCGTTCGGCGCTCGTGCCAGCCGATTGGCGGACGCCTATGTCCGGATGGGAGCGCGTCCGACGTTCACATGTGCGCCCTATCTCCTTGACGACGCGCCGAAGGCGGGCGAACTCATTGGCTGGTCGGAATCGAATGCGGTGCTTTATGCCAACAGCGTCCTCGGCGCACGCACGGCCAAGCATCCTGATTACCTCGATCTTTTCATCGCAATTTGCGGCCGCGCCCCTGCGTCCGGTGTTTACACCGAAAACGGGCGTCGCCCCGAAATCGTGATCGACGTCGCGGCGCCGGACACGCTGAACGACGAGAGCTTCTGGCCAGTCATCGGTTGGCAAACGGGCCTGATGGCACCGGACCGCATTCCGCTTCTGACCGGGCTTGAGCAACTTCGCCCAACTACAGATGATCTCAAGGCATTCTGCGCCGCGTTTGCGACCACATCCGGAGCACCGATGCTGCATATCGCCGGACACACCCCCGAGGCGCATCTGCACCCCCGATCCGATGCCTCGCGGGCCAGCATGAGTCGGCAAGACATCGCAGGCGCGTGGTATGATTTGAACCAAGGTGAGCGAGATATCGACCTTGTCGCCATCGGGAGCCCGCACGCCTCGCTCGACGAGGTTCAGGGTATTGCCGCCCTATTCGGTGACCACCGATGTGGGGACAATGTGCAGATGATTGTGACAATCGGGCGCGATGTGATGCGCAAGGTCGTGGCAGAAGGCTTGACCGAGCGACTCCGGCGCCAAGGCGTGCGCCTCATCCCCGATCTTTGCTGGTGCTCGATCACCGAACCGGTCTTTCCCGCCGGAACATGCGGTCTCATGACGAACTCTGGAAAATACGCACATTACGCGCACGGCCTGTCAGGCATGCACGCGCGCCTCGGTGGTCTTTCGGACTGC
>JABDPT010000167.1 GCA_013042605.1 Paracoccaceae bacterium
GGCCTGGTTCGCACCGCCATGCGCCGGCCCCCAGAGACAGGCAATCCCGGCGGCGATACAGGCAAACGGATTGGCGCCCGAGGACGAGGCCAGCCGCACCGTCGAGGTCGACGCGTTCTGCTCGTGATCGGCATGCAGAGTGAAGATCCGGTCCATCGCGCGCGACAGGATCGGGTTGACCTGGTAATCCTCGGCCGGCACCGCAAAGCACATGCGCAGGAAGTTCGAGGCGAAATCGAGATCGTTGCGCGGATAGACGAAGGGTTGGCCGATCGAATACTTGTAGGCCCAGGCGGCGATCGTCGGCATCTTGGCGATCAGGCGGATCGAGGCGACCTCGCGCTGCCAGGGATCGTGGATGTCGGTGCTGTCGGGGTAAAACGCGCTCATCGCGCCGACGACACCGACCATAATCGCCATGGGATGCGCGTCGCGCCGGAAGCCGCGGAAGAAGTTCTGCATCTGCTCGTGCAGCATCGTGTGGTTGGTCACACGGCTTTCGAAGTCTTCCACCTGTTCGGCCGACGGAAGTTCGCCGTAAAGCAGCAGGTAACACACTTCGAGGTAATGGGATTTTTCGGCCAGTTGGTCGATGGGGTAGCCACGATGCAAAAGCTCGCCCTTACCGCCGTCGATGAAGGTGATGGTCGAGTCGCAGGATGCGGTGGACGTGAAGCCCGGATCATAGGTAAAGACGTCGCCCTGCGCATAAAGCTTGCGGATATCGATCACGTCGGGTCCGGCGGTGGGTGACAGAATAGGCAGCTCTAATTCGGTATCGCCGAAAATGAGTTTTGCGGTTTTGGGCGTATCGGCCATGAGTGTCCTTCCTTTGACCGGCCGGACACGGATTGCCTGACCAGAATTTTACGTCCGGCCGGGAAACCCGGCGCTCATGAGGCCGCGTCCGACAGCCGCGCGAGCGTTTCCTCGCGGCCCAGAACGAGCATCATGTCGAAAACACTGGGAGAAACCTGACGTCCGGCAAGGGCAGCTCTGAGTGGCTGTGCTATCTTGCCAAGCTTGGTCTCGTGAGCCTCGGCAAAGCGGGCTACTGTCCCTTCCAGCGTGTCGCGGCTCCAGCTAACATTTTGCAGGTGCGGCGTCAATTCTGACAGTATACCACGGGATACAATATCAAGCGATTTCGCCGCCTTTTCATCCGGTTCAATGGGGCGTTTCGCCAAGATAAAGTAAGCCTTATCAATGAGTTCGGGGTATGTGCGCGCCCGGTCCTTGAGGCAATACATCGCATGCCGCAAAGCGGCGCGATCCGACGGGTCCAGCGCGGGAAATCCTGCAGCTGCATAATAGGCGTCGATGCCCGCCAGCACCTCGTCATCCGACATCGCGGCGATATGCTGACCCGACAGATTGTCAAGCTTCTTGGTGTCAAAACGCGCCGGGGATTTCTTGATCCCGGGCAGATCGAACCACGCAAGCGCTTGCTCGGTCGTGAAAAACTCATCGTCGCCGTGGCCCCATCCCAGTCGGGCGAGGTAGTTGCGCATGGCCTGCGCCGGGTACCCCATGGCCGCCCACTCCTCGACCCCCAGCGCGCCGTGGCGTTTCGACAGTTTCTTGCCATCTTCACCGTGGATCAGCGGGATATGTGCCCAGACCGGCACGTCCCATCCCATCGCGGTATAGACAAGCATCTGACGCGCGGCGTTGTTGAGGTGATCGTCGCCCCGGATCACATGGGTCACGCCCATATCGTGATCGTCAACCACCACGGCAAGCATATAGGTCGGTGTCCCGTCCGAGCGCAGGACGATCATATCGTCCAACTGGTCGTTGCGGATGGTCACGTCGCCCTGCACCTCGTCATGGATGATCGTCTCGCCCTCGCGCGGGGCCTTGACGCGGATCACGAAGGGCGCGTCGGGATGCGTGGCCGGGTCGGCGTCGCGCCATGGCGAGCGGAACAGGGTCGACCGACCCTCGGCCCGCGCAGCTTCGCGGAAGGCGGCAATCTCATCCTGCGTGGAAAAGCATTTATAGGCCGCGCCGCTCGCCAGCATCGCATGGGCCACTTCGGCATGGCGCCCGGCGCGCTCGAACTGGCTGATCGCGTCGCCGTCCCAGTCGAGGCCCAGCCATGTCAGCCCGGCGAAAATGGCCTGCGTCGCCTCGGGCGTTGACCGCGCGCGGTCGGTGTCTTCGATCCGCAGCAGGAACTTGCCGCCACGTCCCCGCGCGTAAAGCCAGTTGAACAGGGCTGTGCGCGCGCCGCCGATATGCAGATATCCCGTGGGCGAGGGGGCGAAACGGGTGACAACGGGGCGTTCGGACATCGCGCATTAACCTTTTGGAAACCATGGGGAGAGAGGTTGACGCGGTGTATCCAACGCGCATGCAGAGAACAAGTCCGGGCGGTTCGCGGATTGCCCATGTCTGGCACCGGTTGCGGGGCCGGGGGGCCGCGCTTGTCGATGCGCAGCGTGGGCATTTGTTCGTCTGGTCACCGGTCTGCCTTGGCATCGGGATCGGGACCTATTTCGCGCTGCCGCAGGAGCCCGGATTATTGGGCTGGGGGATGATTGCGTCGGCATTCGGCGGGATGTTCCTGGCTTGCCTCTATACTCGCCTGCTGGTGCCAATCCTCGTCGCGCTGACCCTCGTGCTGGCGGGCGGGTTGCTTGCCGGGGCACGCACCCAGCTGGTGGCCGATCCGGTGCTTGGTTTTAGGTATTACGGCCCGATCGAGGGGCGTATCCTGGCCATCGACCGGTCGGCCTCGGACAAGATGCGCCTGACGCTTGACCGGGTGGTGCTGGCGCGGGTGTCGCCAGGCGACACACCCGCGAAGGTGCGGCTGTCGCTGCACGGCGACCAACGGTTTCTCACCCCGTCGCCGGGGATGACCATTGTCGCCACCGGCCACCTGTCGGCCCCGCGCGGCCCTGTTGAGCCCGGTGGCTTCGACTTTCAGCGGCACGCATGGTTTCAGGGTCTGGGTGCCGTGGGCTATACCCGCACCCCGGTACTGGCCGTCCACCCGCCCGAGGGGCGCTGGCTGGTGATCCACCGCGTCCGCATGGCGATCTCGGCCCATGTGCAGGGCATCCTTCCGGGCCGCACCGGAGCCTTTGCCGCCGCGATCACCACCGGTGACCGGTCGGGGATGGACCTTGGCACGCTCGAGGCGTTGCGCATCTCGAACCTCGCGCATTTGCTGGCGATTTCGGGCCTGCATATGGGCATGCTTACCGGGTTCGTGTTTGGTGCGGTGCGACTAGGGCTGGCGCTGGTGCCGCATGCCGCGCTTTTCTGGCCGATCCACAAGGTCGCGGCACATGCCGGGCTTGCCGCAGGCGCGCTCTACCTCGCGCTCTCGGGCGGCAATGTCGCGACGGAGCGGGCGTTCATCATGGTGGCGGTGATGCTGGTCGCGGTGCTGTTCGATCAGCGCGCGCTGACATTGCGCGCCGTTGCCCTCGCGGCGGTGATCGTGCTGGTGCGGCGGCCCGAGGCGCTTCTTGGCCCGGGGTTTCAGATGTCTTTCGCCGCCACCGCCGCCCTGATCGCCGTCTTCGCGTATTTCCGGGATCGCGACGGGTGGCGATTGCCTCGCATGGCGGGCTGGGTGGCGGCGCTGGTGATTTCGTCCGCCGTGGCCGGGCTCGCGACCGCGCCATTCGCAGCGGCGCATTTCAACCGCGTGCCGCATTTCGGGCTGATCGCGAACCTCGCGTCGGTGCCGGTGATGGGCGCGCTGGTGATGCCGGCGGCGGTGCTGGCGGCGGTGCTGGCGCCCCTGGGGCTGTCCTGGGTCGGGCTCAAGGTCATGGCGCCGGGGATCGCATGGATCTTGAGTGTGGCCGACGAGGTGTCGGGCTGGGACGGCGCGGTCAGCCACGTGCCTGCGCCGCAGGCGGGCGTCTTGCCGATGCTGGCGCTTGGCGCGCTTTTCGTGATCCTCTGGCAGGGCCGGGTTCGGATTGCAGGCGTGGTGCCGGTCATCGCGGCGCTGGCCTTATGGTCGGTGGCGGAGCGTCCGGTCTTGCTGGTGTCAGAGAGTGGGGGCCTCGTAGGCGTGATGACCGCAGAGGGCCGCGCCCTGTCCAAACCACGGGGAGAGGGATTTGCCGCGCAAAGCTGGCTTGAAAATGACGGGGACGGGGCCAGTCAGCCGTTGGCCCACGAACGCTGGCAGGTCGACGGCGCGGCCTTCGATGTCGGTGACACGCGGTTCTGGCTTGAAACCGGTCGCGGTGCGCGGGAACGGGCGCTTGCGGATTGCAGCCGAGGCTCGGGCGTTGTGATCACCTCGGCCGATCTGGGCAACCGCTGGAAAACCGCGCCTTGCACGCTTTATGACAGCGGGCGTCTGGCGCAAACCGGCCCGCTTGCGGCGTGGATGCAGGACGGCAAGCCTGTCCTGCGCCCGACCCGCAAAGCGCCCGGATCACGGCCCTGGATACCGGCGGATCAATAGGTGCGGATCAGCCCCACGAGCTTGCCCTGCACCTTCACCTGATCGTCGCGGAAGACGCGGGTTTCGTAAGCCGGGTTCGCCGCCTCAAGCGCAATCGCGCCGCCCTTGCGACGGAACCGTTTGAGCGTGGCTTCCTGGTCTTCGACAAGGGCCACGACGATATCGCCGTTATCGGCAGTATTGCCTTCACGGATCACAACAACATCGCCGTCATTGATCCCGGCCTCGATCATCGAATCGCCTTTGACTTCAAGCGCATAGTGGTGGCCTTGCGCCGACAGCATCTGGCCCGGCACGGCCACGTGATGCGACACTTCGCTGATCGCCTCGATCGGGACACCGGCGGCGATGCGGCCCATGACCGGCAATTCCTGCGCCTCGGCGGCGACCGGCATTGCCTGTGGCGGCGGCGCGCTCTTGTCGCCCTGGATCACGCGGGGGGTGAAGCGGGCGGATCCGGTTTCAAGCGCCTCGGGCAGCTTGACGATTTCGATGGCCCGGGCCCGGTGGGCGAGGCGGCGGATAAAGCCGCGTTCTTCCAGCGCCGTGATCAGACGGTGAATACCGGACTTGGAGCGCAGATCGAGCGCCTCTTTCATTTCATCGAACGACGGGGGCACGCCATCGCGCGTCATGCGTTTATTTATGAAATCAAGAAGTTCGAGTTGCTTGCGGGTCAGCATGGCCTGTTCCTTTCGCTGATCGACATCAAGCGCCCGCTTATCCCGGGCGTTCAGGATGTGTTCTAGCGATGTTCCCGTTTTGTGTCAACGCTGCTTGGTCAAAGCGGCACATACTCCACAAGCTCGCCAGCCGCGCGGGCGCCGTCGCCGACCGGCCGGATCAAAAGCGCGTTGGCCCCGGAGAGGACCGACAGCAGGCTGCTGTCCTGCCGGTCGGCGGCGGTGATCGTTCCGTTTGCAAGCGTGGCGCGCATGTAGTGTTCGCGTGGGCCATTGGCGGGCAGGGCGGCGGCAAGCGGGGCTGTCGCGCGCGGGGCGGGATGCGCGCCAAGCCCCAGCATCTTGCGCAGGGCGGGTAGCAGGAAGATATGCCCGCAAACGATTGAGGAAACGGGATTTCCGGGCAATCCGATCATCGCGGCTTCGCCCAGTTTTCCGGCCATGAGCGGTTTGCCCGGACGCATCGCTACCTTGTAGAAGGCAGGCGCCATGCCCCGGCTGGCCGCGACCGGGCGCACCAGATCATGATCGCCCACAGACGCGCCGCCGATGGTCACGATCAGGTCGGCCCCGGCGGCAAGATCGAAGACCGTTTCCAGCGAAGCCACGGTATCCCGGGCAATCGGCAGGATGCGCGCCACAGCGCCTGCGCTTTCGACAAGCGCCTTCAGGCCGATGGCGTTCGAGGCGATGATCTGATCGGGGCCGGGCGTCTCACCCGGCATCACCAGCTCGTCCCCGGTCGCCACAAGCGCCACTTCGGGGCGGCGATGACAGGGCAGGGTGGCCACGTTCATCGAGGCCAGAAGGGCAAGCTCCGCCGGCCCAAGGCGGCGCGGCGCGGCCATCACGTCACCGGCGGCGAAATCCCCGCCGGCGGGGCGGATGTGGTGCTTGTCATCAAGGCTGTCGCCCAGCGTGATGATGTTGCCGTCCCGCGTGACGTCTTCCTGTATGATCACGCGGTCCGCACCTTCCGGAACCGGCGCGCCGGTGAATATGCGGATCGCCTCACCGGGGCCGAGGGGTGCGGCACTACCGCGACCCGCCGCCGCCTCGCCGACCACGCGGAACTGGGCGCCCGGAGCCACTTCGGTACCGCGCAGGGCATAACCATCCATGGCCGAACTGGCAAAAGGCGGCTGATCTCGCGTGGCGGCAACGTCGCGGTCCAGAACGCGGCCCGATGCCTCGGCCAGCGGCACCATTTCCGTCTCTGTGGGGGCGACAAGGTCGAAGATCGCCGCCAGCGCCGCCTCGACCGTGATCATGGTGCGCTGTACCGCCCCGACTTGCCGCCATCCTTGAAGGTGACGGCGATCCCGCCAATCTCCATACCGCGCTCCACCGCTTTGAGCATGTCATAGATCGTGAGGCAGGCGGTGCTGACCGCCGTCAGCGCCTCCATCTCCACCCCGGTCTGGCCGGTGGTGCGCACCGTCGCCTCGACCCGCACGCCGGGCAACGCGCGGTCGGGGGTCAGATCAAGCGACACGCTGGTCACCGGCAGGGGGTGACAGAGCGGGATCAGGTCGGCGGTGCGTTTGGCGCCCATGATACCGGCAAGCCGCGCGACGCCCAGCACATCGCCCTTCTTGGCCGTGCCCGCCTCAATCAGATCAAGGGTTTGGGGCAGCATCTTCACGTGCCCGCGTGCGGTGGCGGTGCGCTGGGTCACCGGCTTGTCGCCGACATCGACCATATGCGCCTGTCCGTCGCCATCGAAATGGGTGAGCTTGGCCATCACATCGCCCCAGCGGCGCTAAGCGGATTGGCGAGGATCGCACGGGTCGCGGCGGCCACATCGGGCTGGCGCATCAGGCTTTTCCCGATCAGGAAGGCCCGCGCGCCATAGCGGGCCAGATCCGCAAGGTCATCGGGGGTCGACAACCCGGACTCGGCCACCAGCAAACGGCCCTCGGGTGCGCGGCGCGAAAGCTGGCGGGTCGTCTCAAGATCGGTCTCGAAAGTCTTGAGATTACGGTTGTTTATACCCAAAAGCGGCGATTTGAGGCGCGCGGCACGCTCAAGCTCTTCGGCATCATGCACTTCGACCAGCACATCCATGCCCCAAGCGAACGCGGCGGCCTCCAGATCGGCGGCAAGCGCATCGTCGACGCTGGCCATGATGATCAGGATGCAATCGGCCCCCCAGGCGCGCGCTTCGGCCACCTGATAGGTGTCATACAGGAAATCCTTGCGCAGAACCGGCAGGTCGACGGCGGCACGGGCGGCGACCAGATATTCGGGCGCACCCTGAAAGGACGGTGTGTCGGTCAGAACCGACAGGCAGGCCGCCCCGCCGGCTTCGTAAGCGCGGGCCAGCGTGGGCGGGTCGAAATCGGCGCGGATCAGACCCTTTGACGGGCTGGCCTTCTTGATCTCGGCAATCAGACCATAACCCTGATGCGTCGCGGCTTCGAGCGCGCGGGCAAAGCCACGCGGGGCGGGCGCGGTCTCTGCGGCGGCTTCGACCTCGGCCAGCGGACGCGCGGCCTTGGCGGCGGCGATCTCTTCCAGCTTGTAGTCGCGGATGCGGTCTAGAATGGTGCTCATGAGCAAGGGGATAGCGGCTCGGCGCGCCGGGTTCAAATTCCTTCGACGGAATTTGGACGGATTTTCGAGAATCCGTTCGGCTCAGGCCGCCGAGGTCAACGCCGCGAGGGCCGTCACCTTGCCCTTGGCCGCCCCGCTGTCGATGCTTTCGCGCGCCAGGTCCACGCCATCCTTCAGCGTGGCGGCCTTTCCCGCGATCACCAGTGCGGCCGCTGCGTTCAGCAACACCGCATCGCGATAGGCGGTCTTCTCAGCGTCCAGAAGTGCCGCGAAGGCGCGGCCGTTTTCCTCGGGCGTACCGCCAAGGATGGCCTCGAACGGATGCACCGGCAGGCCCGCATCCTCGGGGTGGACCTCGCGGTCGGTCACGGTGCCGCCCGCCAGTTCGGCAACCCAGCTTACCCCGGTGATGGTCAACTCATCCGTGCCGTCCGAGCCATGGACCAGCCACGCCGCCTCGGACCCCAGTTGTGCCAGCGTTTCCGCCATGGGCCGGATCATCGCGTGGGAAAACGCGCCGGTCAGTTGGCGTTTGACGCCGGCGGGGTTGGTCAGCGGCCCAAGGATGTTGAAGATCGTGCGCGTGCCAAGCTCGGCCCGTGTCGGCATGACATGGGCAATCGCCGGGTGATGCATGGGCGCCATCATGAAGCCGATGCCAACCTCCGCCAACGCCCGTTCCACGACCTCCGGTCCGACCATCACATTGATGCCCATCTGACCCAAGGCATCTGCCGCGCCGGATTGCGAGCTGAGGTTGCGGTTGCCGTGCTTGGCGACGGTCACGCCCGCCCCGGCCACGACAAAGGCCGTCGCGGTCGAGATGTTCAGCGTACCTTTGCCGTCGCCGCCTGTGCCGACGATATCCATCGCACCATCCGGCGCGTGAACGCGCTTGCACTTGGCGCGCATCACCGCGGCGGCGGCGGCGTATTCCTCCACCGTTTCGCCGCGCGTGCGCAGGGTCATCAAAAGCCCGCCGATCTGGCTGGGCGTGGCTTCGCCATTGAACAGGATCTCGAACGCAGTCTCGGCCTCGTCCCGGGTCAGCGGACGGTCGACGGCGGCGGCGATCAGCGGTTTGAGCGCGTCACTCATGCCGGAACCGCCACGGTATCGAGGAAATTCTGCAAAAGCTTGTGCCCGTGTTCCGAGGCAATCGATTCGGGGTGGAACTGCACGCCGTGTATCGGCAGGTCACGGTGCTGAAGGCTCATGATCGTGCCATCCTCAAGCTCTGCGGTGATCTCAAGCACTTCCGGCAGGCTCTCACGCTCAACGATCAGCGAATGATAGCGTGTGGCGGCGAAAGGCGAGGGCAGGCCCGCGAAGACGCCTTTGCCGGTGTGCCGGATCGATCCCATCTTGCCATGCACGATCTCGCCCGCGCGCACCACGCGGCCGCCGAACGCCTCGCCGATGGTCTGGTGGCCCAGGCAGACGCCCATCAGCGGAATGCGCGTTTCCGCGGCGGCTTGGGTCAGGGCAAGGCAAATTCCCGCCTGCGACGGGTCGCAGGGGCCGGGCGACAGGAGGATCGCGTCGGGTTTGAGGCCCATCGCCTCTTGCACATCAAGCGCATCGTTGCGCCGGACCAACACTTCCGTACCAAGCTCGCCCAGATAGTGGACAAGGTTGTAGGTAAAGCTGTCATAGTTATCGATAAGCAAAAGCATAAGAACGGCACATCCCTTGATTGGGGATATCCCCGACCCCCGGCTTCGGGGTATACATGGACGCAGGCACAACCGCTGGTCAAGAGCGGGGCGCGCAAGGGGCCGACTGGCGCAAGGCGATGACACAGGCAGAGTACGGAGCTGAAACAAAGTGATACGGGGGCTTCTTTCGGGAACGGCCTGGGGCGCGGTGATTGGCATCGTGGTTCTGGCGCTGACGTCGCAACTGGCGGACTGGCGGGATCTGACGCCTGCCATTACGCGTGAAATCGCAAGCGCGGAACCGGGTGTCGCATCGCCCGAAGTGGTGACGGATGCCTTGCC
>JABDPT010000173.1 GCA_013042605.1 Paracoccaceae bacterium
TTTGCCCTGCTTTGGCTCGCCGCGCGCAACTACCGCGCGTTGGCGTCCTTCACTGTCTGCGGCGGGGCCTTGGCGGCATTGTCCGTTTTTCTGGCGGGCTGGCCGCTGCATCTGGCGTTTCTGGGCCAGCTTGCGACGATCTCGGACAGTGTGCTGATGACACCGATCAACTACAACCTCGCGGGCCTCGCTGCGCAGTTCTCCGACCCCTCGGGCTTCCAATTCGTTCAAAGCGCGGGCGACAGCGCAACGGGCGCGGCCCGCAGCGGCTGGCACGTCACTGGAAAAGGCGCGGTCTGGGCTCTTTTGTCGAAGCTGGCTCTTGTCGCCGCATTGGCGGCGCTGATGGCGGCTTTCGCCCGCGCCGACACCGCAACGCGCCATATCTGGCTGTGGCCGTGCGCAATCGGGGTCATCGCGCTCTTGTCGCCGTTGACCTGGGCCTACCACTATCTGCCGGTTTTCGCGTTTCTACCGGTCCTGATCTGGAACCTTGCACCGCGCCATGCGCTGATCGCGCTTGGCGCCCTTTTGCTGCCGATCCAGATCGAGGTGATCCCGCATTACCTTTACGCCACCTTCACCCATAATGCGCCTCTCTTTGTCGGCAGTATCGCGATGATCGCCCTGACTCTGGCCTTCGGCTGGGGCGCTTTTCGCGCCGCCCCGGCCCCACGCACCGCCTAACCGCTTGCACGTGCCCCAAGCCCAGTTATAACGCGGCCAATTTGCGTCACGTCAGGGGGGGCCAGATGCCCAAACGCACCGATATCTCGTCCATCATGATCATCGGTGCAGGTCCTATCGTGATCGGTCAGGCCTGTGAGTTCGACTATTCCGGCGCGCAAGCCTGCAAGGCGCTGCGCGAGGAAGGGTACCGCGTCATCCTCGTCAACTCGAACCCGGCCACGATCATGACCGACCCGGGGCTGGCCGACGCCACCTATATCGAACCCATCACCCCCGAGATTGTCGCCAAGATCATCGAGAAAGAGCGCCCCGACGCGCTTTTGCCGACGATGGGCGGGCAGACGGGTCTGAACACCTCGCTGGCGCTGGAAGAGATGGGCGTGCTCGACAAATTCGGCGTCGAAATGATCGGCGCCAAGCGCGACGCCATTGAAATGGCCGAAGACCGCAAGCTGTTCCGCGAGGCGATGGACCGGATCGGCCTTGAAAACCCGAAGGCAACCATCGCCAACACCATCGAAGAATGCATCGCGGCGCTTGATCACGTGGGCCTGCCGGCCATCATCCGCCCTGCCTTCACGCTGGGCGGCACCGGCGGCGGCGTGGCCTATAACCGCGACGAATATGTCGCCATCTGCAAATCGGGGCTGGATGCCAGCCCGGTAAGCCAGATCCTGATCGACGAAAGCCTTCTCGGTTGGAAGGAATTCGAGATGGAGGTGGTGCGTGACACCGCCGATAACGCCATCATCGTCTGTTCCATCGAAAACGTGGACCCGATGGGTGTTCATACCGGCGACTCGATCACCGTGGCCCCCGCGCTGACGCTGACGGACAAGGAATACCAGATCATGCGCAACGGCTCGATCGCCGTTCTGCGCGAGATCGGGGTCGAGACCGGCGGCTCGAACGTGCAATGGGCAATCAACCCCGAAGACGGGCGCATGGTGGTGATCGAGATGAACCCGCGCGTGTCGCGGTCCTCGGCGCTGGCATCCAAGGCCACAGGCTTTCCCATTGCCAAGATCGCGGCGAAACTTGCCGTGGGCTTTACGCTCGATGAGCTCGACAACGACATCACCGGTGTCACCCCGGCAAGCTTCGAGCCTTCGATCGATTATGTGGTCACCAAGATCCCGCGCTTTGCCTTCGAAAAGTTTCCGGGCTCGGAACCCAACCTCACCACCGCGATGAAATCGGTGGGCGAGGCGATGGCCATCGGCCGCACCTTCCACGAGTCGCTGCAAAAGGCGCTGGCCTCGATGGAAACCGGGCTGACCGGATTGGATGAGATCGAAATCCCCGGCGCGCCGGACGTGGCCCAGATCACCAAGGCGCTGTCGGCCCAAACCCCCGACCGCCTGCGCGTCATCGCCCAGGCCATGCGCCACGGCCTCGACGATGACGCCATTCAGGCAGTCACCGCCTTTGACCCCTGGTTCCTCGCCCGCATTCGCGAGATTGTCGAAGCCGAAGATACCATCCGCAACGACGGCCTGCCGATGACCGAAGAGGGCCTGCGCGCCGTTAAGATGCTGGGCTTCACGGACGCACGCCTTGCCGCGCTGACCGGCCGGGACGAGGCAAATGTCCGCCGCGCGCGCCGGAACCTTGGCGTCAACGCGGTCTTCAAACGCATCGACACCTGTGCCGCCGAGTTCGAGGCGCAGACCCCTTACATGTACTCGACCTATGAACATCCCGTCATGGGCGATGTCGAATGCGAGGCGCGCCCCTCAAACCGCAAGAAGGTCGTCATCCTCGGTGGTGGCCCCAACCGCATCGGCCAGGGGATCGAGTTCGATTATTGCTGCTGTCACGCCTGTTTCGCGCTGACCGACGCGGGCTATGAGACGATCATGATCAACTGCAACCCCGAAACGGTGAGCACCGATTATGACACCTCTGACCGGCTGTATTTCGAACCGCTGACCTTCGAACACGTGATGGAAATCCTGTCCCGCGAACAGGACAACGGCACGCTGCATGGCGTGATCGTCCAGTTCGGCGGGCAGACGCCGCTCAAGCTTGCCAATGCGCTGGAAGAGGCGGGCATCCCGATCCTCGGCACCACGCCCGACGCCATCGACCTTGCCGAAGATCGCGAACGGTTTCAGGCGCTTGTGAACAAGCTGGGCCTCAAGCAGCCCAACAATGCCATCGCCTCGACCGATGAACAGGCGATGCAGGCGGCCGAGGCCATTGGCTATCCGCTGGTGATCCGACCCTCCTATGTGCTGGGCGGCCGCGCGATGGAGATCGTGCGCGATACCGCGTCGCTCGAACGCTATATCCGCGATGCCGTGGTGGTATCAGGCGACAGTCCCGTCCTGCTCGACAGCTACCTCTCCGGCGCGGTCGAAATCGATGTCGATGCGCTGAGCGACGGCAAAGACGTGCATGTCGCCGGCATCATGCAGCATATCGAGGAGGCCGGCGTGCATTCGGGCGACAGCGCCTGTTCGCTTCCGCCCTATTCCCTGTCCGCCGACGTCATCGAGCGGCTCAAGGTCCAGACAGAGGCGCTTGCCCTCGCCCTCAATGTCGTGGGCCTGATGAACGTGCAATTCGCGATCAAGGACGATGAGATCTTCCTGATCGAAGTAAACCCCCGTGCCTCGCGCACCGTGCCCTTCGTCGCCAAGGCCGTGAAAAGCCCCATCGCCGCGATTGCCGCAAGGCTGATGGCGGGCGAACCCTTGTCCAACTTCGATCTCGTTGACCCGCAGATCGACGGCTTTGCGGTGAAAGAGGCCGTGCTGCCCTTCGCCCGCTTCCCTGGCGTCGATACGCTTCTTGGCCCCGAAATGCGCTCAACCGGTGAGGTCATGGGCTCGGACGCCAGCTTCCACCGCGCCTTCCTCAAGGCGCAGCTTGGCGCGGGAACGATCCTTCCGACCGAAGGCACCGTGTTCTTCTCGATCAAGGACGCCGACAAGACGCCGCAATTCGCAGAAACCGCCCAGACCCTGCGCGACCTTGGCCTGAAGATACTTGCCACCCGCGGCACGGCGCAGTTCCTGACGGAAAACGGCGTGGCCAGCGACGTGGTCAACAAGGCCTATGAGGGCGGGCGCACGATTGTCGATGTGATGAAAGACGGGCTTGTGCAATTGGTGATGAACACCACCGAAGGCGCACAGGCGGTCGAAGACTCACGCTCCATGCGCAACGTCGCGCTGATGGACCGCATCCCCTATTTCACCACCGCCGCCGCGGCCCATGCCGCCGCCCTGGCGATGAAAGCCGCGCAGGACGGGGAGATCGAGGTGAAGAGCTTGCAGTCCTAGGACGCGCCCTGCCCCGCCTCTTCCTCAAGATGCAGCTTCATATCGATCAACACGCGCTGCAACGCCACCGTTTCGCGCAAGAGCCGCTTGGCCTCGTTGATCGAGATGACGCCGTCCTCGATGGATTGCTGATACTCGCCCATCAACATCGCGAAGCGTTGGCTTAACGCGATCACGTCAGAGTTCACGCCACCCTCGGGCGCATTGCGGCGTTCGGGATCATGGCTAAGCGCGCTGCCGGTCAATTCGGCCAGTGCGCTGGTGACATGCGGATACCGCGCCGCTTCCTCAAGGGCTGCAACGCTGTCGACCCCGATGAAACGGTCGCTATGTTCCGGCGCGTCCGAGTAATACCGGCCCAGCGTGGCTTTCGATTTGCCGGTCAGTTGACAGGCCGCCTCGATCCCAACGTCTTTGACAAGCGCCTCTGTGTGCTTTTTCAGATAGCTGTGATGCGCCGCCATGCCGTCCCTCCTGCCCCCTTTTTTGCAAGGGGGAAATGCCTTGACCGTTTCCCATTAATGCGATCGCAACCCGATGTCAGTATCCAAATTGTCCCGGACGTGCCGGGACGTTTAGCGAGTGTCCGGCGTGCCCAACGTCGGGGAAGGGTGGGGCCTGCCGACGCTCTTGTCGGCTGGGTACGACGGGGCCGGACACTCCGGCAGTCGCGCGGCGGGCCTTCGGTAACGGTACGGTACAGGGTTCTGCACCCCCGGCCCCGCACGGCCGAATGGAAACCTGTCACTGCGACGCAGTGCCGATGGTCCGTCAGATCCACTCACGGGTCGGTGTCTTGGGGCCTTGTTCGCAAGGTTCCAAGACGCTAGTCCGTTGGCCCATGGCCAAGCTCTATTTCCACTATTCGACGATGAACGCGGGCAAGTCGACCTTGCTGCTGCAGGCCTCGCACAATTACCGTGAACGCGGGATGGACACCTATCTTCTGACCGCGCAATTCGACAAGCGCGCGGGCGAAGGGCGGATCGGGTCGCGCATCGGCATCGGGGTCGAGGCCGACACCTATGCCCCCGGAGAAGACCTTTTTGCAAAGATCGAAGCGCGGCTGGCCGAGGGGTCGGTGGCCTGCATCTTCCTCGACGAAGCGCAGTTTCTGGAAAAGGAACAGGTCTGGCAACTGGCGCGCGCGGTCGATGACCTGAATGTGCCAGTGATGTGCTATGGGTTGCGCGTCGATTTTCAGGGTGAGCTTTTCCCCGGTTCCGCCGCCCTTCTGGCGCTGGCCGACGAGATGCGCGAAGCGCGCACCATCTGTTTTTGCGGTAAGAAGGCGACGATGGTCGTGCGGCAGGACGAGCAAGGCAACGTGCTGACCCAAGGCGCGCAGGTACAGATCGGCGGGAACGAGACCTATGTATCGCTCTGCCGCCGACACTGGCGCGAAGCGGTGGGTGACCGCGCGCCCGAATGACCGCCTCTGCCCGCCTGCAAACCGCATCGCTGTTCGCAGGCTACGGTGTGGCGGGCCTTTTCTGGGGCGCCTTTGCCGCCGCCGCCCCTGCCCTCCAAGACCGCGCGGGCCTGACCGAGGCGGGGTACGGCATCGCGCTTGGCCTGATGGCGCTGGCCGCCTTTCCGGTGATGCGCGCCTTCGGACACTCGCTGCACCGGTTCGAGCGCTATGCGATCCCCGGCTGTCTTGGCGCCTTTGCTTTGGGATCGCTGGTGATGGGGATTGCGCCGGGTTTGCCCGGGTTGATCTTTGCGCTGTTGATCACGGGCGCGTCTTCGGGCGCGCTTGATATCTCGCTCAACAACCGTGCCGCCCGGATCGAGGCGGATACCGGCGCGCGTCTCTTTAATCGGGCACATGCGCTTTTCCCCGCGGCCATGCTGGCGGCCAGCGCGGTGACAGGGTTTTTGCGGGGCGCAGGCGTGCCCCTACCGGTCGTCTTTGGTGGGGTCGCGGTTGCTTTTGCCCTTGTCGCGATGATCGAGTTTCGCGCCGGCGGCCATGTGCGCCCACACCCCGATGACACCGCCGCCAAAGGCCGCTCGCGTCTGGTCGGTGCGTTCGCCATTCTCGCGGCCATCGCCGCCGCCGGAGCATTTCAAGAGGCCGCCGCGCTCAGCTGGGTCGCGATCTTCGTGGAACGTGTGCAAGCCGCGGGCCCGGTTCTGGCCGGCCTCGCCCCCGCCGCCTTCACCCTTGGTCTGTCGCTGGGCCGTTTCGGTGCGCACGAGCTTGAGGCGCGGCTGCGCCCGATCATCACCGTGCGCCTTGCCGCCCTTTTGGCCTTGCCCGCCTTTGCGGTGATCGCAATGGGGGTGCCGGTGCCTGTCACGCTTGCGGCCTGCCTTCTGGCCGGGATCGGGGTCGGGCCCATCGAACCGGCGGTGTTCCGTGCGGTCGCCACCCGCGCGCAAGGTCCCGAACGCGGTCGCGCGCTCGCCTCGGTCACGGCGGTGGCCTATCTCGGCTATCTGCTCAGCCCGCCCGCCCTTGGTGTCGTCGCAGACTACCTCGGCTGGCCGGTCATGTGGCTTGCGGTGTCCTTGCTGGCGGCGGTTGTCGTTGCCCTGACCGCACGAATGCCCCGCGCCTGACCTCAGCCGGGGCGATCCACATGCTGGTCGACCAGCACCGGGTTGCCGTCGGGGTCGGTCAGAATGAAACTCGCAGGCCCGGTGCCCGTCGGCTCGGCCTCGGTCACAAAGTCCACCCCGGCGACCTTCAGTTGCGCCTGAAGGCTGCGCACATCGGTAAACTCCTTCAAGGGCTGCGCATCCGCCGACCAGCCCGGATTGAAGGTCAGCATGTTCCGCTCGAACATCCCCTCGAAAAGGCCAATGACGCTGGCGCCATTGCGCAAGACGATCCACTTCTGCTCCAGATCGCCGCCAATGGGTTCAAAGCCCAGCGCCGTATAGAACGCGTGGGATGCATTGATGTCCTTCACCGACAGGCTGACTGAAAAAGCGCCAAGGTCCATGGGCGTCGCTCCTTTTCGTTTCGCGCGAGCCTAGCACGAAACCGAAAAGCCCGCATCACACGGCATTCGGCAGCGGGCGGCCCTCGTTCCACGCGATCAGGTTATCGACCGCCATCAGCCCCATCGCTTCGCGCACCTCAAGCGCCGAGGTGCCAAGATGCGGCAGCAGCGTGACCTGATCCATGGCGCGTAGCGCGTCCGGAACAATTGGCTCGCGCTCATAGACATCGAGCCCCGCACCCGCGATGGCCCCGGCTTCCAGGGCGGTGATCAAGGCGGCTTCATCCACCACATCCCCCCGCGCGATGTTGATCAGGAAGGCCGAGGGCTTCATCTCTGCCAGTTCCGCCGCCCCGATCAGGTGATGCGTCTCGGGCGTGGCGGGCACGGCCAGCACGACGATATCCGCCGTGGCCATCACATCCGCAAGACTGTCCAACTGCCGGGCGGGAACACCCGGATCCGCCACGCGGGAGCGGTTGTGAAACACAACCTCCATTCCGAACCCACCATGACAGCGCCGCGCTATTGCCTTGCCGATGCGGCCCATGCCGACGATACCCACGGTCTTGCCGGTCACATGAAAGCCCAGAAGCTGTGTCGGATGCCATCCTTCCCATTCTCCTGCCCGCACCATCCGCTCGCCCTCGCCCGCGCGACGGCAGGTCATCAGGATCAGCGTCATCGCGATATCGGCGGTGGCGTCGGTCACGGCGCCGGGGGTGTTCGACACCTCCAGGCCCGCGGCCCGGGCGGCGGCCACGTCGATATGGTTATAGCCCACCCCGAAATTCGCGAGCAGCCTGGTGCGCGGCGCAGGCACCCGCGCGAAAGCCTCGGCGGTGAATGCATCGCCCAGCGTCGGCAAGACCGCATCCTGCGTTTGCAGCGCCTCGGTCACTTCATCAAGCGTCATCGGCGCAGTGCTTTTGCGCACCGTCACATCGAAAACCGCGCGGGCCGCGTCCAGAACCGTGTCGGGCAAAACCCGCGAAATCAGAAGCTTCTTCATCAATACATCCTGCCGCCAATGGGAACATCTTTGTCGGGTGTGATCAGCACCACTTCGCCCGCCGCGTCCGGAACGCCCAGCACGAGAACCTCGGACATGAACTTGCCGATCTGGCGCGGCGGGAAGTTCACGACCGCCAGCACCCGCTTGCCGGGCAGGTCTTCGGGTCGGTAATGCACCGTGATCTGCGCCGAAGACTTCTTCTCTCCAAGCTCATCACCGAAATCGACCCAAAGCTTGACCGCGGGCTTGCGCGCCTCGGGAAAGGGTTCGACCCGCCGGATCACGCCCACGCGGATATCCACGGCCAGAAAGTCATCGAAACTGATCGTCATTTCGCCAGTTCCCGGCCCCGGTTGGCGGCGGCGGCAACGGCGCGGGTCAGAAGGTCGGGGAAGCCGCCCTTTTCGTCCATCAAGACCTCAAGCGCGGCCTGCGTCGTGCCCCCCGGGCTGGTCACGTTGATGCGCAACTGTGCGGGGCTTTCGTCCGACGCTTCGGCCAGCGCCCCCGCCCCGGCCACGGTCGCCCGCGCCAGTTGCAGCGCAAGATCGGGGGACAGGCCCTCAGCCTCGCCCGCGGCCGCAAGCGTTTCGATCAGGTGAAAGACGTAAGCCGGGCCAGAACCCGAGACGGCGGTCACGGCATCCATCTGGGCCTCGCTCTCCAGCCGCACGGTCTGTCCCACCGCACTCAGCAACCCTTCGGCCAGCGCCAACCCGTCGGCGCCGGCAGGGTCGTTGCCCACCAGCGCGGTGATTCCACGCGAGATCGCGGCGGGCGTGTTGGGCATGGCGCGCACAATAGGCGTCCCCTGCCCCAGAACCTCTTCGAACCGCGCAATCGGCGTGCCAGCGGCGATCGACACGAAGAGCGTGTCGCCTCCGCCAAGCGCCGTCATCGACGGCAAGGCATCGCCCATCATCTGCGGTTTCACGGCGACCAGAACGACGGCGGGCGACGGCGGCAGGTCTTCGTTCAGGTGGATCCCCTCAAGGCTTGCCACCCAGCCCGACGGCGCGGGGTCGATGACCCAGACGGCCCCCGGCGAAAGCCCGCGCTCAAGCCACCCGGCCAAAAGCGCCGACCCCATCTTGCCGCAGCCCAGAAGCACCAGCCCGCGCGCCTCGATCTCAGAAAACTCCATCCGCGTCCTCCCCCGGCGTTCCCCGCCGCTTTACGTAAAAAGGCCCGCCGGAGCAACACACGCTCAGGCGGGCCTTTGCCGCGAGTAAGGGGGATTTAAGCGCGGCCGTAAGCTTCGGAAATCGCAACCTGCATCGCATCTTCAGGGGTCCGGTCGCCCCAGGCGACCAGTTGAAATGCGGGGTAAAACCGTTCGGCGGCCATTACGGCGGTGCCGATCATCGTGTCGATCTGTTCGGGGCTGGCCATCTGGCCGCCCGCCAGCACAAGGCCATAGCGATAGACCATCAGGCGCTGCGCGCTCCAATAGGTGAACGCACCGGCCCAGCACATGTCATTCGTGCGGTTGAGGGTTTCATAGATCTCGGCCATCCGCTCCTGCGGCGGCTCCATTTCGAACGTGCAGATCAGGCGCAGCGTCTCATCATAGCCCGACCAGGCCAGCGTGATCGAATAGGTGCGCCACTGTCCCTCGACAGCCATTGCGATCTGATCGTCGGCCACACGGTCGAAATCCCATTCGTGATGCTCGGCAATATGCTCCACGATATCGATGGGGTGAAGATCCTCGGTGAGAAACTGCTCGGAAAGCGACATGACTGCGGCCTCATCGGTTGTAGCTTGGGGCCTGTCCCGACCCACTAAGCTTAGGTGCCTGCTCAAGGTCCGGCGGTACATTGCCACCGTCCTTACTATATATGGTGGTCGCAATGGCGGCGGCTGTAAAGAAGTATTTTGGGAAATTTCCTGCATTCATCGGCAATGCCGGCCGCCGGGCGCGCGGGCGTGGCGTCCTGCAACCAAAGCGAACGACACCCTGCCGAAGCCGGCAGGGCGTTCACGTCATCTCATAGCGTGCTGGAATTAATTACTTCTTCTTTGCGCCTTCCAGCGCATCGAGACGCGCCGTGAGCGCCTCGTTTTCTTCGCGCGCCTTCTGGGCCATCGCCCGCACTGCGTCGAATTCTTCGCGTGTGACGAAATCCCGATCCGCCAGCCAGCGGTCGACCCAGCCCTTCATCGCAGTTTCCGCCTCTTCGCGCGCGCCTTGCGCCACGCCCATGGCATTGGTCATCAGTTGCGACACATCGTCGAGAATCTTGTTGCGGCTTTGCATGGCGGCCTCCGTCACTGCGTTGTGCTCTATATGGTTCGCGGAACGCCCGCGTGCAAGGTTGACATCCCCGCGCGGTCACGCAATCGCTCGCTCATGGTGTTCGCGCTTCCCTTCCCCGAGATCGGGCCCGAGATCTTTGCCATCGAATTTGGCGAGTTTCGCTTTGCCCTGCGCTGGTACGCGATGGCCTATATCGTGGGCATCCTCATTGGCTGGCGGATTGTCGTCGGGCTGGTGCGCCGCCCGCATCTGTGGCGGGATGATAGCGCGCCGATGAACGAACAGGATGTCGAGGACCTGCTGACTTGGATCATTCTTGGCGTCATTCTGGGCGGGCGGCTTGGCTTTGTCCTTTTCTACCAGCCCGCCTATTACCTCGCGAACCCGATCGAGATCCTTTATATCTGGCAGGGCGGCATGGCCTTCCACGGCGGTTTTCTCGGGGTCGCCCTTGTCCTGATCTGGTTCAGCCGGACCCGTGGCCTGCCGCTGATGTCGGTGGCCGACGCGCTGGCCATCGCGACACCCCCTGCCATCATGCTGGGCCGCATCGCCAATTTCATCAACGCAGAGCTTTGGGGGCGTCCGACCGACCTGCCCTGGGGCGTGGTTTTTCCCGGCGATCTTGCACAGTTCTGCCCCGGCTTTGATGCGCCCTGCGCGCGCCATCCGTCGCAGCTTTACGAGGCGGGGCTGGAAGGGTTGCTGCTCGGCGCGGTGCTCCTCCTCCTCGCCCGGCGTGGCTGGCTCAAGGCGCCCGGTGCGCTCACCGGCATGTTCCTCGCAGGCTACGGGTTGGGCCGGTTCATCATCGAATACTTCCGGCAGGCCGACCCGCAATTCATCACCCCCGACAACCCGCTGGGCCACGTGATCCGGTTGGGTGATTTGGGCGTCAGCATGGGGCAACTTCTGTCGCTGCCCATGCTAATCATCGGTGTGATCGTGATCTTCGCCGCGCGACGGCACGCGCGGGCATGACCCCACTGGCAAGCGAACTTGCGCGCCAGATCGCAGCCACCGGGCCGATCCCGCTCAATCAGTTCATGGCCGCCTGCCTGACCCATCCGGTGCACGGCTATTACACCGGGCGCGACCCGCTTGGCGCAGCCGGCGATTTCACCACCGCGCCCGAGATCAGCCAGATGTTCGGAGAGCTTCTGGGACTGAGCCTCGCGCAAGCCTGGCTCGACCGCGGTGCGCCAAACCCTTTCCTTCTGACAGAACTTGGTCCGGGGCGCGGCACGCTGATGGCGGACGTTATGCGCGCGACCAAATCCGTACTGGGGTTTCATGACGCCGCGCGCCTGCACCTCGTCGAGGTTTCCGAGCCTCTGCGCGCGGCACAGGCCAAGACCTTGCAACCGCACACCCCCACCTGGCACGACACTATTGCCGACCTGCCGGACGGGCCGCTCTTCCTGATCGCGAACGAGTATTTCGACGCCCTCCCGATCCGGCAGTTTCAGCGGATGGGTGATGGCTGGTCGGAAAAGATGGTCGCCCTGGATGACACCGGCGCGCCGTGTTTCGGTTGGAGCCCACCCGCCCCGCTTGCCGATCTCGCGTATCGGCTGGACGACACGCAAGAGGGCGATATCGTCGAGGTGAACCCGGTGGCCGCGCAAGACGCTGGTCTGATCGCCGGGCGGATTGCCGCGCATGGCGGTGCCGCGATCCTTGTCGACTATGGCGACTGGCGCTCGCTTGGCGATACCCTGCAATCCGTGCGCAATCATGAACCCGAACACCCGCTCGCAAACCCCGGAAATGCCGACCTGACCGCGCAGACCGATTTCGAGCCGCTGGCCCTTGCCGCCACCAAGGCCGGAGCCGCGCATAGCCGCGTCACGCCCCAAGGCGTATTCCTCGAAAGGCTTGGCATCACCGCGCGGGCGCAGGCGCTGGCCGCCAACCTCTCGGGCCCCGCGCTTGAGGCACATATCGCCGCGCATCGTCGCTTGACGCACCCCGAAGAAATGGGAACGCTCTTCAAGGTGATGTCCATCCACCCAATAGATACCGCACCACCACCGGGACTTGACCCATGACGCTTGAGATCGTCACTTCCGACGCGCTTGCCCCGCTGCGGCACGGGTTCTTCACGCGCAAGGGCGGCGCCTCGTCCGGGGTGTTCGACGGGCTGAACTGCGGCCCCGGCTCAAGCGATCAGTCGGACATGGTGGCCATCAATCGCGCGCGCGTGGCCGGGGCGATGGGCGTCGGCGTCGATCACCTTGTCACGATTTCTCAGGTGCATTCCGCCGACGTCGTAACCGTCGACGCACCGATCACCGGCCCCCTGCCCGATGCGGACGCGCTTGTCACCGCGACGCCGGGCCTTGTGTTGGGCATTCTGACGGCCGACTGCCAGCCCGTGCTGTTTGCCGACGCCAAGGCCGGGGTGATCGCCGCCGCCCATGCCGGGTGGCGCGGCGCGATGGACGGTGTCCTGGAAGCGACTTTGGATGCGATGGAAGCGCTTGGCGCAAAACGCGGCGACACTACCGCGGCGATCGGTCCGACGATCAGCCAGCGCGCTTATGAGGTCGGGCCGGAATACTTCGAGGAGTTTCTGGCCGACGATCCAGACAACGCCCGTTTCTTCGCGGGCGGCACTGGCGACCGGATGCTGTTCGACCTGCCCGCCTATGGGCTGGCGCGCCTGCGGGCGGCAGGTATCGGCCAGGCCGAGTGGACGCGGCACTGCACCTATAGCGATCCGGAGCGGTTCTTTTCTTATCGTCGCACCGTTCACAACAAAGAAGCGGATTACGGCCGATTGATCTCTACGATTCGACTTTGAGCCGCTGAAATTCCATCAAATCAGGCGAAACTATGGCATTTGCTGTGGTCCGATCGGTAACGAAGTGGAAACAGTTCTGCTTTAAGACATAGCATTGTGCTTGAGTGGACAACGGAATGCGGGTCTGCAGGGGGGCATACGCTGTATCTAGTGGTCGGAGGTCGACCCAGCAGATTTCAGCAAAATCAGCGGATTTTTTCCGCCTGCGCCCCATCACTGCCGCATTGCGAGGTATTCTTGACCCAAGCCGGGCAAGACGCCGGCAATTGAGGCAGATGACATAAGGCGCCGACCCCGGCGCAGATAAAGGACCACTGAAGATGCAACTGACGATGCGCCTGAAGAAACGCTGGATTACGTCCGTCCTTCACCAAGCCAATTCCAACTCTGTCGAGTTGCCGTTCAAACGCGGCCAGCGCAGAAACCTATCCATTGCCCGTCGCTCGGGCATCCGTTCCGTGCGCACGTCAGCGCATGGTTAAGTAGTACCCTCCTCGTGTTCAAACTCGGGCGGCTCTTTCGAGAGCCGCCTTTTTTGTGGCGATTCGGGCAGCAAACAGGCATCGCAGTGATATCGTCCCGGCAGCCGCAACAAAGCCGGTTCTTAACCCGGGATTAACTGGTGCCGGGGTACGAAAATCCCGAAATCTTTGACAAAGCGTCTGGCGAAAGGCCATCGTTCTTTCACTAAGTGTACGTAACCAGTCTATCTGCAAGTAATCAATCGGTGGGGGCCGATGCAGATGTGACCAGACCGCAAAGGACTGATCGCATGAACAGCCCCCAAAGCCTGCCCGCATTGCGCGGTGGCCGAGCCGTAGTTAACCGCCCCAACAAACCCTGGACCGTCCGTTCCGCATCGCAACCGCGCCGCGAAGCCCGCACCATCGCGCTCACGCGTCGGTTCGAAGTGACCTGGCTCAATGAAAACGGCGACATCGACAATTTCATGCGCGTCGCCCCCGCGATCCCGATATTTGAACAGGCGTTCAGTGCCTTTTCCCACGGCGCCCTGATCGGCACCACCGAAGGACAGGTCGCCGTCGAAGACCTTGTTCCCGGGATGGAGGTCGAAACCGCCGGTGGCGAGACTGCAACTCTGAAATGGATCGGCGCGATCACGCTTGTGCCCGGCGCGCCCGTGACCGGCGACGAACCCCAGCGCCTTTATCGCATCACCGCCGACAGCTTCGGCCTTGGCCGCCCGGCGACCGATGTCACGCTTGGCCCCGCCGCCCGCCTTCTCAACCGCGATCCGGCGATCCGCAACGCGCTTGGCTGCGAAGCGGCCCTTGCCCCGGTCTCATCGTTGGAAGACGGGATGGGCGTCGTCGCCCTGAACCCGGTCTCGCCGATGCGCGTCTATCACCTCGCCTTCGACAGCCATCAGGTGATCCTCGCCAACGGGATCGAGGTCGAAAGCTATCACCCCGGACCCGATGCGCATTACAGCATGTCGTCGGAACTGCGCGAGCTTTTCGTCTCGCTCTTCCCGCATATCGAAAACCTGCAAGGGTTCGGCCGCGTGCTCTGGCCGCGGTTCGAGACGACCGACCACGAAGAGTTTCAGCTGGTCTGACGACCTGCGTCAGGCAAGCTGGGCCATCCGCTCTTCGAGAATATCGAAGGGCACGCCCGGCTCGTCCTTGGCGCCCCGGATCACGAGCGATGTCTTGACGCTGGCCACGTTGTCAGCGGCCGTGAGCTGTTCGGTCAGAAAGGTCTGAAAGGTCGACAGGTCGGGCGCCACGCATTTGAGGATGAAGTCCACCTCGCCGTTCAGCATGTGACACTCGCGCACAAGCGGCCAGGCACGGCAACGCGCCTCGAACGCCGACAGATCGGCTTCTGCCTGGCTGGTCAGCCCGACCATGGCAAAGACCTGTACCTCGAAATTCAGCGCCCGGGTATCGACCTTGGCGTGGTAGCCGCGAATGAACCCGGTTTCTTCCAGCGTGCGCACCCGGCGCAGACAGGGTGGCGCGGAAATCCCGACCCGGCGGGCAAGCTCGACATTCGTCATCCGCCCATCCGCTTGCAATTCAGCGAGGATCTTACGATCGATCTGATCGAGTTTATGCCCGGGCATGTCGCCTCCCCCCTTATAATTTTGCAAACCTTACGGCAAACAGCGAGGACGCGCAATAATATTT
Source organism: Paracoccaceae bacterium (assembly GCA_013042605.1). Lineage (GTDB taxonomy): Bacteria > Pseudomonadota > Alphaproteobacteria > Rhodobacterales > Rhodobacteraceae > JABDPT01. Next base: position 15,169 of record JABDPT010000173.1, read on the forward strand.
CGCACTCGCGCAATTTCGTTAACGCAGCCCGATGAACACCAGAATGTGCGCCTGGCCACAGATCGGGGGGTTTCAGATGCGCCGCGACAGGGATATATGCAAATCTCTAGCATGCGAGAGGGCATCATGGGCGATACAAAGCATTCCAAAGTTCTGATCATCGGTTCGGGTCCGGCGGGCTATACCGCCGCCGTCTATGCCAGCCGCGCCATGCTTGAACCCGTCCTCGTTCAGGGCATCCAGCCCGGCGGTCAGCTGACCATCACGACCGAGGTCGAAAACTGGCCCGGCGATACCGAGGTGCAGGGCCCCGAACTTATGGTCCGGATGGAAGAACATGCCCGCGCCGTCGGGACCGAGATCATCTCGGATCACATCCAGTCGCTCGATCTGTCGCATCGCCCTTTCACCGCAAAGGGCGACAGCGGCACGACCTATACCGCCGACGCCGTGATCCTTGCCACGGGCGCACAGGCGAAATGGCTGGGCCTGCCTTCCGAAGAAAAGTTCAAGGGCTTCGGCGTCTCGGCCTGTGCCACCTGCGACGGCTTTTTCTATCGCGGACAAGAAGTCGTGGTGATCGGCGGTGGCAATACCGCCGTGGAAGAGGCGCTCTTCCTGACCAACTTCGCCTCGAAAGTCACGCTGATCCACCGCCGCGACAGCTTGCGTGCCGAAAAGATCCTGCAACACCGCCTTTTCAAGAACCCCAAGGTCGAGCTTCTGTGGGACCATACCGTGGAAGAAGTCATCGGCGGCGAAAACCCCCTTGGCGTCGAAGGCGTCCGGGCCAGGCATGTCGAAACCGGCGCGATCACCGAAGTGCCCTGCAAGGGCTTCTTCGTCGCCATCGGCCACGCCCCCGCCAATGAACTCGTCAAGGATCGGCTTGAACTTCACAACGGCGGCTATGTCGTCACCAAACCCGACAGCACCGCCACCTCCATCCCCGGCGTCTTCGCCGCGGGCGACCTGACCGACCACATCTATCGTCAGGCCGTGACCAGCGCGGGCATGGGCTGCATGGGGGCGCTGGAGGCCGAAAAGTTTCTGGCCGAGCAAGTCGAAGGCGAAGATGTGAGCGCACCACTGGGCTACGGGGCGGAGGTTGCAGGGGCCGCTGAGTGACGCGGCGCGCCCGGCTTATCGAGGCTCTGACTGCGGAGATCTGGGGCCGAACCGTCGCCGACGGTGTGGCGGGCGCAGAGTTTCAGCACTTTTGCGAAAACGGTTTTGAT
>JABDPT010000086.1 GCA_013042605.1 Paracoccaceae bacterium
CCCTTTGCCTTCGACCGCATCGTTCGGCAGGCACGCATGCGCGAAAGGGCGGTCATCTAGCGCATCAGGCCGCGTCCGAAGGCGGCGGGCCCAGCGACTGACGCAAGCGGATATCGGTATCCAGCCGCGTGCTGTCGGGCAGGGTGTCGCCGTTGACCATCTGCACAAGCATGCTTGCCGCGCGGCGACCCATTTCACGGTGGGGCACGTGCACAGTCGTCAGCGCAGGCTCGGCCAACATCGCCAGTTCAATGTCGTCGAACCCGGTGATCGACACGTCGCCCGGAACCGACAAGCCCATTTCCTTGGCTGCACGCAAGGCCCCCACGGCCAGAACGTCGTTGCCACACAAGACGGCCGTGGGGCGCGGCGAAAGCGCCATCATCTCTCGAAACGCCTCGCCGCCCGTCGAAATCCCGTACTGTGTTTCGATCAGTGCCAGCGCGCTTTGGTCCAATCCGGCCTCGGCCAATACGTTGCGCACACCCATCACACGATCGCGCGCCCGGTCGTTGGATGCGGTTTCCGCCGAGATGAAGCCAAGCCGGCGGTGGCCCTGACCGATAACGAGACGGGCAAGATCGGCCATGGCCGAGACGTTGTCGAACCCGATGGACCGCTGCTCGGCGCCGTCGGCATAGGCCCAGGCCACGAGGGCAGGGACCGAGCGTGTTTTGAGAAAGTCGTAAACCCGTTTGCTGCGATGGTGGCCGATCAGCAAGAGCGCATCCGCGCCGCGGGCGGTCAGTGTGCGGATCTGCTCTTCCTCAAGCGCCTCTTGATAGGACGAACTTGCCACCAGAAGCGTGAAACCATGACGGCCCAATTCCTCCTGAAAGGCCTGGATGCCACGGGCGAATATCGCGTTTTCCATTGTGGGGATCACGGCGCCGATGGTGTTGGTGCGTTTGGCCGCCAGGGCGCGCGCGTTGAAATTGGGGGCATAGCCAAGCTCTTGCACCGCCTTCATCACCCGTTCCCGGGTACGCAGGACCACCTGGTCGGGGGAATTCAGACATCGCGATACGGTTGCCGTCGACACATTGGCATGCCGGGCCACGTCTGCCAGGGTGGGAACGGCAGGTCCGGATGGGGGGATGGACGACGTCATGTTGGCTGCGCTACGATCTTTACTGTTGGTACGCTCGGGTTCGGTCAAAGGCACGTGGTTGTCTTTCGGGTTACCAAACGATGTAAGCGCTTGCTTTGCAAAATGTAAGCGCTTACATTAAAAACGAATCGTCTATTAAAGGCGATAGGGAGGGAAATGATGGGACTGATTATTGCGGCGGTGCTTTTGGCGGCCTTCACGGCCAATGTTGCAATCGGTTCCATAGCTGGCGACCCCTACATCGGAAATGTCGGTGAGATGCTGATGCTATTTGCCGCTTCCATTGCGTTCTCGGCGGACATTCTCAAACGCGAGGCTGCCGTCAAAAAACAATCCAACAACGATGAATAACGATATCTTAGGGAGGAATAAGATGGACAAAACTCGCAAGGAGCTGGCTTCGGCCTCGCGCCGTAATTTCCTGAAACTGGCAGGGTCGGGCGGTTTCACCGCAGCGATGGTTGCCGGTGCGGCCGGCATGCTGTGGTCGGACGAAGCCGTGGCCCAGACCGCTGCGGAAGAGCGCGATCGTCAGGCCGCCGCCGATCACGTCATGACGCTGGCTACGGCTTACGTTCTTGGCGCGTCGCGCAGCTACCCGATCATGCAGCTCGACCTCAAGGAAAATATCCAGAACGCCACGAACGGCAAAGTCTATGTGCGTCTCGCACCGGGCGGCCAGCTTGGCGCCGGTGGTGCATTGGCCCAGGCAGTACAGGGTGGTACGATCCAGTGCGCCCAGCACAGCCTTTCGAACTTCGCACCGTTCGCTTCGGTGGTTGACCTGATCAACCTGCCGTATTTCTGCGGTTCCAACCAACGCTTCACCAACCTGACAAGCTCGGATGCGTGGAAGTCGGAAGTGGACCCGAAGATCGCGGCCTCGGGCTTCAAGGCTCTGTTCTATATCGTCATCGACCCGCGCGTCGTGGCGGTTCGTCAGGGCGGAAACGCGATCATCACCCCCGGCGACATGTCCGGCGTGAAGTTCCGCGTGCCCGGCTCGGCGATGCTGCAGCAATACTACCGCATGGTTGGTGCCAACCCGACACCGGTGGCCTGGGGCGAAACCCCGTCGGCGATCCGTCAGGGTGTTGCCGATGCGCTTGACCCGTCGGTCGGCGCGCTGCACGTCTTCGGCTTCGGCGAAATCCTCAGCCACGTGACCTTCACGCAGGCCGTTCCGGACAGCCAAGTCTACTCGATCAACCTCGAATGGTTCGAGAGCCTGCCGTCGGACGTTCAGGAAGGCATCGAGTTCGCCGGTGAGATCACCCAGGCGCAGAACCTTGCCAAAGTCCCGGCTGCGCGCGGCTATGCCATGTCGGAACTGACCAAGAACGGCGTCGAGTTCCACCAGCTCACGGCAGACCAGCTTGCTGAGTGGGAGTCGGTCGGCGGCTACCAGAACAGCGACTGGGACCAGTTCAAGGTCGATCTGGCCGGGTCGATGGATGTCTTCGCCAAGCTCGAAGAGGCGGCAGGCACCATGGGCCGTTACTACGTCCACGACGCTTAAGATACCTTCGGACCGGCGCCCGGATCTTCGGGCGCCGGTCCAACCGACGACACACACGGACAGCGTGCAATTCAGGCAGCGGGCCGCGCATATCGTGCGTCCGGGCGGGAGGACTACATGTCGAATATCTATAAAGCGATAGACAAGAACGGGGAGCGTTGGCTTCTTCTCGTCTTCTACGTGATGCTGGTTGGCACGATGTTCATCGAGGTCGTCCGGCGCGAGGTGTTTTCCTACTCCTCGATCTGGGGCGAAGAGATCGTTCGCTATTCCTTCATCTACCTCGCCTGGATCGGTGCCGCGGCGGCCGTAAAGGAACGCGGCCATATCCGCATCGACGTGATCATGAATTACGTCCCCAACACCCTGAAAACGCTGCTTTATATCTTTGGCGACATCATCATGTTCATCGTCGCGCTCGTGGCCCTCTACTGGTCATGGGAGGCGGTGCATGTGTCGTGGAAATTCGGATCCGTCACCCACGGTTTGCGCGTGTCGCAGGTCTGGTTCCTCTTTGCCGTGCCGTTCGGCTTTGCTCTGGTCATTCTGCGACTGGTCCAATCCTTCCTGCGCGACTTTTCCGATCTTCGTAACGGGCGTCCCGTCTACGAAGGCGACAAACTGTTTGACTGAGGGGGGCTGAAAGATGCTTTGGCAACAACTTCAAAATCAGCCCGTCATCCTCGGCTGGGATTTCTATATTCCGATCATCGTCTTCGCGGTCCTCGTCGCTCTGGCCGTGCCCGTCTGGGCCTCGATCGGTGCCGCCGCGATCCTGATGCTGATGATCTCGGGCGCGCTGCCGCTGTCGCTGGTCGGCGAAAGCCTGTTTCACGGGATCGACCACTTTGCGCTGACCGCCGTTCCGCTCTTCATCCTGACCGGTGACGTGCTTGTCCGCACCGGGCTCAGCAAGAAATTCCTCGACGTGGCCGAAGCGATCACCTGTTGGGCCAAGGGCGGCTTCGGCTCGGCCACCGTTCTGGTCTGCGGCATGTTCGCGGCCATCTCGGGCTCGGACGCGGCGGGTGCCGCAGCCGTGGGGCGCATGACCATCGACCGGCTTGTCGAAAGCGGTTATCCGCGCCCCTATGCCTGTGCGCTGGTGGCTGCCGGTGCCTGTACTGGCATCCTGATCCCGCCCTCGATCGCCTATATCATCATCGGCCTCGTGCTGGGTGTGAACGTGTCGATCCTGTTCCTGGCCGCGGTTGTTCCGGGTCTGCTGGTTCTGCTGGCGATCCTGATCACCAATACGCTCGTCAACCGCCGGCACGCCTATGAAGGTGGCGGGCTGATGACCATGGGCGAATGGGCGTCCAACCTCGGCAAGGCGATCTGGTCGGGCTGGTATGCGTTCCTCGTTCCCGGCATCATCTTCTACGGCATCTTCTCGGGGCGTCTGACGCCGACCGAAGCGGGCGCCGTGGCCGTGGTCGTGACAATCATCATCGGCTTCATCATCGGCACGCTGAAGTTCTCGGACTTCCCGGCCATGCTGGTCAGCTCGGCCAAGGTGAACGGGGTGATCCTTCCGATCATCGCCTTCTCGCTACCGCTGGCTCAGGCGCTGGCCATCCTCGGCGTGCCGCAGGGTTTCGTCGCCGCCGCCACGTCGGTCAGCGAAGATCCCCGGGTTCTGATCCTGATGATGATCCTGATCCTGATCGCCGCGGGCTGTGTGATGGAAACGACGCCGAACATCGTGATCCTGGCACCGATCCTCTTCCCGCTGGCACAGCAGATCGAGATGAACGAGATCCAGTTCTGCATCATGATGATCACCGCGCTGGGCGTCGGTTTCATCACGCCGCCGCTTGGGCTCAACCTCTTCGTTGTGTCCGGGATAACCGGGGAATCAATTCTGAAGATCGCGGCCCGCGCCGTGCCCTTCGTCGGCTTCATGCTCTTCGTGACGCTGTTGATTGCCTACATCCCGGCCATCTCAACCGTGCTTCTTCCAGACGTTTATAAATAGGACCGAAAATGGCGAGAGAGTATCTCAAAAAAGCACATCTGACCGCCTCGAGCGGAGCGACGGACGTGCACGAAATCGTCCAGGGTATCCTCAACGATATCGAACAGGGCGGCGATCAGGCAGCGATGGATTATGCGGCCAAGTTCGACAAGTACGAGGGCAGCATCCTGATGTCCGAAGCCGAGATCGAGGCCGCATGCGCCCTTGTTCCCGAAAAGATCAAGCGCGATATCGAATTCAGCCACGACAATGTCCGTCGCTTTGCCGAAGCGCAAAAGCAGACGCTCAAGGACATCGAGGTCGAGGTCGTGCCGGGTCTTATCGCCGGGCAAAAGACGATCCCGGTGGATGCGGCGGGCTGTTACGTGCCCGGCGGGCGCTATAGCCATATCGCGAGCGCCATCATGACAGTGACCACGGCCAAGGTGGCGGGTTGCAAGCACATCGTCGCGTGTTCGCCGCCGCGCCCGGACGTCGGCATTGCACCGGCCATCGTCTATGCCGCGAAGGTCTGCGGCGCGGACAAGATCATGGCCATGGGCGGCGTTCAGGGCGTTGCCGCCATGACCTTTGGCCTTTTCGGTCTGCCCAAGGCAAATATCCTTGTCGGCCCCGGCAACCAGTTCGTCGCCGAAGCCAAGCGCATCCTTTTTGGCCGTGTCGGTATCGACATGATCGCAGGGCCGACCGACAGCCTTATCCTTGCCGACGCCAAGGCCGATCCGATGATCGTGGCCACGGATCTCGTCGGTCAGGCCGAGCATGGCTATAACTCGCCCGTCTGGCTTGTCACCGATGACCGTGACATGGCCGAAGAGGTGATGCGCCTCGTGCCCAAGCTGATCGACGATCTGCCGGAAGTGAACCGCGAAAACGCCACAGCCGCTTGGCGCGACTATGCCGAAGTGATCCTCTGCGCCGACCGCGAAGAAATGGCGGCGACGTCGGATGACTACGCGCCCGAGCATCTGACGGTGATGGCCGAAGACCTTGACTGGTGGCTTGATCGCCTGACCTGCTACGGCTCGCTCTTCCTCGGCGAAGAAACCACCGTGGCCTTTGGCGACAAGGCGTCGGGCACCAACCACGTGCTGCCCACCTCGCGCGCGGCGACCTATACGGGCGGGCTTTCGGTCCACAAGTATATGAAGATCGTCACCTGGCAACGCTCCACCCGCGACGGGGCCAAGCCGATTGCCGAAGCCACCGCCCGGATCGCGCGGCTCGAAGGGATGGAAGGCCATGCACGCACGGCCGATATCCGCCTTGCCAAGTTCTTCCCGGACGAGGTGTTCGACCTGACGGCTGAGGATTGAACCATGGCACACGCGGCAGGTCCCGATCTGTCGGATCATGTGGCGCTTGTCACCGGGGCCAGTTCCGGCCTTGGGCGGCAAGCGGCGCTTGCGCTTTCGGGGGCGGGGGCGCGTGTCGTCGCCGTGGCCCGGCGGGCCGAGGCGCTCGCCTCGCTGGTCGAAGAAGCGCCGGGACCGGTCGCGAGCCTTCCTTTTGACCTGAGCGACCGGGATGGGCTGGCCGATCTGGCCGCCCGTGCGACCGAGCCCTTTGGCGCACCGGATATCCTTGTCCATGCCGCGGGGATCAACACGCGCGAAACTGCCGATGCCGTGACACCCGAAGGCTGGGACATCACGCAGACGCTGAACCTTGCCGTGCCGTTCTTTCTGTCGCAACATCTGGTCGGCGGCATGAAAGCCAAGGGCTGGGGCCGTATCGTCAACTTCGCGTCGCTGCAATCGACGCGCGCCTTTCCCGGCGGGTTGGCCTATGGCGCGTCCAAGGGCGGGATCGTTCAACTGACCCGCGCCATGGCGCAGGACTGGTCGCGCCACGGGATCAACGTCAACGCCATCGGCCCGGGGTTCTTCCCGACCGAGTTGACGGCGGCGGTTTTCAACGATCCCGAGCGGGCCGCGCGCAACGCCGCACAGACCTGTATCGGGCGCAATGGTGAGCCGACGGATATCGACGGCCCGCTGCTCTTCTTCTGTTCGGACGCTTCGGCCTATGTGACGGGCCAGACGCTGATGGTTGACGGGGGGTTCACTGCGAAATGAAGGCGCTTGTCTATACCGGTGTTGAAACGCTTGCCGTGCAGGACATGCCTGACCCGCGTGTCGAGGATGGAAGTCACCTGATAAAGATCGACAGCGTGGGCATCTGCGGCTCCGACATGCACGCCTATCTGGGCCATGACGACCGCCGCCCGGCGCCGCTGATACTCGGCCACGAAGGGGCCGGCGTGATCGTTGGCGGGCCACGCGATGGCGACCGGGTGACGATCAACCCGCTTGTCACTTGCGGCACCTGCCCGGCCTGCGTGTCGGGGCGGGACAACTTATGTGCGACCCGGCAGATCATTTCCATGCCGCCGCGCGAAGGGGCGTTTGCCGAATACGTGGCCATGCCCGACCGCAACCTCGTGGTCGTGCCCGATGACGTATCGCTTGAGGTCGCGGCCCTCGCCGAACCCATCGCCGTGAGCTGGCATGCCGTCCGCCTTGGCATCGCGTCGCTGGCCGATGACAGGCTGAACAGCGCACTTGTCATCGGGGGCGGGGCCATCGGCGTTGCTGCCGCCATCAGCCTGATCGCCCAAGGCGTCATGGATGTGACCTTGGTTGAACCTAATGCACTGCGCCGCGATTACCTTTCCGCCGGGGCCGCCTATAAAGTGATGGATCCGGCCGAGATCGGAGAAAAGACGTTCGACATCACCGTCGACGGCGTGGGCTATGACACGACACGCGCCTCTGCCAGTGCCGCCACACGCCCCGGCGGTTTGATCCTCCATGTCGGGCTGGGCGGGGGCAGCGCGGGCCTTGATATCCGCCGCCTGACCTTGCAAGAGATCACCTTTATCGGGACCTATACCTATACCGCGCAGGATTTTCGCGACACCTGTGACGCGATCTTCGATGGCCGCCTTGGCGCGCTTGACTGGGTCGAAAGCCGCCCCTTGACCGATGGCGCTCGCGCCTTCGCTGACATCCGCGCTGGCAAGACCGCCGCGCCGAAAATTATCCTAAAACCCGCATGAACCCGGAGACGTCAATGACTACGACCAAGCCTATCCCAAACGAAATCCCGCAGCTTCTTGTCCACGAAGCCGCCGACAATGTCGGTGTCGTGGTCGTCGAGGGGCTGACGGCCGGCACAGACATGCTCTGCTGCATCACCCATGACAATTCGACCTTTCGACTGACCGCCAAGCACGATGTGCCAATCGGTCACAAGATCGCGCTCACCGACCTCAAGGCCGGCGACACGGCGATGAAATACGGCGAGGACATCGGCAAAATCATTGCCGACGTCGCGCAGGGCGAGCATGTGCACACCCACAACTGCAAAACGAAACGCTGGTAAGGACATCTCTCATGGCTTCGAAATACTCCAACATCACTGTCCACGGTTACCGGCGCGAAAACGGCCGGGTGGGCGTACGCAACCACGTGATCATCCTGCCGGTCGACGATATCTCGAACGCGGCCTGCGAGGCTGTGGCAAATAACGTCAAAGGCACGATGGCCATTCCGCACGCCTATGGCCGCCTGCAATTCGGCGAAGACCTCGAAGTGCACTTCCGCACGATCATCGGCACCGGCGCCAACCCCAACGTGGCCGCCGTCGTCGTCATCGGGATCGAACCGGGCTGGACCAAGCGCATCGCCGACGGCATCCGCGCCACCGGCAAGCCTGTGGCCGAGTTCTCGATCGAACAGAAGGGTGACTTCGAAACCATCCGCGCCGCCTCTTGGGCCGCGAAGGATTTCGTGCACCACGCGACCGAAATGCAGCGTGAGGAATGCTCGATCAACGAGCTTTGGGTCTCGACCAAATGCGGTGAAAGCGACACGACCACCGGCCTTGGCTCCTGCCCGACGGTCGGCAACATGTATGACAAGCTGCTGCCCGAAGGGATCACCGGTTTTTTCGGTGAAACCTCCGAGATTACCGGGGCCGAGCATATCTGCAAGGAACGCGCCGCGACACCGGAAGTGGGCGAGCGCTGGTATGCGATGTGGAAAGCCTATCAGGACGACGTGATCTTTGCGCATCAGACCGATGACCTGTCCGACAGCCAGCCCACCAAGGGCAACATCGAAGGCGG
>JABDPT010000181.1 GCA_013042605.1 Paracoccaceae bacterium
GCCCCGACCCGCAGATCGTATCGAAACTGATATCGCGCAGCGCGTTCGTGGCCCGGCGAAAGCCTTCAAGCTTCCGGACCACGTCGATCTCGGTCAGCCCGCCCTTTGGCGCGGTCGCGTCAAGCCATGCCAGAAACTCCACCATTGCCGCCCCGTCGCGCAAATGCGCCTCTCGGGTGGCGGCGATTTCGGTCGGGTTCTTGCACGCCTTGGGCAGGATGCAGGGATCACGCCCCTCGCTGACGGTCGCGCGCTCTTCCAGGATCGCGGGAATGGCGAAGGGTGCGGTCTTCGGGTCGACTCGCACCCGGCCGGTCAGCGCATCGAGTGCTGCGGCAAAGCCCGATTTGTCGTGCAGGCGGACCTTGTCCCCAAAATGCCCGGCGATGTCAGAGGCCGCGCCCGGGGCCGTGAAAAGATCGCAGGTGCCGTCGCCATGGACGATGGCAAAGACCTGCGGCGTCGGGTTGTGGGGGATATCCTCGCCCCGGATATTGAGAAGCCAGGCGATGGAATCGGGCAAGGTCAGCACTGCGCAGCCTTCGCCCGCCTCGGTCAAGATCTCCGCGATCCGGACCAGCTTTTCCTCATGGGTTTCACCTGCGAATTCAACCGGATAGACCGCGATTTTCTCACCAACCGGTTCGGGACGATCCTCCCAGATCGCGTCGATCAGGTTACGCTCCACTGGCCAAAGCATCGCCTCGCTATCGGTCAGCGCGGTGTTCAAAGTGCTGATCTCGTCGCTGGTATGCAGCCACATATCGAAACCGATCTTGGCCGCCCCCTTCGCTTCCGCGTTCAGCCACGCCCCCAGCTTCGTCTCGGGCCAGTTCACCGGCGTGAAGTGGCCAGGATCGACCTGATGCTTGACCTGCGTGCGATAGCGCCCGTCGATGAACACGCCCGCCTTATCCGCCAGCACCGCCGCGAAACCCGCCGACCCGGTGAACCCGGTGAGCCAGGCCAACCGCTCGTCGCAGGGGGCCACGTATTCCCCCTGATGCGCATCCGCACGCGGCACCAGAAACCCGTCAAGCCCCTCAGCCGCCATCGCCGCCCGCAATGCCTTCAGCCGGGGCGGTCCCTGGTCGGGCGAGGTCGAGGCATCGAAGGTCTGGAACATCAACTGGCCTTCCGGATCCCCACCATCCGGGCGCGCGCGCGCGGATCGTTGTCGAACAGCCCGGCAAGCTGTTCGGTCATCGCGCCGGCCAGTTGCTCTACATCCGTGATCGTGACCGCGCGGTCATAATAGCGCGTCACGTCATGTCCGATACCGATGGCAATGAGTTCCACCATGCGGCGGCGTTCGACCATCTCGATGACATCGCGCAGGTGTTTTTCAAGGTAATTCGCTGGGTTGACCGACAAGGTTGAGTCGTCAACCGGCGCGCCGTCCGAAATCACCATCAAGATCTTGCGCGCCTCGGGCCGCCCTTGCATCCGTCGATGCGCCCATTCCAGCGCCTCGCCGTCGATGTTTTCCTTCAGCAGACCCTCTTTCATCATCAGGCCCAGGTTTTCCCGCGCGCGCCGCCAAGGCGCATCGGCGGATTTATAGATGATGTGACGCAGGTCGTTCAGACGGCCCGGCTGTTGCGGCCGCCCGTCGGCCAGCCACTTTTCGCGGGCCTGTCCGCCCTTCCAGGCGCGGGTCGTGAAGCCAAGGATCTCGACCTTGACCTGGCAACGTTCCAGCGTCCGCGCCAGAACATCGGCACAGATCGCGGCAATCGAAATCGGCCGCCCGCGCATCGACCCCGAATTGTCGAGCAAAAGCGTCACCACCGTGTCGCGAAACTCGGTATCCTTCTCGACCTTGAAGCTGAGCGGTGTGGTCGGGTTGGCCACCACCCGCGCAAGCCGCCCGGCATCGAGGATACCTTCCTCAAGGTCGAACTCCCAGCTTCGGTTCTGTTGCGCCTGCAACCGCCGTTGCAGCTTGTTGGCCAGCCGCGACACAGCGCCCTTCAGCGGCTCCAACTGCTGGTCGAGATAGGCGCGCAAACGCTCAAGCTCTGCCGGTTCGGCCAGATCCTCTGCCTTGATCTCTTCGTCATGCTCGACGCAATAAACCTCGTAATTCGGGTCGGCCTCGCTGACCGGGGCCGGGGGCGGGGGCTCGAGAGGGGCCTCGCCCTCGGGCAGCTCGGTTTCCTCGCCCATCTCCATATCGGCCATGTCATCGGCCGACACCTGCGCCTGGCTCGCATCCTGCTGCTCGTCCTGGCTTTGTTCGGGGCTGGCATCCGCCTCATCGCTCTCATCGGGCGTCTCGCCCTGCGCGTCGGGGTTTTCCTCTTCCTCCTGCCCGTCCTCGGCCTGATCCTCGGCTGTCTCATCCTCGTCATCGGGGTCGTCGCCCAATTGGTCGGAATAGCCCAGATCGGCAATCACCTGACGCGCAAAGCGGGCAAAGGCCGCCTGGTCGGCCAGCGTATCGTCAAGGTTTTCAAGCGTGCCGCCCGCCTGTTCCTCGATGAACCCGCGCCACAGCTCCATCACGTTCTCCGCCCCCTTGGGCAGGTCGCGGCCCGTGGCCAGATGCCGGATCAGGTAACCGGCGGCGGTCGCCAGCGGCGCCTCGGCGGTATCGCGGATCTGGGCATAGCCCTTGCGCTCGGCCTCATGCGCGATCTTGGCGTCGATATTGCCCGCGGTGCCGGGCATCGCGCGCGCGCCCACGGCCTCGCACCGCGCGGTTTCCATCGCGTCGTATAGATCGCGCGCCATCTGACCGGTCGGCGCATAGCGGTTATAGGTGCCCGCATCGTGAAACTTGCGGCGCAGCGCATAGGCGTCCGCCGTACCGCGCGCCAGCAAGACCTCGTCCCGCGTCATGCGGCGGCTCACCTGCGGCAGGCGGATCTGGTCGGTGCTCATCCCCGGCGGATCGACCGAATAGGTGATCCCGACCTCGGGGTCATCGGCAAGCACTTTGGTTGCCTCGGCCAACGCCTTTTTGAACGGATCGGCCGGGTTGTCGGATTGGCTGTTCATGGGTCGATAGATCATGAGGGACGGGCAAAAGGCAAGAGGATGCCGGCGGCGGAACCGCCCACATCGCGAGGTAATCTTTTCCGGGTTGAGGGGGTCGCCGCGCGCCCTAGCGGGCCGTCACCAGCGCCATCACCGTATCGCAGGTATCTAAATCGGCGGCCACAAGCTGATCGCCTTCGCTCAGCGGCAGGTTGCTCGCCGTGCGGTACCGCTGTTGATAAAGCGCCTCAAGCACGACCATCTCTTCGTTCACGCGAACCTCTTCAAGGGCGACCTTGTCGGGGTTCTTCTGGCTGCGAAGCTGGGCCGAGGTGCGCATCAGCTCGGCCACCGCGTCACGATAGCTTTGCGTGCCGTTGCCAAGACCAAAGAGGCCGGGGTTGTCGACGACCGATGCGTAAAGTGCGGCACAGCGCACCAACGGATAGGTGACATCCGACACTTCGTTCAGGGTTTCGGTCAGCGTCGTCAGCTCCTCGGCCGTCGCCGTCGACGCAGGGATCGACAGGGCCAAAGCGGTGAAAACGCCAGCGATTACAGGGGCTTTGCCCGCGCACAGGCCGCGCGCCTCGTTGAAACGGGGTTTGAAAAACATGCTCACGGTGCGTCGCTCCAATTCATCGTCGTCGTTCGTGCGCGCCGTGAGGCACGGAACCACTCGATACTTTTTCTCACTCGTACACTGTCACGCCGAACCTGCGATGTCCTTAACAAGCACCGTCGGAAGATCGTAACCGTATGTTGCACAATAGCTTACCAGCAGCCCGCGCGCGATATCGCCAAGCCCCAACCACTCCTCATCGGCAATAATCGGCTTATCGTAGCGTTTGCCCTTGTACATCTTGTCGGCGTTTTTCGGACTGGTATCGAGCGTCTTGGCACTCACCTCATACCCTGCGTTCGCCAGAAACTGGCGATACGCCTCGGCATCGGTTTCGATGCGCAGGGTGAAATCGGGGGACTGTTCCCGGATGATCTGGTTCCACAAGGTCAGCGAGGCGACGGCCTTTTCGATCTCGCTGTCGAAATCGTCAAGATTGATCCCGGTTTCCTTGGCGATGAAATCACGCCGAAACTCGTAACTCGCAGGCGCATGGCGGTTTTCGCGAACGATCGACGGCACGGCGGTGGCCGGGTCGCGCACGGTCTGCACCATGTGGTTCCAATGCAGCGCCCGCCGGGTGCGCGCGGCCGGATCGGCGGCCCACGGGTTCTCGTCGGCATCCACCGCGAACATCCACGACGCGATCCCGTCGGCGCCATCGGCCTCGTGCCCGACATCGAGCCCCAGCTGCTTGGACAGCTCGCCGGCACAGCCCGTACCGGTCCGCGGATGTCCGGTGATCATCAGCGGGCGGTGGTAGATGTGGCTGATATGCGTGCACAAACGTTCGGCATGGCGGTCGTGTTCCTCCATCCGGTTTTCGCGTTTCAGATGCGCAAGGTATTCGGTCTTCGGATGAATGGTCGAATCCACTTCGCCCGATGCAAAGGATAGCTCCGCCGCGATGGGCGGCACCATCGTCAGCGCCTCGCCGGGGCGGGGCGCGCGTTCATGTGCGAAAATGTCGGACGTGGTGTCGATACTCTCCAGCCGGTCAAGCAGGGCCTGCGTATAGGCAGAGGTGAGGATGTGGCACGGGTTCGACATGCGCACCCGGTCGGTCAGGCGCGGAAAGAACCGGCGGCGATGCCCGCGATCCAGCGGCCAGGTCAACCGGATAAGCCGCGGCACCTCGGGCTCAAGCGTCACTGCACCGCTCGCGATCTTCTTGCGCAGATGCGCAAGCCCCTTCTTCGCCCAGGGGTGAAAATTGATGTCATCCTCGATGATTAGCGCCACTTGCGGCGTGGCGGCAATGCGCGTCCAAAGCGCGATGAAACTCGCGAAATTGGCGACCTGTGCGGGGATCAGCGTGTTGTTGCAGCTTTCATCGGCGCAGCGCAGCTTGCCGCATCTGAAACAGGGCGGAAACCGCTTGACCTTGCCCTCATCGTAAAGCCGCCGCACCTCGGGCGCGTCCGGCCCGAAGGCGTCGTGAATCGTGAAGTCCGTGATCCCGAATTCGGCAAGGTGACCGGGAAGGCGGGCGCGGCGTTCGGCGGCATCCGGCAGGCTGAGCACATAGATCTCGTCAACGATGCCGTCGAACATGTGGTCTCCTTCAACCGGCCGCCCGCGACGGGGTGTCGAGGTCAGCCCAGGCTCATTGATGCAGCACTTTCGGGCAGTTCTTCGTCAAAGCAGCGCTGATAGAACTCGGCCACCGTCTGACGCTCCAACTCATCGCATTTATTGAGGAACGTGAGCCGAAAGGAATAGCCGATGTCGCGGAAGATCTGGGCGTTCTGGGCCCAGGCAATGACCGTGCGCGGGCTCATCACCGTGCTCAGATCGCCGTTCATGAAGGCGGTCCGGCTCAGGTCGGCAACCGTGACCATCTGGCTGACGATCTTGCGACCGGCGGCGGTGTTCATATGCGGCACCTTGGCCAGCACAATCGCGGCTTCGGCATCGTGGCTGAGGTAATTGAGCGTCGCCACCAGCGACCAACGGTCCATCTGGCCCTGGTTGATCTGCTGGGTGCCGTGGTAAAGGCCCGTCGTGTCGCCAAGACCCACCGTGTTGGCCGTTGCGAACAGGCGGAAATAGGGGTGCGGCGTGATCACCTCGTTCTGGTCCAGCAGGGTCAGCTTACCGTCGGTTTCCAGCACCCGCTGGATCACGAACATCACGTCGGCGCGGCCCGCATCATATTCGTCGAAGACGATGGCGGTCGCGTTGCGCAGCGCCCACGGCAGGATGCCTTCCTGGAACTCAGTGACCTGCATGCCGTCGCGCAGTTTGATCGCGTCCTTGCCGATCAGGTCGATCCGGCTGATATGGCTGTCGAGATTGACGCG
>JABDPT010000011.1 GCA_013042605.1 Paracoccaceae bacterium
CCGTGCATCTTGGGCTTGACCACATAGACCGACCCGGTGACCGAATTGCCGCCCTCGCGTCCAAGGTCATGCATCGCGATGAGCGTGGTGATCATCGCGTCCATCAACCCTTCGAACACCTCCGCCCCGTCACGGTCGTGGATCGCGGGGTTGGTCATCAGATGCCCGACATTGCGCACCAGCATCAGCGCGCGGCCCTTGACCGTCACCTCGCCGCCATCGGGCGCGATATAGGTCTTGTCGGGGTTGAGCGCACGGGTCAGCGTCTGGCCACCCTTCTCGAACGTATCTTCAAGATCGCCCTTCATCAGGCCAAGCCAGTTGGCATAGGCCTGCACCTTGTCGGCGGCGTCGACGCAGGCCACGCTGTCCTCACAATCCATGATCGCCGAGACCGCAGCTTCCATCCGCACATCCGCCAGCCCCGCCTGATCGCGCGCGCCGATGAAATGCGTGCGATCGAAGAGCAGTTCGACATGCAGCCCGTGATTGCGCAAGAGCACCGCATCGGGCGCGCGCGGGTGGCCGCGATAGCCCACGAACTTGCCCGGCTCGACCAGCGGCAGGTCGTCGGCCAGAAGCTGGCCGTCCTTGATGTGATAGCGCCGCACATCCGCGTGGCTGGTGCCCGCCAGCGGAAACGCCTCATCGAGAAACACCCGCGACCGCGCCACGACGCGCGCGCCGCGCCCCTTGTCATAGCCGCCGGCGGGTGGCGTGCTGCCCATCGCGTCGGTGCCGTAGAAGGCATCATAGAGACTGCCCCAGCGGGCATTGGCGGCGTTGAGCGCATAGCGCGCATTGGTGATCGGCACGACAAGCTGCGGCCCCGGCACAGTGGCGATCTCGGGGTCGGTGTTCTCGGTGTCGATCTCGAAATCTTCGCCCTCGGGCAGGAGGTAACCGATCTCGGTCAGAAACGCCTTATAGGCCTCATGGTCATGCGGCTGGTTGCGGCGCTTGCGGTGCCAGTCGTCGATCTGTGTCTGGATCGCCTCGCGCTTGTCCAGAAGCGCGCGGTTGCGCGGGCCCATGACGTGAACAAGCTCGGAAAACCCCGCCCAGAATGCCTCGGACGACACGCCCGTGCCGGGCAGCGCCCGAGTTTCGATGAAGTCGACAAGTTCGGGCGCGACCCGAAGATCGCCGGTCTGGCTGCTGCCCATGTCCCTGCTCCCTAAATCCGCGGTATGCGGCCGTATACGCAATGCGTTTTAGGGCGTGCCGCCCTTTCCGACAACCCGCTTTGGTAACTTTCTCGGACCAATTTCAGGGTTTTGACCGCGCCCGCCGGCAGCGGTCCGAGCAATAGCGCACCTCGTCCCAGACCTTCGCCCATTTGCGCCGCCACGTGAACGGCAACCCGCAGGTGGCGCAGGTCTTGGTGGGCAGGTCGGATTTTCGTGTCATTCGGGGCATGGGCGGAAAGATGGTGCGGAAGCGGGCTTTGGAAAGGGTGCGGGACGTGGCGGCGATACTCTGCCTTGCCCTTATGCCTCACCTGATACAGACTTGTCGAAGGGATGTCGGTTTCACCGCTGGGTCCGTTTGCAAACGGACGAGCGCAATGCCTTGCTTTGGGAGGAGTGTGTCATGACATCCAAAACCGAAGGTCCCACACCGCCGGACGATCTGACGACGCCGCAGCAAGCCATGCCTACAGTCAACAAGGTGACCGCGGAAGATATCACCGCGTCGCTGAGGGCCGGGTTTGCCGACTTTCTGGCACGCCCCGTCATGAGCGGCTTTTTCGGCCTCTTCTATGCGGTGTTCGGCATCCTGTTTGTCTGGAGCCTCGTGTGGCTCGGCATGATCTGGATGATCATTCCCGCCTCTGTCGGCTTTCCGCTGGTCGCCCCCTTCGCCGCCGCCGGGCTTTATGAAATGTCCCGGCGGTTGCAGAAGAAAGAAAGCTTCGGCTGGTCCGAAATCCTCACCGTCATGGCCGATCAACGCAAGCGCGAGATGGGCTGGATGGCCTTTGTCACCCTGTTCATTTTCTGGGTGTGGAGCTACCAGGTCCGGCTATGGCTGGCGATCATCCTGAAGGATGCATCCTTCTCGGATTTCGGCGGGTTCCTGAACGCGGTCTTCTTCACACCGGAAGGCTGGACCTTCCTTGCCATCGGCACCGTCGTGGGCGCCTGCCTGTCGGCCGTGCTTTTTGCTGTAACCGTCGTGGCGATGCCCATGCTGCTCGACCGGGAAACCAATTTCGTTTCCGCCATGCTCACGTCCATTCGCGTCGTCACGGAAAACCCGGTGGTCATGCTTACCTGGGCGGCCATCATCTCGGTCACCATGCTGTTGTCGCTGGTGCCGGCGTTCCTGGGCCTGATCTTCACCCTGCCGATCCTTGGCCACACCACCTGGCATCTCTATCAGCGAGCGGTGGAGCCGGCGGAGGAGTGACGTGTTCGGCCGTCCGGTCGGAACGCCCGCCCGCAGACCTCACTTCTGCCCATATTGGCCGAAGGTTGGCCAGGTGCATTCGAGGCGATAACGGGCCAATCGATGCGACCTGCGTGAATGTCCGCCTCGCGGACGGAGCTGAAATAAGAAGCATCTGTTGGAATGGCAGCTCTGGTGGGGAACTTGTCAACGTCGCGTCCTAAACACCGCGATTAATGCGGCGACTGCGATATTCAAACCGACATACAGATAGAGCCCCAACTGGGGGCCCTCGGCATCAAGGCGGTAAACCGGTAGGACCACAAGCACAGTGTTTTGAACGCCATGCATGATCCATGGCACCGAAAGCTTGAAGCCGGACAGTTCAAACAGCCACAGCATCTGTACCGAGAACGCCATGGTGAATATCACGAACACCAAGAAAGGGATGTAGATGTGCGGGTCTCCGGGGATGATCCAAAGTGGCAAATGCCACAGACCCCAAATCGCCCCGAGCAAAAGGCTTCCCCAGACAAAGCCCAATCGCGATTGCATGGGACGCTGAGCGTAGCCGCGCCAACCGAATTCCTCTTGGCCACCGCCAAAGATCATCATCGAAAGAAAGGCTGGTATCAGCCAGATAATAGCCGGATACCCCAAGTCTGGGGGAACCATGCTTCCGGGCAACTCGTCGATGCCAGTCGCAGAAACCAATGCCACCGCCACCCATGCAAGCGCGATTGGCACCAAGAATGCTGCGGCGAGGATAATTGGTTTCATGCGAAAGTCGAAACCGCATTTGATCAAAGCCCAGGCTGCCCGTCGACCGCCAAATCGGCCAAGCAAGATCAGCGCGGCGATCAGTGGGCCAAACGTAGAAAAGAAACTCGCGAAACCATTGTATCCGTCGCCGCTAATCGGCGTCGAAATCCCGATCCAAGCTAGAAAAGTCGGAATGAAGACCAGCCATGAAATGGCGAAAGTCAGAACAAAGTAGTTCAGTAGCGAACGCTCGTCCTGCATGGCCTTCCCCCTTCCAAGGAAGAACATACTAAGTTGCGTGCCGGCTGTCACCGCATGGGAAACCTGTATTGTTACTGTGTCTGATCAGTGTCCGGAGCGCAGGCATCGCTTTTTGGAAGACGACATTCATGCCTCCTGCAGCATCCTTCACTCTGGGCTCAAACCCGACCTCCGCCCAATCCCCACCCCCCCCTCAAAACTCCATCCGCAACTGCCGGTCATCCCCCGCCGTCTTCCGTCGCGTCTTCCGTTCCCGGTCGTTGACGAACCGCCCCTGCCGGTCCTTCCGGCTGGCGTGTTTCTCAATGATCCCGGCCGCTTCCGCGCGAAACTCCGGGCCGCGCCGCACCGCCCAGATCCGCTGCCGCGCCAGCCGCGCGGCTTCGGCCACATCGACGATCGGCGCGGGATAGCGCAGGCTGGCCGCGCCTTCCCACGCCCAGGGCTCCTGCAAATAACGCCCCGGCACCGCCGCCAGTTCCGGCACCCAGGCCCGCGTGAAGGCCCCCGTCGGGTCCTGATCCCGCCCCTGCTTGACCGGGTTATAGATCCGCACCGTGTTCATCCCCGTCGTGCCCGATTGCATCTGCACCTGCGGCCAGTGAATGCCCGGCTCGTAATCGGTGAACATCCGCGCCAGATGCGGCCCCGTCCCGCGCCAGTCGAGCCAGAGGTGGTAGGACGCAAAGGACATCAGCATCGAGCGCATGCGGAAATTGAGCCAGCCCGTCGCGGTCAGATAGCGCATGCAGGCATCGACGAAGGGAATGCCGGTTTCGCCGGCCTCCCACGCCGCCCGGCGGGTCGGATCGTCGCCGCGCAGCCCCTCGTAGCCGGAATGCAGGCAGCGGGTTTCAAGATCGGGCGCATCTTCGAGCTTTTGCGTGAAGTGATCGCGCCAGGCGAGGCGCGCCTGAAAGCTCTTGAGGCTGCCGGGCCAGGGGCCGCCCTGTCCGCGCACCGCGCGTTGCCGCGCGGCCGTGGCCTGCACGACCTCGCGTACTGTCAGCGTGCCCAGCGCGAAATGCGGGCTGAGCCGGGAACAGGCGTCTTCCCCCTCGACCGGTGAAGACATGGCACTCCGATAGGTCTCGCCGCGCGCGGTCAGAAAGCTGTCGACAAGGGTCAGCGCGGCAGGCCGTCCGCCCGATTGCCGGTCCTTGATCCCATCCGGCGCAAGACCCAGATCGCGCGCTCTGGGGATCCTGCCGCCCTCAACACCTTGCACAGCGTTGACCGCCTTCGGCACCGCCACCGGATCGGCC
This sequence comes from Paracoccaceae bacterium, assembly GCA_013042605.1. Taxonomy (GTDB): domain Bacteria; phylum Pseudomonadota; class Alphaproteobacteria; order Rhodobacterales; family Rhodobacteraceae; genus JABDPT01. The sequence continues at coordinate 4,680 of JABDPT010000011.1, forward strand.
CGCATGAACGCATCGCGCCGCGCGGCCCAACGGTCGCGCGCCTTTAGCCGCCGCACCACGCCCGATTGCGGCAACTCGGTCCAGGTCACCCCCGTCTCGCGCGCCCAGTCCCCCACGCGCCGGTCGCGCGCATAGGTCCAGAGCGTGCCGGTTTCTTCGTGGCTGACCAGATGGGTGATCCCATGCGCGCGGCGCAACCCCTCGAAAACCTCGCGCACATCGCCGGTGCGGATGAGAAGCGGCGCGCCAAGCCCCGCAAGGGCGATGCGCAACGCCTCCAGACAGTCTGCCGTGAAGGCCCAGTGCCGCGCCGACGTGTCGGGCAAGGCCCAGTACTCCGGCTCGGCCACATAGACCGGCAGGATGGGCGCACCCAGTTCCGCCGCAAAGGCCAGCGCGGGGTGGTCGGCCACCCGCAAATCCCGTTTGAACCACAAAAGCGTCGCCATGCACGACACTTAGACCAGGCGCGCGGGCTGTCACCCCCCGCGACCTTCCGCCTCCATCTTCCGATAAAAGGCGGTCAGGCTCTTGGCGCGTTCCTCGCGAAAGCGCGCGCCCACCTCCATCGCGTCGATCCGGTCGATGCGGAACATGCGAAAATCCTCGCGCAGCTCGCACCACGCCACCAGCGTCCAGACCTTGCCCCAGAACCATAGACCCAGCGGGCGCACCAGCCGCCGCGTCGCCGCCCCCGCCCCGTCGGCATAGGCGATGTCGAGTGTCATCCGGTCCTCGACCGCCGCCTCGACGGCATCGATCCGCGCGCGCAGATCATCCGTCATCTCCCAAGCATAGGAATGCACCGAAACGGCCCGCGCGCGCGCCCGCTCGGCCTCGGGCAGCACGGCCTCGATCTTGATCAGCGCTTCTTCGGCGCCCCGCGCCATCGCCGCCCCGCCCCAGGCCTTGATAAGCCGCGCCCCCGCCACCAGCGCCACGATCTCATCACGCGAAAACATCAGTGGCGGCAGGTCGTAGCCGTCCTGCATGACATAGCCCACCCCCGCCTCGCCATCGATCGGCACTCCGGTCGATTGCAGGTCGGCGATGTCGCGATAGATCGTGCGTTCCGACACCTCGAGCGTCTCGGCCAGCCGCGCGGCGGTGGTAAGCCGCCCGCCGCGCAGGTGTTGAACGATCTGGAACAGGCGGTCGGCGCGGCGCATCAGCCCTCCTCGAAAAACCCGATCGAATTGCCGAACGGATCCTGACAATAGACGAACCGCCCCGCCGGGATCGAGATCGCATCCGACAAGACCTTGCCGCCGGCATCCCAGACCCGCGCGATCACCTCTTCCAATGTGCCCGCGGCGGCCAGGTGGATCGTCGGGCCCTGCCCCTCTTCCGACGGCGTGCCGGGATAGATATGGCCCGCCACACCGCTCGCGGGATCGGCGGTCTGAAACACCGCCATCGGGTTCGGCCCGCTGGTATCGATGGTCAGGCCGGCCCCGGTCACCTTGCTGTAAAAGGCCACGGCCTTGTCAATATCCGTTACGGGGATTTCGGCCCAGACGGTGAAGTTCTTCGGGGCAAAGGTCATTGTCTTTCTCCTGTGGAATGCGACTCTCTGATACGTCCTGTCTGACACACCCCTCCTGACAGCGTTCTGTCAGGAATGCGCGCACGCCCCGCTTCTTCTTCTGGCCCGAAATATCCCGGGGGCCGCGCGCGGCCCGAAGGGTCGGGCGCCGGTGGGGGCAGCGCCCCCTTCCGCCCTTGCCGCCCCCGCGCGCGCTCCCTAGGTTTGCCGCAACCGCGAACCGTTCGAAATGAGATCATGAAAGACACATCCCCCCAGCCGGTCTTCCTGCGCGACTATACCGTGCCCGCCTATCTGATCGATGACGTGCATCTGACCTTCAAGCTGCACCCCACAAAGACCCTCGTGATCAGCCGCATCCGCTTTCGGCCCAACCCGGCCACCGAGGATCGCGCGTTCCGGCTGCATGGCGAAAACCTGAGCTTGCGCTGGGCGCGGATCGACGGGCAGGACTGGAAGCCCTTTGTCGCCGACGGGATGCTGACGGCACGAGTGCCCGACGCGCCGTTTCTCTGGGAGGCGGAGGTTGAGATCAACCCGTCCGAAAACACCGCCCTTGAGGGGCTTTACATGTCGAACGGCATGTATTGCACGCAATGCGAGGCCGAGGGGTTTCGCAAGATCACCTTCTACCCTGACCGCCCCGACGTGATGGCGCCGTTCACGGTGCGCATCGAAAGCGGCGCGCCCTTCGTGCTCTCGAACGGCGATCTGCTGCCCGGTGACGGTCCGCATCCGGTGCTTTTGTCGAACGGCAACCTGGTGGCGCAGGGCAAGGGCTGGGCCGAATGGCACGACCCCTGGCCGAAACCGGCCTATCTTTTCGCCCTCGTCGCGGGCGATCTGCGCGCCTATTCCGACCGCTTCATCACCGCATCGGGCCGCGCGGTCGACCTCAACGTCTGGGTCCGGCCCGGGGACGAGGCGAAATGCGCCTATGCGATGGACGCGCTCAAACGCTCGATGCGCTGGGATGAAGAGGTTTACGGGCGCGAATACGATCTCGATGTCTTCAACATCGTCGCGGTGGATGATTTCAACATGGGCGCGATGGAGAACAAGGGGCTGAATATCTTCAACTCCAAATACGTGCTCGCCAGCCCCGAAACCGCCACCGATCGCGATTACGAGATGATCGAGGGGATCGTGGCGCATGAGTATTTCCACAACTGGACCGGCAATCGCATCACCTGCCGCGACTGGTTTCAGCTCTGCCTGAAAGAAGGTCTGACGGTGTTCCGCGATCAACAGTTCTCGGGCGATCAAAGATCCCATGCGGTCAAGCGGATAGAAGACGTTCTGCAACTGCGCGCGCGGCAGTTCCGCGAAGATACCGGCCCGCTGGCGCACCCGGTGCGGCCGGCGAGTTTTGTCGAGATCAACAACTTTTACACCGCGACCGTCTATGAAAAGGGCGCCGAGGTGATCGGCATGCTCAAGACGCTGGTCGGGGATGAGGGGTACGCCCGCGCGCTCGATCTTTATTTCGAGCGGCACGATGGCGACGCGGCGACGATCGAGGACTGGCTGACCGTGTTTGAAGAGGCGACGGGGCGGGACCTGTCGCAATTCGAGCAGTGGTATTCGCAGGCCGGAACGCCGCGGTTGCGGGTGACCGAGACGTGGGAGCCGGAGGGTGGTGGAGAGCATACCCCGTCCCGGCCGCAGAGCCGGGACCTCCCGGCCACAGGCGAGGCCCCGGGTCAGGCCCGGGGCGTTGCACCCCTCGCGTCCCGGCTGCAGAGCCGGGATCCCGCAGCCACCGCAGAGGCCCCGGATCAGGTCCGGGGCGTAGGTGACGTGGATCGCGAGGCCCAACCAAAGGGCCGCTATACCCTCACCTTCGAACAGGACACCGCCGCAACGCCCGGGCAACCCCTGAAGGACCCGCAGGTGATCCCCATCGCCGTCGGTCTTCTCAACCCCAACGGCGACGAGGTGCTGCCCACCACGGTGCTTGAGATGACGAAGGACCGCGAAAGCTTTGCCTTCGACGGCTTGGCCGCGAAACCCGTCCCCTCGATCCTGCGCGGTTTTTCCGCCCCGGTGATCCTTACCCGCGACTCCAGCGCGGAGGAACGCGCCTTCCTTCTGGCCCACGACACCGACCCGTTCAACAAATGGGAGGCCGGGCGGCAGTTGGCCAAGGATGTGCTGACCGCCATGGTTCGCGACGGCGCGGCCCCCGGTCCGGCCTATCTCGATGCGCTGGAACGGGTTGTGCGCGACGACACGCTCGATCCGGCCTTCCGCGCGCTGGTCCTGCGCCTGCCGTCCGAGGATGACATCGCCCAGACCCTGTTCGACGCAAGTACCACGCCCGACCCGACCGCGATCCACACCGCGCGCGAGAAGGTGGCCGATGCGCTGGCCCGGCATCTCTCGCCCGTGTTGCCGCATGTCTATGAAGCGATGAACCTGCCCGGGCCCTATTCGCCCGACCCAAAGGCCGCCGGTTGCCGCGCACTTCGCCTCACGGCTCTTGCCCTGCTGACCCGGCTTGATGGCGGCAAGCGGGCCGAGGCGCAGTTTCGCGCCGCCGACAACATGACCGAGGAACTGGGCGCGCTGGCCTGTCTGCTGGATGCCGGCAACGGGGCCGAGGCGGTGGCCAGTTTCTATCGCCGCTGGCAGCATGACCGGCTGGTGATGGACAAATGGTTCGCCCTGCAAGTCAGCCATGCCGACCAAGACCGCGCGGCCGACGTGACGCAAACCCTGACCGCCCATCCCGATTTCGACTGGAAGAACCCCAACCGCTTCCGTTCGGTCATCGGCGCGCTGGCGATGAATACCGCAGGCTTCCACCACCCTTCGGGCGCGAGCTATGATCTGGTTGCCGACTGGCTAATCCGGCTTGATCCGGTGAACCCGCAGACGACCGCGCGAATGACCACTGTGTTCGAGACATGGCGGCGCTATGATGGCGACCGGCAGGGGATGATCCGCGATGCCCTGAAACGCATCGCCGCGACCGACCCGCTGAGCCGCGACACGACCGAGATGGTGGGGCGCATCCTTGGCGATTGAGCCCCTGTCTTTCGAGCGCCGCGCGCGGCGGCCGACGGGGCTTGCCATGGTCGGCGTCGCCCTTGCGGCGCTTTTGGGGCTGATCTTCGCGCTTGATGCGCATCCGGTGATCGTCGCGCTTTTCGCGCTGCTTGTCGCGCCCGCGCTTTGGGATGTGATCCGCGACAGCCACGCGTCGATCCATCTGGATGAGACCACGTTCCGCTGGCAAAGCGGCGCGCGCAAGGGTGCCGTCCCGTTCGAAGAGATCGACGAGGCGGTGCTGTCGACCACGCTCGACTTTTCGCAACGCGCGAGCCTGCGCCTCAAGGATGGTCGCCGCCAGCGCATCCCGCCAGAATGCCTGCCCGGCGGGCGGGTTCTGGATGTCGCCTTGACCAAACGCGGGGTTGCCAATCGCCGCTCGCTCTTCAGTTTTTGATCAGGAAAGACGTGTGAAGCGGGCCAAGGGCGGTTAACCTGCCCGATATGATGCGCCTCGCCCCCCTTTTCGTCTGGTTTTTGACGGCTCTGCCCGCCGTGGCACAAGCCGGCTGGGCGCCCACGCATCTGGTCACCTTCGGTCCCTGGACCTCGATCTGCGAGGCCCAGCGTGCCACGGGCGTTTTCCGCGAGCGGTGTTTTCTTCTTTACACCAACGTCGTCACGCGCGGTCAGGACCATGCCTTCGTCAGCCTTTCGAACACCCCGCGCGTGACCATCGGGCTTGAGACCTATCTCGACTCGACCCAGCGCAACACGCGGGTGGGCGATTACGAAAACCGCCTGACGATTCTGTCCGGCAATGAGGTGATCTGGCAGCAAGAGCGCGGCGATTGCCGGCGCGGGCGTCTTTGCGGGTATCAGTCGCTTCAGGCCGAAGTGCTGCTGGCGCAGATGCGGCGCGGCGATGTGCTTGTTTTCGAACAATTCGACCGGAATTACCGGCGTCAGACGCTCTATTTCGATCTCACCAGCTTTTCGCAGGCACTTGACGACCTGGAAGTGGAAACCCGCCGACGCGGGCTTTGAGCGCGGTCTGCGGGCTGAAATCCGTGGCGAGATATGCTAAGGTGTCACGAAAGTTTCGTTGAACCCCGATAGGTCGCGGCCATGAGGGAACGGCTTGACCCATTGATCGAAGAGCGCGCGCCCTGGCTTTACGCCGACAGGCCATGGGCCCGCCCCGCGCGCGCCGTTCTGACCCGTCTTCTGGGCTATGACCGCACCGTGTCGCTGGCCGAGTATTTCCGCGACCGGCCCTGTGACGAGATCATGGGTTGCATGGGCGAGATGCTGGCCAGGGACGTCGAGATCAGCGGGCTGTCGCAAGTCCCGCGCCATGGCCCCGCGCTTTTGGTGGCGAACCACCCAACCGGAATTGCCGACGGGATCATCCTGCAACATCTGCTGCGCCGGGTGCGCGATGACGCGTTTTTCTATGCCAATTCGGATATTCTGCGGGTTCTGCCGCAGATGTCGTCGCTGATCGCCCCGGTCGAATGGCGCGCCGAGAAGCGCAGCCATGCCAAGACGCGCGAGACGATGGCCTATACGCGGGATGCCATCGATGCGGGGCGTCTGGGCGTGATCTTTCCCGCCGGGCGGCTGGCCAAGCGGCGCGGGCTGCGGCTGTTCGAGCGGCCGTGGATGGCCTCGGCGGCGATGATCGCGCGCAAGTTCGATCTGCCGGTGATCCCGGTGAACATCCGCGCGCGCAACTCGGCGCTGTTCTACCTGTTCGATCTCATCCACCCGACGCTGCGCGATATCACGCTGTTTCACGAGACGCTCAACAAGCACCGCCAGCCGTTCCGCGTGACGGTGGGCGAGCCGATTTCCGCGTCCGCCCTGCCCGCACGGTCCGAGGACGGGATCGAGATGCTGCGCCGGGCGACGCTGGCACTTGGCGGGCGTTATGCACCGACCGTGTCGCTGGTCGATAACACGCGGTTGCCGTGGTGGGCGCGTGTGGTGACGCATTAGGAAGCCAGGCTGATCGGCGGCCCGTGGGGTGGCGAGCCTGGTTTGCGACGCAAAGCTTTATGGCAGCAAGGTCATCTTCGATATGAGCGGCGCGGGAAGCTGGCAAGATCGCCGACCCGTCGGGACGGGCCGCCGATCAGACCGGCGGCCTGCGGCCTTGACTCCGGTCTGGTTGGGGCTTGGCGCCTTCGGCTTGGCCCCGGGCCGCGGATCAGATCACCCGCGGCCCTTTATTCGTCATATTTCCGGGTTAAAAGCTGTCCCGATGGACAGCGCAACGCAGCACAGCGAACCCGGCTGGAACAAGCTGACCGATTTCATGTTTTCGGGCGCGCCGGGGTCGGTTCTTCTTTGGGGCATCCTGGCCTATGGCGTCTGGGCGACGTTTTATACGAACTGGCAGGATCATGACGGCGGGGCGCCCTGATGCGCTTGCCACCCTCATACGGTCGCGCCAACATGCGGCACGCATCGAACAAACGCCGGGTTTTCGGCAAGCCGCAAGAAGGAACCCCATGGCCATTTTCGACATCATAAGTGCGCTTGCCACGTTTCTCATCGGGGTGATTGTCGGCACGATCGTGGTGGCACTTGCAGAATTTCTGGGGGTCGCCGGGTGGATCGCGGGGTTGTTTTTCGCGTTGTGCTTTCTTGGCGTGATCTACGTGAGCAACAAGACCCTTGGCCTTGAGATGCGGGTCCTCGACTGGCTGATCGGCAAAATCACCGGCGCAAATCCCAGGGATATGGAAGCCGAGAGGGTCACCGAAGACAGAGAGGAGCGTGCGGATTATCTCGGCTTTTTGGCCGGAAGCATCCTCGGGATACTCGCCAGCCTTATCTGGTCGCCGTCGCTCGTGTTCGACCTGCTGCCCCTCTGATCGGCGGGGCGCGTGACCGGTTCGCGGCGTCGTGCCGGTCGCGCTATCGGGATGCCGTGACGAGCCCGCGACAGCAAACCGCGCGGGCTCCCCGCCCTAACCCGTTGCGGGAACGTAGCTTTTTGCCGCCGCATTCGCCTTTTTCATGGCCGACATCGCCTCTTTCATGGTCATCAGCTTGGTCGTCGATCCCGCCGAGAACGCACCGGACGCGCCGACCGCAAGGGCACAGGCGGCCATGGCTTCATCATCGGGCGCTTCGATCAGGACGACCGCGTCCCGCTCGCCCATGCAGAAGAACAAATGATGCATCTTGCCGCCGACGGATTCGATCAGCTTTCGGGCCGGCGCTTCGCGATCCTGCGGATTGTCGACCAGCGCCTTGATGGCGGCAGACGTGTATTTTGCTTCGAACAAATAGAATGGCATGGAAATTCCCCCTCGTCGCTTCGTTGCCAGACTGCGTGAGAGACGCCGGTCGATGAAAAAGCGATGAAAATGAGAAACGGGCCAGCGCCACACGGTCGCAGCCTAGCACGGATTGACCCGTTCCCGAATTCTTTTGGTCGCGGCCTATCCCCGGCAGTAGCTTTGGCTGCGGGTCCAGGCGGCCATGTCGCTGCGTTTGGCGGATTGGTGGAACGGCCCCCAATCGGCGGCAACCCCGCGCATGCCCTGGGAGATCACGCCGTCGCGCGGCACGGTCACGCCCATGATCCGGATCGCGCAGCGCAGGTTGGCCGGGCCGGATTTCAGCGCCTCGGCGGTGGTCGCCCGACAGCCATAGCCGCGTGCGGTGGCCGGCGAGATCTGCAACAGCCCGTGCCAGCGCCCGCCGCCACCCGACACATCGGGCCGCCACGTGCTTTCATGCTTGGCCAGCGACGACACCAGGCCGACCCAGAATGCCTTGCGCTCGGCGCGGGTGGCGTCCGGGTAGGCCGGGCACCATGTCGCGGTGTCGGCCGGGACCAGATCGACAAGTGGCGCGCCGGGGCCATCGAGGGCGGCAAGGGCCGCATCGGTCCAGCGGTCGGCCTGCGGCAGGTGATCCCAGCGGGCCACGACCTGTATGGGCGCCGGCGCAAGACGCGTCGCCTCGGGCGGCGCGGGATCGTCGTTGCGGGAACAGGCGATCAGGGCGGCCAGCCCGGCGGCGGCCAGAAGACCAAAGGCGGCGCGGTACAGCATCAGGCGTCATCCTTCACTGCGCCCCCGGGGCCTTTTTCCCAGATATCAGGTGGTTCTGGCAAGAAAAGATTGCCCGACAGCGCGAATCGTCCCCTTCCTTGAGCGGAACACTGCTCAGGGGCCGCAATGCATTACCACCATCTTTATGTCGACGCCGCGGGCGAAAGCCATTGGCGCACCGTTGAGGTGACGCTTGAGGAACGAACCTTTGCCCCACCCGCGAAGGCGATCTTCACCTCGGACGGGGAACCGGCCAAGGCGGTTTTGTTTCTGAGCCTCGCCCCGGGCTGGAACGAGCCGATCCACCCCACGCCGAAGCGGCAGTTCTATGTGTGCCTGTCCGGCCGCGTCCGCGTCACCGCCAGCGATGGCGAAGCGCGCGAGATCGGGCCGGGCGATGTGTGGCGGATGGAGGACACGCATGGGTCCGGCCACCATACCGAGGTTCTGGGCGACGCGCCGGCGACGGCGGTGATGGTGCAGTTCGATTGATCCGATCGGGCCGCCCGCCCCCTTGCCGCGCTGCGCGCCCTGCCCTAGAACGCGCCGAAACCTCCGAAGGACCGGCCCATGCTCGATCTGTCATTTGAGACCCCGAAACCCAAGGTTATCCAGGGCGCGGCCCAGGATTGGGAGCTTGTGATCGGGCTTGAGGTGCATGCGCAGGTTTCCTCGAACGCGAAGCTCTTTTCGGGGGCCTCCACGACCTTTGGCGCCGAGCCCAATTCGAACGTGGCCTTCGTCGATGCGGCGATGCCGGGCATGCTGCCGGTCATCAACGAGTTCTGCGTGGCGCAAGCCGTGCGCACGGGTCTTGGTCTCAACGCCGAGATCAACCTGATGTCGGCCTTCGACCGCAAGAATTACTTCTATCCCGACCTGCCGCAGGGCTATCAGATCAGCCAGCTTTATCACCCCATCGTGGGCGAAGGTGAGATCCTCGTCGACATGGGCCCGGGCGTGGCGCGGCGGGTGCGGATCGAGCGCATTCACCTTGAACAGGATGCGGGCAAGTCGATCCATGACATGGACCCGCACATGTCCTTCGTCGATCTCAACCGGACCGGTGTCGCGCTGATGGAGATTGTCAGCCGCCCCGACATTCGCGGGCCCGAGGAAGCGGCGGCTTACGTGGTCAAGCTGCGCCAGATCCTGCGCTATCTGGGCACCTGCGACGGCAATATGCAAAACGGCAGCCTGCGCGCGGATGTGAACGTGTCGATCTGTGAACCGGGCGCCTATGAGCGCTACCAGGAAACGCAGGATTTCAGCCATCTGGGCACGCGCTGCGAGATCAAGAACATGAACTCCATGCGCTTTATCCAGGCCGCGATCGAATACGAGGCGCGCCGCCAGATCAAGATCGTCGAGGGTGGTGGCAAAGTCGATCAGGAAACCCGTCTTTACGACCCCGACAAGGGCGAAACCCGGTCGATGCGGTCGAAGGAAGAGGCGCATGATTATCGCTACTTCCCCTGCCCCGATCTGCTGCCGCTTGAAATCGAGCAGGCCTGGGTCGACGACATCGCCGCGTCGCTGCCGGAACTGCCGGATGAAAAGAAGGCCCGTTTCGTCACCGATTTCGGGATCACCGAGTATGACGCGAGCGTGCTGACCGCCGAGGCCGAGAACGCGGCCTTTTTCGAAGAGGTCGCCCGGGGGCGCGACGGCAAGATGGCCGCGAACTGGGTCATCAACGAGCTTTTCGGGCGGTTGAAGAAGGAAGATCACGACATCACCGAAAGCCCGATGTCGGCGGCGCAACTGGGTGGCATCCTCGACCTGATCGCCAAGGGCGATATCTCGGGCAAGATCGCAAAGGACCTCTTCGAGATCGTCTATACCGAAGGCGGCGACCCGGCCGGGATCGTCGAGGCGCGCGGCATGAAACAGGTCACCGATACCGGCGCGATCGAGGCGGCGGTCGACCAGATCATCGCCGACAACCCCGCGCAGGTGGAAAAAGCCAAGGAAAACCCGAAGCTTGCGGGCTGGTTCGTCGGTCAGGTGATGAAGGCCACGGGCGGTAAGGCCAACCCCAAGGCGGTCAACGAGATCGTGGCGAAAAAGCTTTCCTCGTGACGCGTGATACCGACGTCTGCTAGACAGGTCGGCATGGGGTGCGCATAAGACGCGCGAAACGCGGTGTCAGGGGGGGCTGAACCATGGAACGCTATGAATACAAGGTCGTGCCTGCGCCCGGTCGGGCCGGCAAGCACAAGGGTGCGGGCGGGGTCGAGGCGCGGTTCGCGCTGACGCTGGCCGAGGTCATGAACGAACATGGCGCGAATGGCTGGCACTATCTACGCAGCGAAACGATGCCGGTGGAAGACAAGCGCATGCTGCGCAAGTCCTCGGTCGACGATGTGACGGTGCTGGTCTTCCAACGGCTGCGCGCGGCGGCCCCGGTGGCAGAAGAGCCCGTGGCGGAACCAGCGGCAGACGTGCGCATCCCCCCACTCGGTCCGGCGCGCCCGACCCCGGACGCGGATGCGGAAACGGACGCGGCTTAGGGGTTGGGGTTAGGCCTCGGGTGCGCGGATGTGAGATGGATGCGGGGTGATGGGCGGTTGTGCGGGACAAAGTGGAAGCGCTATTGAAGTTCCGGACGCACTTCCTTGTAAAAGCTTTTCTGACCGCCCACGATCTTCCGAATTAGGGAGCAACCGTTCTCGGCAAGACTGAAGTGCTGCCACGCATTCACAGCGAACTTTCTCGGGGAGAATGCGTAGATCCAGATGTCGATCAGACCCTCCCTTGGAGGAAAGCTGACTGGATTGGCATTGATCA
>JABDPT010000091.1 GCA_013042605.1 Paracoccaceae bacterium
GCGCTGCTAGACGACCCGCATATGGTGCTTGACGGCTTTGTCGGCCCGGGCCACGTGTCGATGGTGATCGGCACGCATCCCTATGATTTCATTTCTGAAGACTATGGAAAGCCCATCGTCGTCGCGGGGTTCGAGCCGCTTGACCTGTTGCAATCGGTGCTAATGGTGCTCGAACAGATCCGCGATGGCCGTGCGGTGGTGGAAAACCAGTATGCCCGGGTCGTGCCCGAGCATGGCAATCCGGTGTCGATCGCCGCCTGCGAAGACGTCTATGAGGCGCGCCCGACCTTTGAGTGGCGCGGTTTGGGTGAGATCGACGCCAGCGGCTTGCGCATTCGCCCGAAATACAGCGCCTTTGACGCCGAAGAGAAATTCGGCATCGGCTATGCCACCGAACGCACCGTCGTTGAAGAGCCCGAAGGCTGCGCCTGCGGGCAGGTGATGACGGGCCGGATCAAACCCGTGCAGTGCCCGCAATTCGGCAAGGGCTGCACCCCTGAAATGCCGCTGGGTGCGCTGATGGTGTCCTCCGAAGGTGCCTGCGCGGCCTATTACCAGTATGGCGGTGCGCGCGCCGCGCCGGAGGTCGCCGAATGAACGAAACCACCCGCGTGTCGCGCCTGCGCGACGATCGTGTGACGCTGGCCCATGGCGGTGGCGGCAAGGCGATGCGCGACCTGATCGGCGAGGTCTTCACCTCGGTCTTCGAACCGGCCAGCATGGAGGATCAGGCCCGCCTCTCCAATGCTGCGCTGACCGAACCGGGCGCGCGGCTGGCCTTTACCACCGACAGTTTTGTGGTCACGCCGGTCGAATTTCCCGGCGGCGATATCGGAAAGATCGCGGTGTGCGGCACGGTCAATGACCTTGCGGTGGGCGGGGCGATACCGCTCTGGCTCTCGGCGGCGTTCATCATCGAAGAAGGGTGCGAAGTTGCGCTGTTGCGGCGGATCGTGGCGTCGATGGCGGCCGAGGCGAAGAAGGCCGGGGTCAAGATCGTCACCGGCGATACCAAGGTCGTCGGCAAGGGAAGTGCGGACAAGGTGTTTGTGACGACATCGGGCGTCGGGGTCATCCCGGCGGGCCGCGATCTTTCCGCCGACAAGATCCAGCCGGGCGACGTGGCCATCGTGAACGGCGTGCTGGGTGACCATGGCGCGGCCATTCTGGCAGCAAGGGGCGACATGGCGCTGTCGACCGACCTGACATCGGATTGCGCCGGGCTTGGCCACCTGATGGAGGCGGTGATCGCCGCCGCCCCCGGCACCCGCGCGGCCCGCGACGCGACACGCGGGGGTGTGGCCTCTGCGCTGAATGAAATGGCCGAAGCGTCGGGCCTTGCCATCGAAATCGCCGAAGACGCGCTGCCGCTGCGCGCCGAGGTGAAGGGCATGTGCGAAATCCTGGGCCTCGACCCGCTCTACCTCGCCAACGAAGGCACGCTGGTCGCTTTCGTGCCGGAAGATCAGGCCGACGCCGCCCTTGCCGCCATGCGCAGCCTGCCCGAGGGGCAAGGGGCCTGCATCATCGGCAAGGCCCATGCGGGCGAGGCGGGGCGTGTCACGATGCGCACGCTGTTCGGCGGATCCCGCATCGTCGATATGCTGGTGGGCGAGCAGTTGCCGCGTATCTGTTAAGTGGGCTGGAACACATCCGGCATCGCCGCCACCCGCGCGTCGAGCGCGCCATAAACGCTGCGCAGCGCGGCCTCTTCCTCATCACCCAAAAGCTTGCTCTCACGCTCGCGCCGTTCGGGTAGCTCCACCGGCAACCCGGTAAAGGCGCGGATCTCATCAAGCGCGTCCCAAAGCGCTTCGTAACGCACGCAGAGCACCGGGCTTGCCGTGAACGTGCTCCACGCATCAAGCTGGGATTCGAGGCGCAGCACGTCCCGCTCGAACAGCGCCTCATAGGGGCCATCGGCATGCATATGCGCCAGATGTTCGGCCACCCACGCGTCGCCATGGGTCGCGCGCTGGTTCACGACCGAGCGTGCGATATCAGAAGGCTGGCCAAAGACGAAAAGCGACCGCAAATCCTGCCGCCCGGCAAGGGCCGCCGGGTGATCATGGGTCTTGTAAACCGTCCCGCGCAACAGCGTGCTGTCCGCAAGATCCCACGCCTCATCGAACACCCGCCCCCGGATGCGCGAAAACCGCGCCATCGACATTGCTTCGGCCACGGAGCGGTAAAGAAGCGTGCTGCCGGACCGCCCGATGCTGGCCACGATGATGCCGGGACGTTTGGAGGGGGTCAGGAATTGCCGCAGTCGTTTACTTGAAATCATGGGGCATCCCGACGTGGCGACCAGAAGGTGCGCCCAGCGGTAGCAAACTCAGGCCCCTGTCTCAAGCCGCCCCCAAAGATCGTATTCAGACGCTTCGTCCACGGTGACGGTCACGATATCGCCCGGTGTCAGCGTCTCGTACCCTTCGTCGATGAAGAGGTTTCCGTCGATCTCGGGCGCGTCGGCCTTGGTGCGGCAGGTGGCCCCTTCTTCGTCGATCTCATCGACGATGATCTCCATCACCTGACCCACCTTCGCGGCCAGTTTGGCGGCGGAAATCTCTTGCGCCTTGGCCATGAACCGGTCCCACCGGTCCTGCTTGACCTCTTCGACCACGTGGTCGGGCAGGGCGTTCGACCGCGCGCCAGCGACGTTTTCGTATTTGAAACAGCCGACCCGGTCGAGCTGCGCCTCGTCCATCCAGTCAAGCAGCGTCTGAAACTCGGCCTCGGTCTCGCCCGGATAGCCGACGATGAAGGTCGAGCGCAGGGTGATCCCGGGGCAGGTCGCGCGCCAGGCGGCAATCTCGTCCAGCGTCTTTGCCGCCGCCGCGGGCCGGGCCATGCGGCGCAAGACATCAGGATGCGCATGCTGAAACGGAATGTCGAGATAGGGCAGCACCAGCCCCTCGGCCATCAGCGGGACCAGATCCCGCACATGCGGATAGGGATAGACGTAATGCAGCCGGACCCACGCGCCCAGACTGCCCAGACTGCCCAGATCGCGCGCAAGATCGGTGATATGGGCGCGGTGTCCGTTGGCTTCGGCATGACGGATATCGACGCCATAGGCAGAGGTGTCCTGGCTGATCACCAAAAGCTCGCGCACGCCTGCGTCCACAAGACGCTCGGCCTCGCGGATCACGGCATGGGCGGGGCGCGAGGCAAGCCGCCCGCGCATGTCGGGGATGATGCAGAACTTGCACTTGTGGTTACAACCTTCCGATATCTTCAGATAGCTGTAATGCCGCGGTGTCAGAGAGATGCCGCGCGCGGGCAGCAGGTCGATGAACGGGTCGGGGTCGGGCGGCACGGCGGCGTGCACAGCGTCAAGCACCGCCTCGTATTGATGCGGGCCGGTCACCGCCAGAACGCGGGGATGCGCGCCGGTGATGTATTCAGGCTCTGCGCCCAGACACCCCGTCACGATCACGCGGCCATTCTCGGCCAATGCCTCGCCAATCGCCTCAAGGCTTTCGGCCTTGGCGCTGTCGAGAAACCCGCAGGTGTTCACGATCACCGCATCCGCGCCGCCGTAATCGGGCGAAATCGCGTACCCTTCGGCGCGCAGCCGCGTCAGAATCCGTTCGCTGTCGACAAGCGTCTTGGGACAGCCCAGCGACACCATGCCGATGGTGGGCTGGCCGGCGCGGCGCGCGTCGGGCACCTCGGCGCGGGCAAGATCGGGGCGAAGGGCAGGCGGGTTCTGGGTCATGCTGCGCGGCATATACGGGCGTGGTGACGAATTGTCGATTGGGCGCGTGCGATCCGCTTGAGGCGGCGGGTGCCAGACCCTATCTTGAGCATGCGTTTCAGGGAGAGTGCGATGCGTTGGGTTCTGCGAATTGTCGGTGTGCTAGTCTTGATCGTCGTGGTGGCGGTGGCGGCACTGTTTCTCATGCCCACCGACCGGATCGCCGCGCTGGTCGAAACCCGGTTCGAGGCCGCAACGGGCCGCACGCTTAGCGTCGAAGGCGATGTTCGGCCCAGCCTTTGGCCCGCGCTGGGCGTACGCACCGGCGCGATCGAGATTTCCAACGCCGACTGGGCCAGCGATACACCGATGCTGCGCGCCGACGGGCTTGCCGTCGCGGTCGATTTCGGCGCGCTGATCGGCGGCGATATCCGCGTGACCGGCATCGAGGTTCTGACACCGCAAATCCTGTTGGAGACCAATGCCGACGGTACCGGCAACTGGGAGATGTCTGGTTCGGCCTCTGAAACGACCGCGACCGCGACGTCACCCGAGGACACAGGCGGTATCCCCGCCTTTTCCATCGACCGGGCGGTGATCAGCGATGCCAGCCTGACCTATCGCGACGCCGCGGGCGCCGAAACCCGGCTGACCGCCCTTGATGCCGAACTGACGCTGCCTGATTTCGATGGCCCGGCCAACCTGACCGCCACGGGTGCGCTGAACGGGGCGCCGCTGGATGTGACTGCGAATATTCCGGTCTTTTCGGGCATGCTGGGCGCAGGGTCGGACGGCATCGCGCTCAACATCGACCTTGGCGATGCGAGCCTGCACTTTGACGGGCGCGCGGGGCTGGCACCACTGCGGGTCACCGGCGAACTGGGCGGCACGCTGGGCATGCTGGAAGGCGTGGCAACGGCCGCGGGCATCGCGCGACCTGAACTGCCCGAAGGTCTGGGCCGCAACAGCATCGCGTTTTCGGGCGCGGTGGATGCGACCGACACGCGCGTGGCCTTCGCCGGGGCAGAGTTCCTGCTTGATCAGAACACGCTTCGGGGCGATGTCGCCATCGCGCTTGACGGGCCGCGCCCCAAGGTTACCGCATCGCTTGCCACCGGCGCGCTCGATCTCTCGGCGCTTGGCGGCGAGGATGACGGCGGGCAATCGGGTGCCGGCCAGGAGACCGCGCAAAAGGGCTGGTCCACCGATCCCATCGACGCCAGCGGGCTGAATGCCATTGATGCCGAGGTATCGCTTGCCGCAAACAGCGTGGCGCTTGGCAATTCGACCCTTGGTCGCACGAACCTTTACGTGACCATCGACCGGGGCCGCATGGTCACCGAAATTCGTGAACTCGTGGCCTATGACGGCGCGGTGGCCGGCAGTTTCGTGGTCAATGCTCGCGACGGGCTGTCGGTGCGCGCCGATCTGGCCGGATCATCGCTCGCCATCTCTCGGCTTCTGGCCGAATTGCTCGACTACGATCAGCTGGTGTCCATCGGCGATATGGAACTGTCGGTACTGGGGTCGGGCGGCAATCTCAACGCCATCATGAATTCGCTTAACGGCGACGGCAGCTTCCGCTTCGGCGCGGGCGAGCTTCTGGGCCTCGACCTTGTGGGGATGCTGCGCAACCTCGACACGTCCTTTGTGGGCCAGGGGTCGAAAACCATCTTTGACGAGATCACCGGCACCTTCCGCATCGTCAACGGCGTCGTGATCAACGAAAACCTGTCGGTTCTGGCCCCGCTTCTGACCGCGACCGGGCGTGGCGAGATCGGGCTTGGCGGTCAGACGCTGAACTACCGGCTGACGCCGAAACTGCTGGCGGGCGAGGGCGAGGGGATTTCCGTGCCGCTTCTCATCACCGGAACATGGGACGCCCCGCGCTTCCGGCTCGATATGGATGCGCTGGTCAATGACAAGGTCAAGGCCGAGATCGAGGCGGCCAAGGATCGCGCCGAACAAGAGCTCAAGGACAAGGTCAGCGAACGTCTTGGCGTCGCGGGCGGTCAGAACAACGCGCGCGAAGATGCCAAGGACAAGATCGAGGACGAGTTGAAAAAAGGTCTGCGGAACCTGTTCGACCGTTAACGGCGGCGGTCCCGGCGGCTCGACATCGGCTGAAACGCCACGCCCACATGCGCCTCGCAATAGGGTTTGCCCTGTTGCACGGGTAGGCCGCAGAACCAGAAATCATCCGTCGCCGGGTCGCCCACGGGCCATTTGCAGGTCCGCTCTGTCAGCTCCATCAGGCTGATCTTCTTCGACTTCTTTTCGACCTCGCGCACGCTGGCCAGCGCTTCGGGGCTGATCTCGTTCGCACTTGGCTGCGGCGGCAAGGGTTGGCCCGCCGGAATGATCTGTTTGCGCGCGGGGCTTTGCGCCGGGCGCGCGGCGGGTGTGGCCTCGGCGGCGGCGGGCTTGGCGGGTGAAGCCTCGGCCTTGGCGGCGGGCTTTTCCTTGGCGGTCTTGGCGGGTGCAGCGCCCGCGCGGTTCGACAGGCCCAGACGATGCACCTTGCCGATCACCGCATTGCGGGTCACACCGCCCAGCTCTTTGGCGATCTGGCTGGCCGACTGGCCTTCGCCCCACATCTTCTTAAGCTGTTCGACACGCTCATCGGTCCAGGACATTCGTCGTTTCCTATCTGAAAAGCGGCCCCCCTTGAGGCCGCTTTGACTTTTCACTCGGTCTTCTATTCTAGTCACGCACGCGCGGGATACAAGCCCGCGCCACGCCGGAGGAGCGTTGCATGTCGGACTTCGTCGAAATGGGCACACGTCGCTTCGGGCGCTGGAACTGGCTGGGCCTTGCCACGCTGGCCCAGCGCGAGGTCATGCGCTTTGCCACTGTCTGGACCCAGACGCTTCTGGCGCCGCTGGTGACGGCGGGCCTGTTTCTGGCGGTGTTCACCCTTGCCATCGGCCCGGCGCGCGGCGACGTGATGGGCGTGCCCTTCACCCAGTTTCTGGCCCCCGGCATCCTGATGATGACGGTCATCCAGAACGCCTTTGCGAATACGTCGTCCTCGATCGTGATCTCCAAGGTGCAGGGCAATATCGTCGACACGCTGATGCCGCCGCTATCGCCGCTCGAACTTGTGCTGGGCTTTGTCGCCGGTGGCGTGGCGCGCGGCGTGTTCGTCGCGGTGGCGATCCTCGTGATGATGGTGATCTTTCTGGGCATGGGCATCGCCCACCCGCTTTGGGCGCTCGTCTTCGCCGTACTGGGTTCGGCGTTTCTGGGCGGTCTGGGCATCGTCGCCGCGATCTTTGCCAACAAGTTCGACCAGATGGCCGCGATCACCAATTTCATCGTCACGCCGCTCGCGTTCCTGTCCGGCACCTTCTATTCCATCGAGCGCCTGCCCCCCGCGATGCAGACGATCACCCACCTGAACCCCGTTTTCTACCTGATCGACGGCATGCGTTACGGCGTGATCGGCCGGTCCGACAGCTCGCCTTGGTTGGGCCTCGCGGTCTGTACGCTGTCGACGGCGGTGGTGCTGACGCTCTGCTGGTACTGGTTCCGCAAGGGCTATCGGCTCAAGCCGTAGGCGCGCCAAAAATACCTTGGCCCGACCGGCAAAGCCCGCATAAGCTTCCCCAAGCCAAAAGGGGACAGTGATGTATCTGGTGAAACGTATCGCGGCCGCGACGGCCATACTCGGGCTGGCGGCGTGTGGCGGCGGCGGTGGTGGGGGAGCGACCGGGACCGGTCTGGCCGGATTGAACGGCCCCCTGTCCTATACACCGGTTCTGGCCAGCGGTCCGACCGATACGATGCAATCCTCGCTGATTTCCAAAGGGGTGTCTGGCACGCTGGTGCTCAATCAGGGCCTGACCAATAACGTGGTTCTGACAAACGCGGTGATCCGGCTCAGCCCCGACCGTCAAACCGCCTTTCTGCGGCTGGGCGGCAGACCAGAGATCGCGCTGACCGCCGATCCGGCGCTCGGCCCGGCCACGATCACCGGTGGAGCCTATGGCCGAAGCCTCGTTCTCTCGGTCCCCTCCCTGCTCCTGAACACAGGGCCGGATTTCGCTCTGATTGCTTATACCGAGGGTTCGGTCGGCGGCTTCGGCCAGGTCGGCATCGAAACCCCGGTGGCGGGGCTGCCGGTGGGAACAGGGGTCTATTCGGGAAGCTGGGGCGGCCAGGTCTATCCGAATTCAACGGCGGATGCGCTCGCCGGCGGCGGTGACGTCATCAATGGCCAGATGGACCTGACCGTGAATTTCCAGACCGGCGCGCTCTCAGGCGATCTTTATACCGGGTTCACCACCTTGGTGGGATCGGTGTCGGGGTCAGCCAGTGGCAATGCGGTCAGCGGCAACTTCAACCTGACAAGCGGCACCTAGCGCGGCAGCACCGATTTCGCGGGCAAAGCCTATGGTGACACCGGGGCGGATATCGCCGGGGTGCATGGCGGCATTGTCACAAGCATCGCCGACAGCCAGCAACGCGTGCTCAGCGGAACCTGGGCCGTGGACTAGGCTCGCAGATTTCTCTGGCAGAATGGGCCACCATCGGCTAAAGCCCCGCCCATGATCACACGCGCCGCACATACGCTCCGACGCCGACGCTGACCCAAGCGTCCGATCCCGCGCGCCTGCCGCGCCCCTTTCCTGCCTTTTCAAATCGTTGACACGCCCCGGTGCCGCTGGCACCACTTGGGCCTCTTGTTGCAAGGACCATAGCGATGATCCCGTCCCTCCTGCCGACCTATAACCGGACCCAGTTCAGCTTCAGCCATGGCGAAGGCGCCTGGCTCGTGGCCGAGGATGGCAGCCGATACCTCGATCTGGGCGCGGGCATCGCGGTGAACGCGCTGGGCCATGCGCATCCCGCGCTTGTGGCGGCGCTGACCGAACAGGCCGGCAAGCTCTGGCATGTCTCGAACCTCTATAGCATCCCAGAGCAACAGGCGCTGGCCGACAAGCTGGTGGAAAAGACCTTTGCCGACACAGTGTTCTTCACCAATTCGGGGACCGAGGCCTGCGAACTGGCCGTGAAGATGGCCCGCAAATACTGGTTTGACCATGGCCAGCCCGAAAAGACCGACATCATCACTTTCGAAGGGTCGTTTCACGGCCGGTCCTCGGCGGGCATCGCTGCCGCGGGGTCCGAGAAGATGACAAGGGGCTTCGGCCCGCTTCTGCCCGGCTTCGTACATCTGCCCTTCGGCGATCACGACGCGTTGCAGGCGGCGATCATCGATACTGTGGGCGCGATCCTGATCGAGCCGGTGCAGGGCGAAGGCGGCATCCGGCCGGTGCCGGACCAATGCCTCAAGGGTCTGCGCGATCTTTGCGATGCGAAGGGCATTCTCCTCATCTTCGACGAAGTGCAATGCGGAATGGGCCGGACGGGCAAGCTTTTCGCCCATGAATGGGCCGGCGTGACGCCCGACATCATGATGGTCGCCAAGGGCATCGGCGGCGGCTTCCCGCTGGGTGCGGTGCTGGCCACGGAAGAGGCCGCGTCGGGCATGACCGCGGGCACCCACGGCTCGACCTATGGCGGCAACCCACTGGCCTGCGCGGTGGGCAATGCGGTGATGGATATCGTGGCCGAGGATGCGTTCCTCGACGAGGTCGGGCGCAAGGCGGGGCTTTTGCGCCAGAAACTCGAAGGGCTCGTGGCCGGTCACCCGACCGTGTTCGAGTGGGTGCGCGGGTCGGGGTTGATGCTGGGCCTCAAATGCGTGGTGCCCAATACGGATGTGGTGGCCGCTGGCTACGGCGAACACCTGCTGACTGTCGGGGCCGCCGACAATGTCGTGCGCCTTCTGCCCCCGCTCACCATCACCGAGGATGAGATCGCGCAAGCCGTCGACCGGCTCGACCGCGCCGCCACCTCTCTTGAAAAATCCGCGGCCTAGGGTCTTCTGGCCAGAAATATTCCGGGGCCCGCCCTTGGGCGGCGGGGCTGGCCCCCGGCCGCCCCCCGATCTGCTGATGAGGAAAGACAACAGATGACGCATTTTCTCGACCTCCACAAAACCGACGCGGGCGATCTGCGCGCGATGATCGACCAGGCCCGCGCGATGAAAGAAGCGCGCGCCGGGCGGCCCAAGGGCACGCCCGATGATGCCCAGCCGCTGGCGGGCCGCATGGTGGCGCTGATTTTCGAAAAACCCTCGACCCGAACGCGCGTCTCGTTCGATGTCGGCGTCCGCCAGATGGGCGGGCAGACGATGGTTCTGTCGGGCAACGACATGCAGCTTGGCCATGGCGAAACCATCGCCGACACCGCCCGCGTGCTGTCGCGCTATGTCGACCTGATCATGCTGCGGACCTTCGAGGAAACGACCCTTCAGGAACTGGCCGAGCATGCCACGGTGCCCGTGATCAACGGGCTGACCGACCGCACCCATCCCTGCCAGATCATGGCAGATGTCCTGACATACGAGGAACATCGCGGCCCTATCGCCGGGGCCAAGGTGGTCTGGACCGGCGATGGCAACAACGTCTGTGCGTCCTTCCTGCACGCCGCGGGGCAGTTCGGCTTCGATCTGACGTTCTCGGGGCCGGAGTCTCTGGAGCCCGAGGCCGAAGCGATGGCCTTTGCGCGCGGCAAGGGGGTGACGGTCGCCATCGAACGCGATGTCGAGAAGGCCGTCGAAGGGGCCGATCTCATCGTGGCCGACACCTGGGTGTCGATGCATGACGCGCAATCGGCGCGCGAGCGGCGGCACAACCTTCTGCGCCCCTATCAGGTGAACGCCGCCTTGATGGCGCGGGCCAAGCCGGACGCGCTCTTCATGCATTGCCTGCCCGCGCATCGCGAGGAAGAGGTCACGAGCGAGGTCATGGACGGGCCGCATTCGGTGATCTTCGACGAGGCCGAGAACCGGTTGCACGCACAAAAGGCGATCCTGCGGCACTGCCTGGGCGTGTGAGCGGTGGCCGGGGGCTGGCCCCCGGACTCCCAGGATATTTCCTGACCAAAGAATGGGGGGGCGGGCCGCGTTACTTACGCGGTTTGGCGCGCGTGGTCGGCGGGGCCGTGGTCGGATCTTCGGGCCAGGGGTGCTTGGGATAGCGCCCGCGCATGTCCTTGCGCACATCCGCATAGCTCGAGGCCCAGAAACCGGGCAGATCCATCGTCACCTGCACCGGGCGCCCGGCGGGTGAGAGCAGGGCGATGCGCAAGGGCGCGCCCGCGACCTGTGGGTGCGCGGTCAGGCCGAACATCTCTTGCAGGCGCACCGCAATCTCTGGCGCCTCGCCGGCATAGTCGATGGGCAGTTTGCGCCCCAGCGGCGTCGTGAACTGCGCCGGGGCGGCGCGGTCGACGGCCTGCATCTGATCCCAGCTCAGGCTCGCGCGCAGCGCGTCGGTCATGTCGAACCGTTTCCAGTCGGCCGCGCTGCGCAGCCCGCCGAGATGCGGCAGAAGCCAGTCATCGAGCCGCGCCATCAGCCCTTCATCCGACATATCCGGCAGATCGGCCCCGGTGGCGCGTACCAGCATCACCCGCGCGCGAAAACGCCGGGCCGCATCGGTCCAGTTCAACCCAAGCGCGCGCACCCCGTCGGCCATCGCGCGGGCCAGCGCCTCGGGCGGGGCGTCGCGCCAGACCCGATCGTCGAGGACCAGCGCGCCCAGCCGTTCCTGTTGGCGCGCCAGCACCCGCCCCTCGCGGCGCGACCAGTCGCAGGAGGTCTGCCAGCCGATCCGGTCACCGAGCACGTCGCGCAATGCGCCCTCGTCGATGGCAATCGCCTGGCGCACCGTCGCCTCGCGCGGGTGGCCGTCGGTATCGGTCACCACGATGAGCCGCGCACCGGCAAGCGCATCCTCGGGGCGCATCCGCACACCCTTGCCGCCCGACATCACCCAGCGCGGATCGTCCCCCGGCCGCCGCAGCCCGATGCGATCGGGATAGGCGAGTGCGGCCATCTGCGCGGGCGTGAGGGCGCGCGCCTCTGGCCCGGCCAGCCGCGCCAGACGTTTCGCTTCCTCGCGGATCCGGGCGAAGGCGTCACGGGCGGCCGGTGGCACCGGCCCACCGGTCATGGCCTCAAGACGGCGCGACAGGTCGACGCCCGCATCGCGCAATGGATCACGCTCGGCGAGAAGGGCCGCGAGTGGCGCCGCGGGCCGCCCCGCCACGACAAGCATATGCGCGAGCCGGGGGTGCAGCGGCAGGGCGGCCAAGGCGCGGCCATGGCCGGTGATCGCGCCGCTCTCATCGAGCGCCCCAAGATCGCCCAGCAAGCGTTGGGCGGCGGCGAAGGCCCCGTCTCCGGGTGGGGTCAGAAAGGCCAGTTCCGACGCCCCCCGCGCGCCCCATTGCGCGAGATCGAGCGCCAGGCCGGCAAGGTCGGCCACTTCGATCTCGGCCGGGGCAAAGGCGGGCAGCGCGCCTTCCGCCCCGCGCGTCCACATGCGGTAACACACGCCCGGCGCCACGCGGCCCGCGCGCCCGCGCCGCTGATCGGCCTCGGCCCGGCTGACCGGTTCTGTCACCAGCCGCGCCATGCCCGCGCCGGGCTCGAACCGCGCCCGCCGCGCGCGGCCCGCATCGACCACGACGCGGATGTCTTCGATGGTGAGCGACGTTTCCGCGATCGAGGTGGCCAGCACGATCTTGCGGGCACTGGCGTCGGGCCGGATGGCCGCGCGTTGGTCGGCAAAGGGCATGGCCCCGAAAAGCGGGCGCAACGCGCAAGGGGCGGGCAGGGTGCCGTCGAGCAATGACGCCACCCGGCGGATTTCGCCTTCGCCGGGCAGGAAGACGAGCACGCCGCCCTCGGTCTCGGCCACCGCGCGGCGCACCAGATCGGCCACGCCTGCCTCAAGGCGCTGGGTCTTGGGCGGCGGCGCGTCAAGCCAATGGGTGTCCACCGGATAGGCCCGCCCTTCAGAGCGGATCACCGGCGCGCCGCCCATCAGATCGGCCACCGCCGCGCCATCGAGGGTCGCCGACATCACCAACAGCATCAGGTCCTCGCGCAGGGCGCCGCGCACCTCAAGACACAGCGCCAGCCCGAGATCGGCGTTCAGTGAACGTTCGTGAAATTCATCGAAGATCACCGCGCCGACCCCCTCGAGCCCCGGATCGCGTTGCAGCATGCGGGTAAGGATGCCCTCGGTCACGACCTCGATCCGCGTGGCCTTCGACACCTGCGTCTCGCCCCGGATGCGGTAGCCGACGCGCTGTCCCACCGGTTCGCCCAGCATCTCGGCAATCCGCTCGGCGGCGGCGCGGGCGGCGATGCGGCGGGGCTCCAGCATCAGGATGCGCCCCGCAACCAGCCCCGATGCCAGAAGCGCCATCGGCACACCGGTGGTCTTGCCCGCGCCCGGCGGCGCCTCGAGCACCGCGAGGCCAGAGGCGCGCAAGGCGTCAAGCAGCGCTGGCAGGGCGGCGTCGATGGGAAGCGTGGCGATCATGGCCGCTTTATCGCGTGCAAATCGCGGGCGCGCCAGTGAGGTCTGGACAGGGGGCCGCGCGAAAGGGCATTCAGGGCCAAAGGGTTGCGGACGGGCCGGATGGACACAGACGAACTGGCAGGACAGGTGATCGCGGGCAACCGCCGGGCTTTGGCGCGGGCGATAACGCTGATCGAAAGCGGGCGGGCCGATCACCGCGCGCAAGCGGCGGCCTTGCTCGAGCGGTTGCAGAAAACCGGGCGCGAGGCGTTGCGCATCGGGCTTTCGGGCACACCGGGGGTGGGCAAATCGACGTTTATCGAAGCGTTCGGCCAATTGCTGACGGGGCAGGGGCTGCGCGTGGCGGTGCTCGCGGTCGATCCCTCCTCGACCCGGTCGGGCGGCTCGATCCTGGGCGACAAGACGCGGATGGAGCGGTTGTCGCGCGACCCGCTGGCCTTCATCCGCCCGTCGCCCAGCCAGACCGCCCTGGGCGGCGTCGCACGCCGCACGCGCGAGGCCGTGGCGGTCTGCGAAGCGGCGGGGTTCGATGTGGTGCTGATCGAAACCGTGGG